>DATCLG010000195.1:0-9137 GCA_036564015.1 Longimicrobiales bacterium
GGAGAAGCGCGCGGCGCTTCGCGGGGAACGCGACGCCGCGGCGCGTGAGGCCGTGGATGCCCTGGCGCGTCGGGTCGAGCTCCTCGAGGAGCGGATGGAATTCGCCGAGCGGCTCGCGCTGGCCGACCGGCTCGAGCGTGCCGAGCGGTTGATGGCGCCGGCCGAGCCCCGGGAGCTCGAGCGCCGCTAGCCGCCGCAGCGCCGGCGGGCTGTCGCGCTGCCAGGCCCCTTGCCCGAACAAACTCCGAAGTCTAGCTTCCCCGCGTCGCCGGCCGGCACGGGGCCGGTCGGACGGGCCACCACGACAGGAGGGGATCATGAGCAGCACGGCGGTCGCGCCGGAGAAGGTGCTGGAGCAGTTGCTCGGGGTGCTGCAGGAGGGGTTCGAGGGGCCGCAGCAGCGCTGGAGCTACTTCACGGACGGTGGCCCGGCGGCGGGGTGGTTCGCGATGCTGGATGGGTTGAGCGCGGAGGAGGCGTCGAAGCCGTCGGGTCCGAACGGCACGACGATCGCGGCGCACGTGCACCACATGGTCTTCAGCCTCTCCGCGTCGGTGGACTTCATCCTGGACCGCTGGGAGGGGCGGGACTGGTCGGAGAGCTGGCGGGTCTCGACGGTGGACGAGGCGCAGTGGCGGGAGCTGCGGGAGCGGTTGCGGGCGGGTTACGAGGCGCTGGTCGCGGCGTTCCGGGAGCGTGCGCTGGCGGACGAGCGGTCGTTCGGCGGGGCGCTCGCGGCGGTGGCGCACGTCGCCTACCACCTGGGGGCGGTGCGGCAGAAGCTGGCCGGTTGACCGCGCCGCGGCAGGAGGAACGGACGCGCCGGCCGTCGTGCGGGAGCGGCCTGCCTGGCCGCGGATCCCGGCCCGACGGCCGGCCGCTCCGTTTGCAGCCGCGGTGCAGTTCTCCCGAGTCGATCGTGTGTGTCGCGCCCGTGTCGCGGTTTGGGGTTGCGGGGCGCGAACCCGTCGCAGATCATA
This sequence comes from Longimicrobiales bacterium, assembly GCA_036564015.1. GTDB lineage: Bacteria > Gemmatimonadota > Gemmatimonadetes > Longimicrobiales > RSA9 > DATCLG01. The sequence continues at coordinate 981 of DATCLG010000195.1, forward strand.
GCCATGGCCGGCTGCGGTGTGGGGGACGAGAGCGGGAAACGGTGCCTGGTCTGCAGAGCGAGGATCTGAGATGATCGCGGTGACTGGAGCCACGGGGCACCTCGGGCGCCTGATCGTGGAAGCGCTGCTCGAGCGCGGCGTCCCGGCGGGCGAGATCGTCGCGGCGGCGCGCAATCCTGGCAAGGCCGAGGAGCTCGCCCGCAGGGGTGTGCAGGTCCGGCAGGCCGACTACGACCGGCCGGAGACGCTGGCGTCGGCGTTCGAGGGGGTGGACCGGCTGGTTTTCGTGTCGGGCAGCGAGGTGGGCCGGCGGGTGGCGCAGCACGGGAACGTGGTGGAGGCGGCGAAGGGGGCGGGCGTGGGGCTGATCGCGTACACGAGCATCCTGAACGCGGACAGGACACGGATCCAGCTCGCGGAGGAGCACAAGGCGACGGAACGGCTGATCCGGGAGTCGGGGATCCCGTTCGTGTTCCTGCGGAACGGCTGGTACCTGGAGAACTACACGCCGTTGATCCCGCAGGCGCTGGAGCGGGGCGAGCTGGTGGGGTGCGCGGGGGAGGGGCGGGTGAGCGCGGCGGCGCGGGCGGACTACGCGGCTGCGGCGGCGGTGGTGGTCACGGGCGAAGGCCACGAGAACCGGGTGTACGAGCTGGGCGGCGACGAGGCCTTCACGATGGCGGAGTTCGCCGAGGAGATCTCGCGGCAGAGCGGGCGGCGGGTCGTCTACCGCAACCTCTCGCCCGAGGAGTACGTGCAGGTGCTGGTCGGCGCGGGGGTCCCGGAGGGGTACGCCCGCGCGCTCGCCGATGCGGACCTGGGGATCCAGCGCGGGGAGCTGTACACGGACAGCCGCGACCTGAGCCGGCTGATTGGCCGTCCGACCACGCCGCTGCGGGAGGCGGTGGCGGCGGCGCTGGGTCGTTGAGTCTCGTCGATGGGATACGCGCAGGGCGCCGGCGCGGGGCTGAGCCCGGCCGGCGCCCGTGTCTTTCTCCTCTCAGGATGCCCACCTCCCCTGTTCATCGGGCACGATCTCTCGCGGCAGCCAGCCGAGGCGAGCCGCGAGGTCGGCCTGGCGTTCGGGCGCCCATTCGCGGATCACTTCGGCGAGGCGCCGGCGCCGGGCGGCGGTGAGGCGGCGGAGCGCCTCGCGGCCGCGACGGGTCGGCTCCCGGCGGGCGGGCCGGGCGGGCGTGGCGGGCTCTTCCCGGATCAACCTCTTCCCCCGTAGCTCTGCGACCGCTTCCTCGAGTCGCGCACGATCGATCCGCCGCAGTCCGGCGAGCGCGTCGAGGTCGAGCTCGGGATCGCGGTCCAGGCGCACCAGCAGCCACGCGGCCAGCGGGGAGAGGTCCAGCCCGGCGCGCGCGACGACGTCCTGGATGTAGCCCCTCTTCATGTCCCGGTCGGCGATCAGGGAGAGGAACCGCTCGAGCCTGGCAATCGAGCCGGCGTCGGTGGGCAGCGGGAAGACCGCCTCCGTCTCCGCGCCGAGGTCGCCGGCCGCGGCGGCCACGGTCTCCCGGAGCGGCTGCTCCGGGAGGAGCCAGGCGAGCAGGAACCCGGCGAACGCCACCCCGGCTGCGGTGAGGAACACGGTCGAGAGGGAGACGGTGAAGCCGTTCACGTAGATCGCGCGCACCGCCGGCGGCAGGTGCTCGAGCAGCTCGCGGCTCAGCCCACTTCCCTCCCCCACCCTCACCGCCCCGGCGGGCAGCGCGTGGCCGAGGTACGCGGTCAGCCGCGAGGCGAAGATCGCCCCGAAGATCGCGGTGCCCAGCGAGCCGCCGATCAGGCGGAAGAGCGTGGCGCCGGAGGTCGCGACGCCGAGGTCCGCGTAGTCGACGGCGTTCTGGACCGCGATCACCAGGACCTGCATCACGAGCCCCATCCCCATCCCGAGGACGAGCATGCTGAGCGCGGCCTCGGGGATCGTCGTCCGGGCCGTCATGCGCGACAGGAGCACGAGCCCCACCGTGATGACGGCCGTGCCGAGGATCGGGTAGACCCGGTACCGGCCCCGGCGGCTGATGAGCTGGCCGGCCGCGATCGACGTCGCGAGGTTCCCGGCCATCATCGGCAGGAGCTGGAGCCCCGAGCCCGTGGGGCTCGCTCCGTTGACCACCTGCAGGAAGAGCGGGAGGTAGGTCACCGAGCCGAAGTGCGCGAACCCGACGATCAGGCCGATCGCCGAGGCGACGGCGAACGCCCGGTTCGCGAAGAGCCGGAGCGGGAGAATCGGCTCCCTGGCGCGCTGCTCGACGTAGAGAAAGGCGAACAGCGCGATGAGGGTGATCGCGGCCAGGGCGTAGGCGGGGGCCGAGTTCCAGGCGAAGGCCGTCCCGCCGAGGTCCGTGATCAGGATGATCCCGCTCAGGGTCGCGGCCAGCAGGGCGGCGCCGGCGTAGTCGATCGAGCGCTTCACCTTCCTGGCGCGCCGCGGGAGCGTCGCGCCGATCACCAGCAGCGCGAGCAGCCCGAACGGGAGGTTGATGTAGAAGATCCAGCGCCAGGAGAGGTGCGTGGTGAAGTAGCCGCCCGCCAGCGGGCCGGCGATGCTGGCCAGGCCGAAGACCGCGCCGAAGATCCCCTGGTAGCGCCCTCGCTCCCGCGGCGAGACGATGTCGCCGACCACGGCCTGGGAGGTGACGATCAGCCCGCCGCCGCCCAGGCCCTGGATCGCCCGGTAAGCGATGAGCTGCCCCATGCTCGCGCTGAGCCCGCAGAGCACGGAGCCGAGCAGGAAGAGCACGATCGCGGCCTGGAGGAGGACCTTCCGGCCGTACAGGTCGCCCAGCTTCCCGTAGAGCGGGGTGGCGACCGTCTGCGCTAGCAGGTAGGCGGTCACGACCCAACCGAGCCGCTCGAGGCCGCCCAGCTCACCGACGATGGTCGGGAGCGCCGTCGCAACGATCGTCGCATCCAGCGCCGCGAGGAGCATGGCCAGGACGAGGCCGCTGAACACGGCCAGGACCTCGCGGCGGCTGAGTCTCGTCTCGACCGATGGGTCTGCGTGATCTGACATGCGTGGGTCGAATCGCCGGACAGCGTCCGGCCGTGAATTCGTGCCGGGCCGGGCTCGAGGCCCGGGCCGCCGCAAGTTTGATGCTGCGTGCCGGGGAGGGCAAGGCGGGCGGAGAGTGGCGCCAGGTCCGCGACGGGGGTATGGCGATTGCAACGGTGGAGCTGGCGAGGATAGCGCGACCAGGACGCCCGACAGGAGCAGGCCAGTGACCGATTATCGAACCCTGGGGAGACGAAGCGCCGGAGCCATGTCCTCCGTCTTCCTCGCCCTCGCGCTCGCGGGACTCGCGGCGTGCGAGCCTAGTACCGAGCGCACGGGGCAGCGAGAGGACACGGCGTCGACGCCGCAGTCGCAACGGACTGCGCCCAGCACCGGGGCGGAGCCGGTGTCGCTCCAGCAGCAGACGGTCACGATCCAGATCACCCCCACGGCCCTGAACGTCACGCCCAGCGTGGTCGCGCCGGGGCCGGCCGTGATCTACGTGACGAACAACGCCGCCGTGCCGTACGACCTGTCCTTCGAGGGTCCGGGGATGGACAGCGATGCCGACGACCTGCAGCCGGGCGAGACGCGCTCGCTCTCGACGACGCTGCAGGCCGGGACCTACGAGATCGAGGCGTCGTCGGAGCGGGGCCCGGAAGTCGAACGGAAGGTGCTGCTGAGCGTCCGGCCGTGATGGCCGCGGCCACGCAGCCAGCGCGACGGCCCCGTCCCCGCCGGTCAGGCGGGGGGCGGGGCCGTCATCCGGAAGCGCTCCCCGCCCCCTCCTCCACCGCCCGCTCGACCGGGTAGCCCTCCGCGCGCCACCGCGCCAGGCCGCCGGCGAGGCTCGCGACGTTCTGGAAGCCGCGCGCGGCCAGGAGGCTCGCCGCGATGACGGAACGGGTCCCGGTCTGGCACTGGAGCACGATCGGCTCGTTGCGCGGGAGCTCCGCCAGCCGGTCGGGCAGGTAGCCCAGCGGAAGGTTCGGCACACCCGGCAGGTGCCCGGCCTCCCACTCCGCCCGTCCCCGCACGTCGATCACCCGTACCTCGCCTCTCTCCAGCCTCGCGGCGAGCTCGTGCGCCTGGATCTCGTCGATGGATGCCAGCTTCCTCCCCTCCGCCGCCCACCGCTCCACCGCCTGCGCCCCGAAGTACCCCGCCACCCGGTCCAGGCCGATCATCGCGAGGTCGCGCACCGCCTCGTCGATGCAGTGGACGCAGCGGTCGTCCGGGAGGATGAGGTAGAAGTCCACGTCGTACGGCACGAACCAGCCCATCCACGTGTTGAAGGAGCGATCGAGCGGGATGTTGATCGTGCCGGGCACGTGCGCCCGCGCGAACTCCGACGCCGGACGCGCATCGATCACCAGGGCGCCGTCGGCGAGCAGACCCGCCAGCCGGCTCTCCGACAGCCGGGCCGGCCGCGCGAAGCCGCCCAGGATCGGCGGCCCGTCCCGGTTGATCCGCTTCATCTCGGCGAAGTACCGCGGCGGCTCCGGCTGGCCCGAGAGCACCGCGCGCACGAACTCGTCCTCGCCCTCGATCCGGAACGCCCAGTTGAAGCGCTTCTCGTAGCCCAGCGTGCTCTGCGGCACCGCGCCCAGCGTCTTGCCGCACGCCGAGCCCGCCCCGTGCGCCGGCCAGATCTGCAGATGGTCCGGCAGCGACCGGAACCGCTGCAGACTCCGGAAGAGCGCGCGCGCCCCGGGCTCCATCGTGCCCTTCACCCCCGCCGCCCGCTCCAGCAGGTCCGGCCGACCGACGTCGCCGACGAAGATGAAGTCGCCCGTGAAGACGCCCATCGGCTGGTCCGCGGCCGCCGTGTCCGTGACCAGGAACGACAGGTGCTCGGGCGTGTGCCCGGGCGTGTGCAGCGCCTCCACCCGCACGTTGCCGACCATGAAATGATCGCCGTCCCGGAGCAGCACCGCGCCGGATTCGGCGGCGAAGCCGTACTGCCAGTCGGCGCCGCCCTCGGCCGAGAGGAAGAGCCGCGCCCCCGTCCGCGCGGCCAGCTCGCGGCTGCCCGACACGTAGTCCGCGTGGATGTGCGTCTCGGTCACGTGCGTGATCCGGAGGCCGTGCCGGTCCGCGTCCGCGATGTATTGCTCGATGTCCCGGTTCGCGTCCACCACGAGCGCTTCACCCGTGGCCGGACACCCGACCAGGTAGCTCGCCTGGGCGAGTTTCTCGTCGTAGAACCGCTTCCAGTACATGTCACCCTCTCCTCCGCGCCACTCGCACCGGCTCCGACGGAGCCGCGTGGGCGAGCCGGGCTCCCGACGGGTGTGGACCCCGGACCGCAAGCGGCGGGCGCAGCCCGGCGGGCGGGCCGGCATCGCTCTGGCGCGGCTATTTTCACTGTATAGTAATGTAGTGTTTCATGGGAGACGAAGCAAGGACCCGGGCGGCCCGGTTGCTGGAAAAATCGCGTCCCTGTCCTTATATTCTGATCGGGGAATACAGGAATGAAGAGGAGGAGGCATGCCACGTACCTTCAGCGATGAGGCGCTCGAGCTCCTGGCCGCTCGCTTCAAGGCGCTCGCCGAGCCCATGCGGCTCAAGCTCCTCAACGCGCTCCGCGACGGCGAGAAGACCGTCACCGAGCTCGTCGAGGAGACCGGCGCCGGCCAGGCCAACGTCTCCAAGCACCTCGGCCTGCTCTACCGGCACCGCCTGGTCGCCCGGCGCAAGGAGGGGCTCAAGGTCTATTACCGGATCGCGGACCCGTCGATCTTCGAGCTCTGCGAGCTGGTGTGCGACAGCCTCGAGGCCGAGCTGGACGCCAGGCGGGCGGCGCTCTCCCGGCGCTGAGCCGTGGTCCGGGGCCCGGGGCCGCGTCGGGCGCCGTGGCTCACCCGCCGATCGGAGGGAGTGGCTCACGGAGGAGCTCGTGGATCGGCGCGGAGACGGAGCCCCGGGCGGCCTCGCGCAGGAGCGTCCCGAGCTTCTCCGGGTCGAGGGCGGCCGGGTCGTAACCCGCGCGGGAGAGCGCTTCCACGACCTGCTCGTCGAGCGGGCGGCGGGCGCGGCGGTAGATGTCGGGGTGGATCTCGAGGCGGCCGGCGCGGACCTCGACGAGGCGGTAGACGACTTCGAGGGGGACGGGGAGGGCGAGGGGTACGGTGTGGGTGTTGCGGCGGTCGGTCGCGATGCGCTCGCGGCGGGCCGCGCTCAGGTCGGGCGAGGCGTAGCGGTGGACGAGCCGGGCGAGCTCGACGACGTCGCGGTTGGACATGCGCACGCACCCATGCGAGGCTGCGCGCCCGATGCTGCTGGGGTCCGGGGTGCCGTGGATGTAGTAGAGGTCGTCGAACCGGAGCTTGACCCGGCCCATGGGGTTGTTGGGGCCGGGCGGCACCGGTTTTTCGTTCCTGGCCCAGTCGCTGGGCGGGGGGTACCACCACGGGTTCCAGACGACGAGCGAGATGGCGAACTCGCCGGTCGGCGTCGGGTGCGCGGGCGTGCCGACGGCGACGGGGTAGCTCCGTGTCCGCTCGTTCCCCTCGAAGACCTCCAGCCGCCGTGCGGGGATGTTGAGGAGCAGGCGGAGCCCGTGCTGCTGGGGCGCCCGCGCGTGGGCATCGCCCCGGCCGGAAGGGGCGGCGGCCGCGGGCTCGCAGCTCCCGGGCTCCTGCTGCCGGGCGTGCGCGGGCGGGGCGAGGCCGAGGGTCGCGGCCAGGCCGAGCGCCGTCCAGCGCGCCGCGCGGCGGCGGGGTGGGAGGGGGGCGGGGCTGCGGGACATGCGCACCTCCTGCTGCGGGCGAGCGCCCTTCCGCTGCCAAGGTAGGCGCGGCCGCCGCCTCCGTCTGTAGTGCAGCGCCGGAAATGGCGTAGGGCCCGCCCCGACTCCCCTGCCAGGCTTTTCACGCGTCTGGCCAGGCCCCCTCTGGCCGCGCCGCTCTCCTGCCGCGTGGCCGGGTCGTTCGAGCGCGCCGGGTCACGTCGCAATCCCCTTCATGATTCTTTCGTTTGACGACCTATATCGTCCAACAAATCTCATCCGCCCGCAGGGCCCGCCCGTCGCGGACCCGCGGCTACGCGCGGGCGCCGGGGAGGGGGGTGGGGGCGGTGGGCTCGACGCGGATGCGCGCGTCCACGATCGTGGCGCCTCGCTCGTGGACCAGGATCGGGTTGAGGTCCAGCTCGGCGACCTGGGGCAGGTCCTCGACCATGGCGGCGACGCGGAGGATCGCGTCGATGAGGGCGCGGACGTCGTACGCGGGGCCGCCGCGGTAGCCGGTGAGGAGCGGGTAGGTCCTGAGCTCGCGGACCATCTCCTCGGCATCGCGCTCGCCCACGGGCGTGAGCCGGACGGAGACGTCCTTGAGCAGCTCGACGAGGGTGCCGCCCGCGCCGCAGGCGAGCACCGGCCCGAACTGCCGGTCGTGCACGACGCCGACGATCATCTCGATGCCCGGCTCCGCCATGCGCTGGACCACGAAGCCGGTGGGGGAGAACCCGGAGTGCTCGAGTCGAGCGGCCATCTCGCGCGCCGCGTCGGCGACGCTGTTGGGGTCGAGCCCGAGCCGGACGGCGCCGGCCTCGGTCTTGTGGACGAGCCCCGGTGCGATCGCCTTGAGCGCGACCGGGCCGCCGAGCTCGGCGGCCGCCCGCGCGGCCTCCTCGGCCGTCGTCGTCCTCCGCTGCTCGAGGACGGGCAGGCCGTAGCAGGCGAGGAGGGCTGTGGTCTCGTCGGGCTCGAGCCAGCCCGGGCCGCGTGCGAGCGCCTTTGCCACGATGGCGGCGGCCTCATCGCGCCGGAAGTCGTCGAAGCGTGGCGGGACGACGGGCGGCCGCGCGAGCCACTCGCCGTATCGGGCCACGCGGGCGAGCGCGATCGCGGCGTCCTCGGGGAAGGCGAAGGAGGGGATGCGCACGTCCGGGGCGCGGAGCTCTTCGGGCACGCCGCGCGACTGCATGAAGACGGCGAGCAGGGGGACCTCGCGCTCGAGCGCGCGTGCGCCGGCGATGATCCCGCGGGCCACGTCCTCGGGCCGCGTGACGAGCGGCGGGATGTAGATGACCACCAGCGCGTCCACGTTCGGGTCCCGCCCGATGATCCGGACCGCCTCGCGGTACTGCTCGGGGGTGGCGGAGGCGAGCATGTCCACCGGGTTGGCGACGCTCGCCTCGGCGGGGAG
>DATCLG010000196.1:0-8332 GCA_036564015.1 Longimicrobiales bacterium
GGGATCGCGATCGGCTCCAGCACGCAGGTGGCCCTGTTCGTCGCGCCCGTCCTGATCTTCGTGGCGCTCGCGTTCGGTCAGCCGATGGACTTCGTCTTCACCGACCTGGAGGTCCTGGCCGTGGCGCTGGCCACCGCGGTCGTCACCGTCATCTCGCTGGATGGCGAGTCCCACTGGTTCGAGGGGCTGCAGCTCCTGGCCGTCTACCTGATCCTCGGCGTGACGTTCCTGTTCTACTGAGGCGCGACCACCGCCCGCGCCCGGCCGCGCCACTCCGGCAGCCGGACCCGCTCCGCCGCGGCTCCGGACGGGTCACGGGCGGACCACGGCATGACGAGCTCATCGACCGCGGGATCGATCAGGCCCGGTCCGGCGCCGAGTCCGCGCGCCCGGACCATGTAACTCTCGGTCCCGTTCGAGCTTCCATGCCGGAGTCGGCGCCCGGTCCGTCGCCGCCCCGCGCATCCCGCGTCGCGGCCACTGGCTGCCTGCTTTCCTCCCAACGAGCCGCGCCTCGCAGGGCCCCGACCCGCGTCTGGTCCCGCCCCGGCGCGGCAAACACGGCCGGCCCCATGGCATTACGGGTCAGCCGGTAGCAGGACGGCCCAACTCCGGATTCTGGGTGCCAGGTCCGCGGGCAGGACCGGCGCAACCCGAAGCCTCACCCGACTTCCGTGCCGGAGAATCGGTGCCGGGTCCGCCGCGCAGTCCCGGAGGCCGCCGGGCGATGGTATCTCGGGTCAGACCGATACGGTGGGATGGGGCAACTCCGGAAAAAGGGCGCCAGGTCCGCGGGAGCAACCCGTTTGTCTTCAGGCCACGACGTGTTTTGAAGAGCGAGAAACGGTGCCGGCTCCATGATGCTCGCGGACATAGCCGGCGCAACCCCAAGTCCCAGCCGATCTTCCATACTCGTACCGGGATTCGGTGCCTGGTCAGCTCCCTCTGTCCGGTCCGCTGACTCTGGCCAGAGATCGCAGAGACTACGGCATTCCGGGTCAATCGATAGCGCGACGGGCCGACCCCGGAAGAAAGGCGCCGGATCTGCAGGCGCAACTACAAGTCCCACTCGACCTTCCCGATGGGAACGGGAATCGATGCCGGGTCCGCCAGCCGCCCGCCGGCACACCACCTGCACTCCTGATCCCCGGAGAAAGCGGAGAGCCCGCATGCACGGAAGGCGATTCGTTCTCCTCCTCCTGCTTTCGAGTCTCGCGGGCGGCTGCGGGCGGGACGAGGTGGAGACGGGAGCGAGACCAGCGGCGGAGGCGGCGCCAGAGGGAGCGCTGGCGCCCGAGGTCCGGGGCTACAACCCGGACTCGCTCGAGTGGCTACAGGAGGGCCGGCCCGTTGTCTTCGGCGGCCGCCAGTGGCGTCCGGCAGGCCGGCCCATCCACGAGCCGCGCTCCTCCTTCAAACGGGTCGGAGAGTTCGAGGGAATGGCGCTCTACGCCCCGGTCCAGGACACCGTCCCTTACGACCACCTCTTCTTCCCCTACGGGAATGACGTCTGGCAGGCGCTCGAGCCGACGAACTCCACCCCGGGCCCAGGACGCTGAGCGCGGCCCGGTGATCGGCGCGTTCACAGACGCAGATCCGCCGGGACCGGCTCTTCTCCGGTGTAGTCGTAGAAGCCGCGGCCCGACTTCCGCCCGAAACGCCCCAGCGTCACCATCCGCTTCAGGAGCGGGGGCGGCGCGAACCGGGGCTCGCGGTACTCTTCGAACATGATCTCGGCCACCCGGTAGAGGGTGTCGAGCCCGACGAAGTCCGCGAGCGCGAACGGGCCCATCGGGTGGCCGGTCCCCAGGGTCATGCCCTTGTCGATGTCCTCGATGCTGCCCAGGCCCATCTCCAGCCCGCGGATCGCATCGAGGATGTAAGGGACGAGGAGGCGATTGACGATGAAGCCGGAGGCGTCCCTGGCCTCGATGGGCTCCTTCCCCAGCGTCCGGGCGAACTCCATGGCGCTGTGGAACGTCCCGTCGCTGGTCGCGATGGTGCGCACGACCTCGACGAGCTTCATGACCGGCACCGGGTTGAAGAAGTGGAGGCCCACCACCCGGTCCGGCCGCTGGGTGGCCGCGGCGAGCTGTGTGATCGTGAGCGAGCTGGTATTGCTCGCGAAAATGGTCTCGGGCGGGCAGAGGCGATCGAGGGCGCGGAAGAGCTCGGTCTTCAGGTCGATCTCCTCGGTGATCGCTTCGATGACGAGGTCGGCGCTCGTGAGGTCCTCGAGGGCGGTCGTGGTATGGATGCGGGAGAGGGCCTCTTCCCGGGCTTCCGCCGTGACCTTTCCCTTTTCGACGGCCCGGTCCAGGCTCCGGCGAATGGCGTCGAGGCCGCGCCGGCAGAGGTCGTCGGTGAGCTCGCGGACCCAGGTCTCGTAGCCTGCCCGGGCGCAGACCTCGGCAATGCCGCTCCCCATGAGCCCGGCGCCCACGACGGCGACCGTGCGGATCCTGGCCATGCTGCCTCCGTGGGATGACGCCTGCGTCAGGAACAGCAGATCAGGGTGACCGGCCTGCGGGGCGGCCCCGTCCCAGGCCGAGTTCGAGCCGACGCCGCCAGGGCGCGGGCGGCGGCTCGAGTCGCTCTCCGCGCTCGAGTCGGTCGAGCAAGGCCTCGACCTCCAGGCGTGCCGCCTCGACGCGGCTGCGGAAGCGCCTGGCGAACGCCCTGACCGAAGCGATCACCGTGCCAGCGAACGTCCACGCGCCGGCGACGAGCCCGGCCGTAATGGCCACGGGCTGGGAGGCCACCGTCGCCAGCACGCCGCCGACGCCGACGAAGGCCACGCCTGCCAGCACGGTGCCGGCCAGGGTTCCGCCGATGAGCCCGGCAGCGGTGGCGCGCCTCCGCAGGTCACCCAGGTCGAGCTCGATGCGCACGTGCGCGAGCCGAGGCTCGAGGGCCCGGACCCTGAGGAGCACGCGCCGGGCGTAGGCCAGCCGGTGCTGCCGGGCCGGCCGGCTGAAGGCCCGGCTGAGCTTCGAGATGGCGTCGCCCGCGGGCTCGAACCGGAGCTCGTCGCCCTGGCGGCGGCGGAGCTGCAGGAACTCCCGGGTGGTGAGGTACTCCTCCAGGAGCTGCAGCACCCCGGACGCATCTCCCGGAACCGAACGGGCCACGGCGAGGGAGGAGCTTCCGTAGACCCGGGCGAGGGCACGTTCGACGAGCGTGGGTTGGGGCTGCCCCGTCGGCAGCTCGTAGAGCGCCTGGCGGACGTGACGGGCCGGGAGCCCGAGCTCGGCGCCGATCCGGAGCACCTCCTCCTCGGAGAGCCGCTCTTCGGCGTCGGCTTCGACCGCGTAGAGCTCGACGGCGCGGCGGATCACCGCCTGCAGTTCGCGGCGGGTGATCCCCTTGTCGGGGGACACGGCACGGTTCTCGTCCGTCATCGGAGCTCAATATAACGGGCGGTTCAGAGGCCGACGAGGGCTCGTTCGAGGGTTTCGGTCAAGCCGCGCTCCAGCTCATCCGGGAGCGGGAACGCTCGCGCGAACGCCGCTTCGTCGTCTGCTCCGGCGATGCCTTTTTGCTCGAGGAAGAAGCGACGGTAGCTCGCCACCCGGTCGGGCGCGGCTCGCGCGAGGAGGATCGCGCCCCCGCGCACCGCCGCCCGGGTCGCCAGCTTGCTTTCGCCCAGCTCGCGGATGCGGACAGGTGCGAGGTACTCCCGGATCACGTCGCCCACGAGGGGATAGAGCAACTCGTGCACGAAGCTCCAGACGGCCGCCTCTGGCGCGCCCGGCGGCGGAGCCAGCACGGCGACCCTGGGGTTAGCCAGGCCCTGGGTCACCGTTCGTCCTTCGGCTCCCAGTGCGGGCACCAGGAAGAGCTCGCCTCCGCGGAGCCGCATGTAGTCCAGGAAGTTCGCCAGCGCGGGCGCGAGCGTTCGCCACTCCTGCTCGACCGCGGTCGTTGCCTGCTGGAGCCGTGGGGCCTCGCCCTCCCAATACGCGTGGTAGAAGGACCGGGTTTCCTCTTCGAGCACCGACGCCCATTCCGCCACCGCCTGACGCTGCGCCGCGCGAGGGAAGAGCGTGGAGAGCACGGCGACGACGCGCGCCCCCGCGGCCGAGCCGACGCGCCGCGGATCGCCGCCGGCGCGGGCCCAGAGTCGGATCCCCGAGAACAACGCGTCAGCGTCGCGGAAGTAGAGCGGGAGGAATTGCAGGCCGCGGTAGGCCTCTCCGTCGCGGAACCGCTCCCGGAACTCGGCCGCCCGCTGCTCGAGCGGCGTCGGGCCGATCCCCATGCGTCGCTTCGCGGCAGCGATGCTGTCGACGTACCCCGGCCGGTAGATCGGGAGCACCGTGTCCTCCGCAGCCCCGACGCCGACGTACGCGAGCCCGTGGTACCAGAGCCCGAGATGCTCCGCGATCCCGACCCGCCACTCGGTGAGGCGACGGGGTTGCGCCGGCTCCCTCTCCGGCCCCACCGCCGGCACCCCGCACCCGGCGGCCAGCAGGGCCAGCAGCAGCGCACGAGACGGAGGCCGGCGGAGACGACCCACGGCTCACCTCGCGGCGACCTGGCGCGTTTCGCTCCGGAGCGCCCGGATCCGCCCCAGGAGCTCGATGTCGCTCACGCGGTCCGCGGCCGTCTGGCCGATGTGGCGGAACCTGATCCGGCCGTGCTGGTCCAGCACGAACGTGGCCGGCCGGGGCACGTTCTCCCCAGCGGGCCAGACCCCCCAGCGCTCGGCCACCTCCCGGGTCACCGAGACGATCGGGAAATCCAGGTCCAGCTCGTCGGCCGTGCGCTCGGCCGTCTCGGGCGAGTCGGGGGTGGCGGCCACGATCTTGGCGTCCAGCTCGTCGTACGCGTCCTTGTGCTGTTCGAGCAGTTGCAGCCGGCGGAGGCAGAGGCCGCAGTAGGCGCCGCGGTAGAAGACCAGGACCACCGGCGAACCGCGCAGCTCCTCCAGGGAGAAATCGCCCCCGCCGGCGACGGTGCCGGTCAGCGCGGGCGCGACCGGCGGCCCGCCTCGCACTGCAGAGTCCGCGCGCTCAGCCTGGGCACGATCCCTACCCTTCCCGTCGCATGCCAGGAGCCCCAGGACGACCCAGGGGACCAGCTTTTTCCACCTCATGCGCTCGATCGGAGACAACAGGGCCGAAAGACGCTCCGGCCCCTCGGAAGTCAAGCTCCGTGCCAGGCGCGGCCAGTGCAGGCCCGCGCGGCGCTCCGGACCCCCGCACGGCCGGCACGCGGGCGCTGCCCGGTCACTGGAACGCTTCCACCACCACGGCGATCCCCTGCCCCCCGCCGATGCACGCGGTCCCCAGGCCGTAGCGGCCGCCACGGCGCCGCAGCTCGTGGAGCAGGTGGACCGTGATGCGGGTGCCGGAGGCGGCCAGTGGGTGCGTGAGCGCGATCGCCCCGCCGTTCACGTTGGTCTTCTCCGGGTCGAGTCCCAGTTCGCGTGCGACCGCGGCGAATTGCGGAGCGAACGCCTCGTTCACCTCGACCAGGTCCATGTCGTCGAGCGAGAGCCCGGCCTTCTCGAGCGCCCTGCGACTGGCGGGCGCCGGGCCGATCCCCATGAGACTCGGCTCCACGCCGGCCAGGCCCCAGGAGACGAGGCGACCGATCGGCCGGATGCCGTGGCGTTCGGCCCACTGCGCGCTCGCGATGACGACCGCCGCCGCGCCGTCGCCGATCCCGCTCGCGTTCCCGGCCGTGACCAGCCCGTCTTCCCGGAAGTAGGGCGGCAGGGCGGCGAGGGCCTCCCGGCTGACATCCGGGCGGACATGCTCGTCGCGCTCGAAGAGGATCTCCCCCTTCCGGGTCCTGACCGGGATCGGAACCACCTCGGCGGCGAAACGTCCTTCGTCCCAGGCCTGCTTCGCCCGGACGTGCGACCGGTACGCGACCTCGTCGGCCTCCTCCCGTGTCACGCCGTAACACTCGGCCAGCTTTTCCGCCGTCTGCGCCATCGAGAGCCCGCAGTATCGATCCGTCAGCGCGGACCACAGCAGGTCCTCGAACCGCGAACCCGCCTCGCCCAGGCGAAGCTCGCCCCACCGCGCGCCGCGCACCACGTGGGGCGCCTGGCTCATCGACTCCGTCCCCCCGCAGAGGCAGACCTCGGCTTCACCCAGGAGGATCTCCTGGGCACCCGTCACGATCGCCTGGAACCCCGAGCCGCACAGGCGGTTGATCGTGATCGCGGGCGTCTCGAGCGAGACACCGGCGCGGAGCCCCACGTGGCGTGCCAGGTAAATGGCGTCGGAGGAGGTCTGGAGCGCGTTGCCGAAGATGACGTGGCCGATCGCCTCGGGGGGCACGCCCGCGCTCTCGAGCGCGGCCTTCGCGGCGAAGACGGCCAGGTCCGTGGCGGTGAAGCCCCTGAGCGTGCCGCCGAACGAGCCGAACGGGGTGCGCCGGCCCGATAGGAACACGACATCTGTCGAGTGACCCTGGGTTCCCATGGTCCATTCCTTTCCCGGCAGGCGGGGCGCGCATCGCCTGCCCGCTTTTCCGTTCCAACCTCCAGGGAAGCTGGCCCGCCGTGCGCCCTGCGGCCCGGAGGCCTCACCCGGCGGGGGATGCGGGGGGTCCGCGCCGGCCCGCGTCGCCAGACCAGTGCTCCGTCCGGGATGTTCGTCGCCGGAGACCCGCCGGATCCCCGCGGCAGCGGTCCGGGCCGGGCGCTTCGCCAGGCGCGCGGCCTGTACGCCTGGGACGCGGAATGATTGTGCCTCGATACGTTACGCCCGTGAAGCCTAGAAGTTCAGAGGTCCGCTTCCCCGAGCTCGCGGCAGATCCAGTCGCCTACGGCATCGGTGCCGAGCGTGCCGTCGAGATCCGGCGTCGTCTGGCCGAGCCGGATCGAGCGCCGGACCGCCGCCTCGATGCGCGCGGCCTCACGGGCGAACCCGAGGCGGTCGAGGAGCAGGGCGGCGGCGAGGATCGCTCCGACCGGGTTCGCCCGGTCCGTCCCCACCAGGTCGTGCGCGGGCCCGTGCATCGGCCGGAAGAGGCCGGGCCTCCCGGGATGGAGCTCGGCGCGAGGCACGAGCCAGGGGCGTCCCGCGAGCGCGGCCGCGAGGTGGCTCATCATGCCGGCGATGAGGCTCGGCGCGACGATGACCCCGTAGCGTGCCGGGTGGAAGACCAGGTCCGAGGCGAGCGTCTCCACGTGCACCACCCCCCGCTCGACGTCCGGATACTCCGCACCCACCTCGGCGAAGGCACGGCGCCAGAGGTCGCTCCGGTGCGGCATCGCCTCCGGGTGCTCTGCGAGTGCGACCCTGCGGGGGCCGACGGACTGCGCGTGTTCGAATGCCGCGCGGAGCAGGCGCTCGACGCCTTTCCGGGTGCTCACGCCCTCGTCCAGGGCCACCTCGTCGCTCGTGCCGCGGTGGAGCTGGCCGCCGATCCCGACGCCCGTCCCCTCGGCGTTCTCGCCGTAGACGACCAGGTCCACCGGCTGGGCCGCGTGGCCGAGTGACGATAGCGACGGGTCCAGCAAACGGATCGGGCGCAGGTCGATGTAGAGGTCCAGCCGGGCTCGCAGCCCGCCGAGGATGGCCCGGGCGTGGGCATGGTCCGGCACGCGGGGGTCGCCGAGGGCGCCGAGCAGGATGGCGTCGTACTCCGTCTCCAGCTCGGCCAGTTCCGCCTCCGTGATGGCGACCCCCGTCCGGATGTAACGTCCGGCGCCGAAATCCCGCTCGTCGAGGCCGAGCTCGAGCTGCGCGTCCGCGGCTACGCGCCGGAGCACTTTCACGGCCTGGCGAGTCACCTCGACGCCGATGCCATCGCCCGGGAGGACAGCGATTCTCGGCATGACAGGCTGGAACGGCACGCGAGGGGCGTGCCAGGCCGCGGGCCAGTGAGCTTCAGGAGGAAGGCGCGGGCACGCGCGCGGCGCCGACGATGAGCATACCCCGTGCGCCGTGGGCGAGGCAGGCAAAGGGGTAGCGCCCTGGCGGCGCGCCCTCGAGGCTCACGATCCAGGTCGCGCCTGGCGTCAGGAGCGGCGGGCCCCGGAGCTGGCCTGTCCGCTCGAGGTAGGCGCGTGCCTCCGGCGCCAGCGATCCCGCGTCGAACGCGATGGCATAGTTCCTGGCGTCGGCGGCCACGAAGCGCACCACATCGCCTGTCCGGGCCCGGATCGTGTCCGGCTCGAAGGTGCTGCCGGCATGGCTCGAGCGGATTCGCGTCTCGACGATCGCGACGCCCGGCGCGAGGCGCACGGTGTCCTCGTCGAGAACGAGGATCTCCGCTTCCTCCACCCTCTCTCGCTCCCCCCGTTCGCACGCAGACCCGGCGGACAACAGGAGGAATGCCACGAGAACGACGCCGGGGCGCCCGATCC
>DATCLG010000197.1:0-3269 GCA_036564015.1 Longimicrobiales bacterium
ACGCCCTTCCCCCACGCGATCCAGGGGATGGTGGTGTCCCGCGGGTCGTCCGAGCCATGGTCCCGGCCATGGCCGCCGTGGTCGGCCGTGACGATCAGGGTGTAGTTCCCCGGCCCGAACGCCCTGTCCGCCGACTCGATGATCTTGTTCACCGCGCCATCCGCCCGGCGCACCGCCCACCCGTACACGAAGCTCATCCATCCCAGCGTGTGCCCGGCGAAGTCCGGCTCGCCGATGTGGACGAACAGCAGGTTCGGCCGCTCCTTTTCCAGGTAATCGGCCACGTCCGCCACGGTCTGGGTGGCCATCCACTTCTCCAGCCCTCTGGGCGCCTGGGTGTAGTCCAGCGTCCCCGGCTTCTGCAGGTGCTCGAACTTCGACTTGCTGAAGAACGCGGCTGTGGTCAGGCCCGCCTGCTTCGCCAGCTCGAAGACCGTTGGGACGGGGACGTACCCGTACTGCTCCACCTCCTCACTGTTGTGGAGCACCCCGTGCACCGAGGGCGGGACGCCCGTCAGCATCGAGGTGTGGGAGGGGAGCGTCTTGCTCGGCAGGATCGTCTGCGCCTCGAGCGTGTACGCCCCCTCGCGCATCAGGCGCTGCAGCGTCCGCGCGTCGTACTCTTGGATCGCGTCCGGGCGGAGCCCGTCGATCGAAACCACGACGACGTGGTCGGTCGTGCGCGTCGGCGGGGCCGGGTCGACGGTCGGCGCCGCCGCGAACGGGAGGAACGCGAGCAGGCCGAGCGCCCCGGCGTGCCTGCGCAGGCGACCGTTGAGGATCTTCTGCATCGAAATCGAGCCTCCTTCGGCTAAAAAGGAGGCGCCCCAGCCGCGTCTTCAGCCGGGGCGCCTCGATCCAGGCCATCTCGAATCGGGTCGGCCCGCTCCGTCGTGCGTGGGCGTACGGATCGTGGATCCGGCTCGCCCACGGGACGGCGAGGCGCAACCGAGCGCATCTTATCTTATAACCTGAAGTGTTGAGCTGGTTCCGGGTGGGGTGGGGCGGACGAGGGCGGGGCGAGGCGGGGCAGGCGCGGGGGAGGATTTAGCGGACGGGGTTTGGCGGACCAGGCACCGTTTTCCAGTGCGTAAGTTGTGTTGGTGTGACGGGTTACGAAGCCAATCCGGCCGGACCTGGCACCCATTTTCCAGAGTTGCTCCAGCCCATTATCGGTTTGGCCCGTATTGCCATGCCGACGGCCGTGGGGTGGCGGGCGCGCCGGGCCCGGTAGGGGATGGCGGAGCGGAGACGGGGCATAGCGGACCAGGCGCCGCCGTCCGGTTCCTGAGCCGTGTTGGTGCCTCGAGTGACCAGGTCGATCGGAGCGGGCCGGGCGGGCGCGGCGGGTGGAGCGGCTGGCGCGTGACCGGAACGAAGCCAGGCGAGCAGGGCGCGACCGGGGCCGGCGCGCCGCCTACTCGGGTCCAGGGCGCTGCTGGACCGCCTTGCGAAGGAGGACGGTGCTCAGCAGCGCCATGGCGCCTGCGACGGGCCACATGAGGGGATAGCCGCGGAGGCCGGGGAGGAGAGGCCGGCCGATGTCGATGGCGGCGCCGACGATCGTGGGGGCGACGATCCGGCCGAGGCCCGTACTGAGGACGTAGAGGCCGGTGTAGCGTCCGAGCGCGCGTTCGCCGACGAGTCGCACGAAGAGGGGGTAGGGCAGGGTGATGAACGCGGCGGCGCCGATGCCGGCGGCCACGAGGAGCGCGATGGCGCCGGGCAGGGAGCGCACGAGGACGCCGAGGGTCATGGCGATGCCGGTGATGATGGTGCCGAGCTGGAGGAGGCGTGCCCGGTCATAGCGGTCGGCGAGGTAGCCGAGGGTGTAGGCGCCGAGGCCGAGTCCGACGACGAGGATGAAGAGGACGAGGGAGGCCTCGGCGATGGAGATGCCGAGGACCAAGACGGCGTAGAGGAAGACGTACGGTCGGATTCCGTCGACGGAGCCGGTCCATAGGGCGTTGGCGACGAGGAATCTGCGGATGTGTCCCTGGTGGCGGAGCTCTTTCCAGACACGCCATTCCTCGCGCACGTGCGGTTCTGCGGTTTCGAGCTCACGGTCGCGGAGCTCCGGTGGCACGGCGGCGAGGGTGAGGGCGGTGGTGGCGAGGACGAGGGTGGCGCCGACGAGGAAGGGGAGGGGCGGCCAGATGCCGTAGAGCAGGCCGCCCATGACGAGGCCGTAGGCGAGGCCTGCGGAGTGGAGCGCGCCGCGGACGCCCTCGAGTCGGCCCCGGCGTTCGCTGGGCACGGCGTCGATGCCGAGCGCCCACAGGGGGGTGAGGTAGGCGTGCATGGCCGCGAAGTAGGCGAATCCGACGCCGACGAGCGGCCAGTACCCGCGGAGGAAGGGCGCGATGGCGAGCACGATCGCCATGATCGGCGCGGCGACGAGGAGGAAGAAGGTTCGGCGACCGAAGCGGCGGACGAGGGTGGCGGGGAGGTGGTCGCTGAGGTGGCCGATCCAGTAGGGGACGAGGAGTGCGAGCGCGCCTTCGGCGCCGATGGCGAGCCCGATCCAGACCGCCGAGGGGGCGTAGGGGTGGAGGAGCACGGGCAGCAGCGCGACCATGAGGGTCTGGCCCGCTGTGGAGCCGAGGGTACCTGCGGCGAGGCCGAGCTCTCGAAGCCTTCGGTGGCGGGCCAGGGTCACGCCGTCGCTCCTCCGGGAAAAAGACCCGACGAATCTGCCGGGAGCGCGCCGGTCCGGCAAGCGGAGGCGACGCGCCGTCCCCGGCGGGCGGCTCTCACGCGGCGCGGCGCCTCCGTTCGCGCTCCGCGCGCTCGAGGCTTTCCCTGAGCCGCCGCGTGAGGTCGACGACCGGTGTGGGCGTGGGCGGGGGTGGGGGGACCAGCTCGGGTGGCAGGCGACCTTCGGCCTTCTGGCGGATCAGCTCCAGCACGCGCTGGCGGAACTCGTTGCGATACTCTGCGGGGTCGAAGGACCCCGAGAGGTGCCGGATCAGCTCGACGGCCAGGCGGATCTCCCCCTCGCGCAGTCGCACCTCGGCGGGCGGCTCGACCTCTCGCGGGTCGATCAGCTCCTCGGGGTAGTGCAGCGTCTCGGCGACGAGGGTATCCTGCACGGTGCGCACGACGGCCAGGTGCTCGCGGTGCAGGAGCACGAAGCGCGCGATCCCCACCTTTCCGCTCCTGCGGATCGCCTCCCGCACGGTGGCATACAGTTCCTCGCCGCCCTCGGCCGGCGCCAGGTAGTACGGCTTGCGGAAGAAGATGGGGTCGATCTCGTGGAGGTCGACGAA
>DATCLG010000198.1:0-5389 GCA_036564015.1 Longimicrobiales bacterium
GTGACCATGATCAGCAGGTCCTTCTTGCTCTCCCTCTCGGAGGTCGTGCGGAAGAAGCGCCCCACCAGCGGGAGGTTCATGAGGAACGGGATCCCCGACCGTGACTCCGCCTTCTCGACGACCGTGAGGCCACCGATCACGGCGGTCTCGCCGTCGTTCAGCAGGACCTGCGTCCGCGAGGACTGGGTCTGGAAGGTGTAACCGATGTCCGAGGGCGCGAGGGCGAGGCTCGAACGCTCGGCGTGCAGATCGAGCAGGACCTGGTTGCCCGTGACGTGGGGCGTGACCTTGAGGATGATCCCGGTCGGTTTGATCTGCACGGTCGCGCGCGGGAGGTTGACGCCGCTCCCGCCGCCGGTCGCTGTCCCGAGGTCGACCACCCGAATCGGCGTCTCCTCGCCCACGTGGATGCTCGCTTCGCGGTTGTCGAGCGTGGTGATCACCGGCGCGGCCTGCACGTCGCTCAACCGGAGCTCCTGGAGCGCGTCGATGAAGGTCACGAGCGCGTGCCGGCTGAGCGCGAGCGAGGCCGCGACCTGGAGCTGAGGCGACGCGATGCGGGTGCTGGCGTTCGCCAGCGCCGCGATCGAGTTGCCGCCCAGGATGATGACGTCCTGGTCGGTCGACTCGTCCGGATCGTACACGCCGTTGCCGTTGAGGTCGGCGAACCCGCTGACGATCCGGTTGAGCTGGTTTCCGCCGCCGATGTCCTTCAGGTCGTAGATGAAGCCCATCTCCTCGAGCGCCGTCCGGTCGATGAAGATGATCTTGGCGGCGATGGTGACCTGAGGCGTCCGGAGGTCGAGCTGCCGGATCGCGGGCTCGATGCGTTCGAGGACCGAGCGGCTGTCGGTGACGACGAGCGCGTTGGCGGAGCGGTTGACGGAGACCTTCCCGCGCTGGCTGAGCAACGCTTCGACCGCCTTCACGAGCGAGTCGGCGCTCGCGTACTTGACGCGATACTGCCGCGTGACGAGGTCCTCGGTCGTTTCGCGGTCGCGGAGCTGCTTCATGTTCTCGACGCGGATGATCCCGCTCGGCTCCTCCCGGGCGGTGAGGCCGTGGGAGTCGAGGATCGCCCGGAGCGCCACGTCCCACGGCTGATCGCGGATGTCGGCCGTCACGGTCCCGGTGACGTCAGCGCCCGCGACGATGCTCCGGTTGGAGAACTCCGCGAAGGTGGCCAGCACGTCGAGGATCGGCGTCTGCTGGAACGAGACCGAGATGCGGGGCGTTTGCGCCTGCGCCTGCGCGCGGACGGCCGCCTGCGCGGGGGGCGGCGGGGCCGGGGCAGCGGCCACCGTGGGAGGAGCCGTCCGTGTCCCGGCGTGCCAGGGCTCGAAGGCGCTGCCCGGGTTGGGGAACGACACCCGCACGATCCCGGCCTCCCGGTCGACCGTGTACTCGACGGGCTGCGCCAGGTCGACCACCACGCGCACGACATCGGGCTGGTACTGGCTGACCCGGAGCGCCAGCACACCGCCGCGGTTGATGTCGGTAAAACGGTTCTGCGGCAGCGCGTGCCGCGCGCCGGCGAGGTCGACGACGACGCGGTCGGGCTGACGGAGCAGGTAATGCTTCACCGAAACCTGCCCCTCCACCTCGATCAGCACCTCGGTTCGATCCGCCACCGGCACCACCCCCAGCCCCCTCACCGGGGTCAGCGGGGCGAGCGCTGCCAGCAAGAGCGTCGTGACCGGGATCATCCGTTCGCTCCTTTGCCTTTCCGCTTCAGTTCCAGGACAGCCTGTCGCACCACGCCCAGGTTGTTGACAGCGAACACCACCCGGGACTGTCCGATCTCGAGCACCCGCGCGTTACCCACCACGTCGCCCCGCCGGATCCGGTAGACCTTTCCGTTCTTGGTCGCCACGAGCGCGACGCTCTGCCCAGGCGCGGGCGAATAGATGATCCCCCGCAGCGAGAGATCCTCGAAGCGCGGGCCTAGCTCGTTGGCTCCGGTCAGGGGCGTGAACGGGTCCCGCCGACCCGGCACCACAGGGAAGACGAACATCTCGCGCTCGTAGATCAGCCTCGGCTCGTTCGAGCCGGCCGAATCGGAGCGCTCTCCGGAAACACGGGCCGCCGGCGTGGCCGGCGTCTGACCCAGCCCCGGGCTGGCAACACCCGCCACAGCCGCGAACACGAGCCAGACTGCCTTACGACGTGCGAACATTGGGCTTCGACTCCGGCGGTGGAGTGTTCGGCAAGACATACGTCTGGATGCGGAAACTGGCCTCGAGCTTGAGCGCGCCGGACTCATCCTCCTCCCGGCTGCGCGCCGGCGTCAGCCTCAGATCGATCGGGGTGACGATCCGCGGGAGGGATCCCACGGCGGCCAGGAAGCTCCCAACGCTCTGGTATCCGCCGATCACGCTCACCTGGTAGACCTGCCGCGTGTAGTACACCGCGCCCGGCGACTGCGCGGCCGCGGCCCCCGCCCCGCCACCCGGCCGCCCCGCCGGCGCCGCCGGCCCGGCAGGCCGTGGCCCGACCGGCGTCTCACCCTCCGGCCGCATCAGCGCCAGCTCCACATTCGTCGCCCGCGCCTCGAGCGTCATCGCGTGCAGGAGCTCCGGCACCTCATCACTGCTCGGCACCAGCTCCTCGAGCCGGCTCATGTGCTCCTCGTACAACGCGAGCTTCTGCTCCAGCTCGGGGCCGCCCTGCGCCGCCTGCGCCCGCGCCGTCCGGTTCTTCGTCTCCAGCTGCTCTAGCCGGCTCTCCAGCTCACTCACCTGAGCCGTCAGCTTGCCGTGGTAGAACTGCCAGTACAGCAAGGCCAGCACGAGCGGAGCCACCCCCAGGAGCAGCTTCTTCTGCGTCTGCGGATCGCTCGGCAGCAGCGCCATCAGTCCTCCTTCATCCCGAACAACGGGACCGTCTCGATCATGTCCGCCGGCGGCTCCTCGTACGTCGCCTCGAGCACGAACGCGTGCACGAGGTTGTCCTGTTCCACCACCAGCTCAGTCGAGGAGAGACGCACGTTGCGGATAAACGGAGACGCCTCCATGTCCTTCATGAACTCCGTCAGCGCGAACGTGTTGCCCGTCCGCCCCTGCACCCGGAAAACCGGCGGGGGGCCGGGCTCGATCTGCGCGATCTCCGTCAGCCACGTGTACTCCGGCAGGATCCGCCCGATCTCGTCCAGGATGTGCGCCCAGACGTAGCGCCCCGCATCGATCTCCTGGATGATCTCGAGCTTCTGGAGGATCGTGTCCTGCCGCGCCCGCAACCGCTGCATGCGCTCGATCACGACCGCATAGCGGGCGGAGTCCTGCACCGCCTGCTCGATCGCGGCCTCGAGCTCCGCCTTGCGCGCCCGCGCGCCCAGGAACAGCCACGCGACCAGCCCGAGTCCGCCGATCCACGCCACCGCGATCAGCAGACCCGATCGGTCCAGCCCCGGCGAAGAAGACCCCAGGCGGGGCAGCGATAGCGCGAGCTTCGGCCGCCGGCGCCCGGCGCGCCGCGTCGCTCCCGGAAGCAGGTTGATCTCGATCACAGCCGCCTCACGAGTGGGGCCTGCGCAATGCCAGCCCGACGGACAACATCAGCATCGGCGCGATCTCGTCGATCGCGACCGTCTCCTGCACCTCGGGTCGAACCGCGACCCGCTCGAACGGATTGGCCCGCTCGGTCCGCACGCCCAGCCGCGTCCCCAGCGTCTGCGCCACGCCGGGCAGGCACGCGCCTCCGCCCGAGAGGAACACCCGGCCGAGGCTCTGGCCCCCGGTCTGCGCCATCATGAACGCCGCCGCACGCTCGATCCCCACCACCAGCTCCTCGAGCCGGTCCGCGATCAGGCTCCAGTGATCCTCGCCGTCCGCCTTCCCCTGGATCACCGCCTCCGCCTCCTCGGCCGTCAAACCCCGCTCTCGCTGCAGCGCCTCCCGCAGCCGCCGCGACCCGAACGGGATATCGCGCGTCAGGACCGGCACGCCGTCCTCGAGCAGGTTCACGTTCGTGGTCTCGTGACCCAGGTTCACCAGCGCGACCAGCCCCCCGAGCGAGCTGGGGTAGTTCTGCTCGAACGCGTTGTGCAGCGCGAACGCGTCCACGTCGATCGTCGACACCTCGAGACCGGCGTCCGCCAGCAGGCTCAGCCGCTGCTCGATCAGCTCCCGCTTCGCCGCCACCAGCAGGACCGACATCTGCGGGCCATGATCGTCCGGATCCAGGATCTGGAAGTCGAGCTCCACGTTCTCCATGTCGAACGGAACGTGCTGCTGCGCCTCCCACCGGATCACTTCCCGCGCATCCCGCTCGTCCATCCGGTCCATCTGGATCTTCTTGATGATCACGTCGTGCCCGCCCACCGCCGCCACCACGTTGCGGACCTTCAGCCCGGTGCTCTTGACCACCGACCGGATCGTCTCGGACACCAGCACCGGGTCCATCACCTCCCCCTCCACGATGGCGTCCGGAACCAGCGGGGCCATCGAGACCGCCACGATCTCCGGCTCCGACTTCGCGTGGTCGATCGCGACCAGCTTCACGAAACCGCTGCCGATGTCGAGACCGGCGGAGATCTTGCTACGGCCGAACAAACCCATTCGACGGATCCGTTTCTCTTTCAGTGGACTTTTCCCGGGAAATCTTTCACGAGCTCTGCTCCAGCAGAGCCGAGAGATCGATCCAGCTCCGCGCCACGAGCGGGAACGGCCGGGCCAGATCGTCGTTGTACTCCTGGGCACGCTGAATCGCGCAGCTCGAGAAGTTCACCACCGCGTTGCCCGTCACCTTGTTGGTATCGACAACCCCATTGCCCCACACCACCGTGCTGCCATACAGCTCCGCGCCGCCCTCCGCTTCGAAGGAGCCCCTCACGATCGTCACGCCGTAGAACCGGAACTGGCCGTTGATTGTCAGGTCGCCTTCCACCACCAGGATGCCCTGCCCGGCGCCGTCCGCGTTGATCTGCAGGTCCCCCGCCGCGTAAATGATCGGGAAATAGAAATGACACGGATGGGCAGGGTCCGCCGGCGCGCCCCAGTTGTAGAGCCGGCCGGTGTCGCAGGCGGTGCCGCCGGGCTTGACCGCCGGCCCGATCTGGTTCAGCTTCGCGCCGGCAGGAATTACCTTCCCCCTGCTCCGGGCCATCGCGATCAGTTCCTCGATGTCAATGTCACCGAACCGGGTGAAGTCGTCCTGCGACAGCGTCGGATCCGCGCGGAGCGGAGGATCTCCCGTCACCTCCGCCGATCCGCCAATGTCGATACGCTGCTTCGAGATATCCGGCGCCACGACGCCCGCCTGCGCCCCGGCGTCCTCGCAGTCGCTCCAGCCGGTCGGGATCTGGTCTTCGCCGTGGATTTCGGAGGTTCCCCTCATCCACAGCCGGCCGAAGATCTGCATCGCCCGGTCCTGCCTCACCGCGAAGTTCTTC
>DATCLG010000199.1:0-4997 GCA_036564015.1 Longimicrobiales bacterium
CCAGCCGGCCTCGTTGAGGTACGGCGCGAGCAGCCGGTTCACCAGGAACCCGGGCCCGTCGTTGACCACGAGCGGCGTCTTGCCCAGACGGAGCGCCAGCGCGAACACCGTGGCGACCGTCTCGTCCGTCGTCGCCGCCCCGCGCACGATCTCGACGAGCGGCATCCGGTGGACCGGATGGAAGAAGTGCATCCCGCAGAAGTTCTCGGGCCGCGCGAGGGCGTGCTGCATCATCGTGATCGAGAGGGAGGAGGTGTTCGAGGTGAGCACCGTTTCGGGCCGCACCCGCTCCTCCACCTCGCGCAGGACCTGCTGCTTGACCTCCATCCGTTCGACGACCGCCTCGACGACCAGGTCGACGCTCCCGAAGCCGGAGTAATCCAGCGTGGGCGCGATGCGGGCCATGGCCAGCCGGGCCTGCCTGTGGTCGATGCGCCCCCGCCGGACGGCGTGATCGAAGAGCTCGCGCGCGCGACGCAGCCCGCGGGCGATCGCCTCCGGCTGGATGTCCTTGAGCCGCACTGACAGTCCGCGGTACGCCGCGAGCTGCGCGATCTCGCCGCCCATCGTCCCGGCGCCGAGGACCCCCAGCCGCTCCACCTCCCGCGGCTGGGCGGCCGGCGCTGCCTTCTTCGCGCCCTCCGTCAGCCGGAAGACGTGGATCAGGTTCTTGCAGACCGGCGTCACGATCAGCCGGCCGAGCGCGGCGGCCTCGCGGTCGAACGCCTGGTCCAGGGGGAGCGTGATCGTCTCGCGCAGCGTCGCGAGCGCCTCGAGCGGGGCGGGGTAGTGTCCGCGTGTCTCCCGGAGGACCTGCCGCCGCGCCTGCCAGAGGATGAGCGTCCGGCCCGGCGCCGCGCTCTCGGCGAGCCGCGCAAAGAACGGCCGCCGCGGCCGGCGGATCCGCGGTCCCCGGTCGATCCGCTCCCAGGTGAACCGTCGGACCCGTTCCTCGAGCAGGGGAGCCGGGACCACCTCGTCCACCAGCCCGATCCGTTCGGCCTGGCGCGCGTTGATCGGCTTGCCGGTCAGGATCAGCCGCGTGGCCGCGGCGAGGCCGACGAGTCGGGGGAGGCGGACGGTCCCGCCGAAGCCCGGCAGGATCCCCAGCCTCACCTCGGGGAAGCCGATCTGCGTCTCAGGCCGGTCGGTCGCCAGGCGGTAGGCGCAGGCGAGGGCGAGCTCGGCGCCCCCGCCGAGGCAGGCCCCGTCGATCGCGGCGATGGTGGGGATCGGCAGGAGCTCCAGCCGCCGGAAGATGCGTTGCCCCGCCCGAGACTTGGCTGTTCCCTCCTCCGGGTCGGTGATCGCCACGATCTCGTCGAGGTCCGCGCCGACGATGAACGTCCCCGGCTTCCCGCTCTTCACCACCACGGCCTTGGCCCGTCCCGCGTCTGCGGCCTGCTCGATCTCCGTCAGGAGGTCATCCAGCCGCATCATCACCGGGGTGGTGAGGATGTTCACGCGGCTGTCCGGGCGGTCGAAGATCAGCCACGCCACGCCGTCCCCGTCCAGTTCCAGCCTGAGGGCTTCCTGCTGCGGTGTGGAGTCTTCTCGCGGCGGAGTCGTCTCGTCCATAGGCGTCCCGGTGGGCAGAACCAGGGTCGGGAGCGTGGCCGGCCGCATGGCCTCGCGGTCTGCGGCGCGGGGCCCGGTGGCAAGGTTAAGCCTGTCCCGTGTCTTTTTCAAGGCGCGCGGCTGGGGCCGACGGTCACCACGGTCGGCTCGGGGAGCGAGGCGGCGGCCCGGCGCAGCCGCTCGGCGGCGAGGGCGTCGATCTCGGCGGCGGGTGGCCGGTACTCCCGGTCGAAGCAGAGCTGGAGGGCGGCGTCGCGGGCGCGCGCCTCCGGCGCCGCCAGCGCCAGCAGCCGCGCCCCCCGGCACCGGCGGACCAGCGACTCGAACTCGGTCTCGGAGAGCTCGTCTCTCGCCAGCCTGCGGACGAGGGACCGGAGCTCGCTGGCCCGGCGACCGGCCTGGTCCGGCTCGGTCACGAGGTAGACGACGAGGGCGCCGCCGCCTCCGTCGCGCTCCAGGTCGATCTCGACGGCGTGGACGTCGGGGCGGGCGGGGGAGGGCCTGGTCGCTTCGCGGAGATAGCACGCCAGCAGCTCCAGCGCTTCGGTGTCGGGCTCCTCCGGAAGCGGGAACGCCAGCCCCACCCACGTCGTGATCGTCTTCTTCTCGACGAATCTCGGCGCGGCCGCAGGCCGGGCCCGTGGCCCGTCGGGCAGGCGCGGCGGGCCGGAGTCGCCGAGTGCGCGCCGGAGGACGTCGCGCGCCGCTTCCGCCTCGACCGGCCCCACCACTGCGGCGGTCGCGCGGGACGGGACGAAGCGCTTGCGCGCCGCCTCGCGGATTTCCGCCAGTCCCAACTGCGCGACGGTCTCCGCCCGGCCGCACGGCGCTCGCGCCCATTGCGAGTCTGTGCCGAAGCGGGCCGTCGCCAGGGCGATCCGCGCCTCGTGCGCCGGGTTGCCTTCGTCCAGCCGCAAGGCGCGCAGCACCCGGGCGCGGGCGCGTTCCAGGGCGGCGTCGTTCACCTCGCGCCGGCGGAACAACTGGTCCAGGAGGAGGTCGGTCGCCACGCGCCACGTCCTTGCCGGCAGGAGGAGCGTGAAGCGGATGGTGGAGCGGCTGCACTCGACCGAGGCGTGGCCGCCGAGCGACTCGAGCTGGGAGCGGATCCCTTCGAGCAGGGCCTGCGCGGCGAGGTGCGTGGCGCCCGCTTCGCTCTCGGCCTCGACCGCGCCCCCGGTGGCGACGACCACCGCCAACCCGACCGCCGTCGTGCTGGGCTCTTCCAGCACCGTGAAACGGTTCTGTCCGCCGGCTGTCCCGGCCAGCGCCAGCAGGAGCCCCAGCGCTCCCGTGGCCGAGCACCAGGCGGTATGCAGCCACCTTGGCCGGCGGCGGGCTATGAGGTCGACGAGCCCGGACCCCGCGGCGCCCGGAAAGCCCGCTGTCACGGACGGGACGCAGTGACGGCCCCCACGCGGCCACGATGCCCGGGCAGCCCGGCGGCGCAGGAGCCTCACGGGTTCACCTCCGCAGTCGCCGGTTCACGCTCCGCGAGCGCCCGCAGGACCGACCGCACGCTCGCCGCATCTGCCTGGTCCAGCGCGTCCAGGAACCGCTCCGCGCCCCGCGGGTCGCCCGTCCGCTCGGCGAACTCGCCCACCACCGTGGCGAGGCCGTCGGGCGTGCGCGCGGCGAACAGGGTCCGGTTCCGGAGCGTCCGCCGTGCTTCGGCCACGCTCCTCGTTTCGGCCCGCGACGCGCTCTCCGAGACCGCCCCGCGCAGCCGCCGGGCAACGCCCTTCGCATCGAGGCCGGACGCAGCCGCCGCCCCGATCACGACCAGCGCGCACCGGTCGCTGTGGCACCACGCCTCCGCACTCGCCTTCCGGATCCCCGGACCCACGAGCTGCGCCTCGACCAGCAGCGCGCTGATCGCGAGCGAGGCCGCGTCCAGGCCGTCCGCCAGGTAGCCGACACCCGCCCACGGGGAGAGCGCCTGCGGACGACTGTCCCGCCCGGGCTCCGCCCCTGACGGAGGCGGGAGACCGTCAGGGAGCTGCGCCTCCATCGTCGGCCGCCAACCCCGGAACGCTGCGATCGCGGTCGGGGCAGGGAGCCCGCCGACGACGACCACCTGCATGCGTTCCGGGCGGTAGTGCTCGCGCCAGAACTCCCGCAGTAGCCCGGCCGTGACCGCGTGCACCGCCGCGCCGTCGCCCGCCGGCAGGGAAGGGAAGAGCGCCTGCCGCAGCCGCCGCCGGAGCAGCGCCTCCGGCAGCTCCACCGCCGCACTTTCTTCCACCGCCGCGGCAGCCCTCGCGATCTCCAGGTCCAGCGGCCTGACCTCAGGCAGCCCGACCGCCCGCCGCAGGATCTCGACCAGCGCGTCGAACGACTCCACAGGTCCCACGATCCCGTACACGGCGTGGGTCGGCGTCGCCGCCAGCCAGACACGCGCACCCTGACCGGCGGCGTCCGCTTCCAGCCGCTCCCGGACAAGGTGCTGGAGCACGCGCGCCACACCCCCTCCGCCCCGCCCGCCTTCCAGCGGCACCGAAAGCCGCAGCGCCACGAGCGGCGACTCGGGTTGCGGCCGCGCGATCACCAGCGGCCCACCCTCCGGTTGCTCCACGAACAGTGGTCCCAACAGGGACTCCGGTGACGGCCCCGCACCCGGCACCAGCAGGACCGCCGCCGCCGACAGCGGGAGAATCCAGTACTTCATGCCCTGCAGCAACAAAAAAAGCGCCGTGTCGGCGCTTCTCGTTCGAGTTCCCCTGATGGCCTGCCGCTGCGAACGCTCCGTTGGCCGCGGCCTCTCGACGACCACCCCGCCGGCCCGTCTCGGGGCCCCGCGCACCCGCCCCCGCGCCCACCACCAGCGTCAGGCCAACCGCTTCACTCCGCTCCCTTGGCCTCCAAAGAATCCAGGTCCAGAATGAACGCCTGCGGATCCGTCCTCCGCCCGTGCACCAGCACTTCGTAGTGCAGGTGCGGGCCCCCGGCCAGCCCGGTGCTCCCGACTTCGCCGATCTTCTCCCCACGCTCCACCACCTGCCCCCGATGGACCAGCACGCGCGACGCATGCGCGTACCGCGTGACATAGCCATTCCCGTGGTCCAGCTCGATCATCAGCCCGTAGCTGCCGTACCGCCCCACCCGCTTCACCCGCCCCTTCGCCGCCGCACGGATCGGCGTGCCCCGCGGCGCGGCAATGTCGATCCCTTCGTGCGGCCGCACCCGACGCAGGATCGGATGCAACCGGGCCCGACTGTACGCGCTCGAAACGGAGCCGAGCGTCGGAAAGATCGTCGGGACCGACTTCAGCTGATCCGCCTGATCGACCAGCGCATCCGAGCCGCCCTTCAGGTCCTCGGCCCGACGCAGCAGGGTGTTCAAATCGTATGCCGTGATCCGCGCCGAGTCCGCCTCCGCCAGCTCCTCCGGCGCGTGCCTGGGCCACGACCCGGCCACCA
>DATCLG010000200.1:0-4019 GCA_036564015.1 Longimicrobiales bacterium
GCTGCTGCAGAGTCACACGGGGGAGATCCACCTCCTCCCCGCCCTCCCCTCCGCCTGGCCCGCGGGGCGCGTCCGCGGCCTCCGGGCGCGGGGTGGCTTCGAGGTGGACATCGAGTGGGCCGGCGGGAAGCTGACCGAGGCGCGGATCCTCTCACGGCGAGGAGGCGTGGCCCGGATCCGCTACGGCGAGACGAGACGGGAGGTCCGCACCCGGCCGGGCCAGCGCTTCGCGTTCCGGCCGCCCGCCCTGTGAACCGGGCCGGGCGGCCCGCCGATCCCCACCACCGCCAGATCAACCGGAAGAACCTCCAGGAGGAGGCACCCATGAAACTCGTCGGCACGGTCCTGGCGCTCCTGCCGGTGTTCCTCTCCATCGGGGCTCGGGTCGGCGCCGCCCAGGGCACGACCGGCTCGCTCGTGCTCTGGTACCCCGAGCCGGCACGCCGGTGGGTCGAGGCGCTGCCCGTCGGCAACGGGCGCCTCGGCGCCATGGTCTTCGGAGGAACCCACCAGGAGCGGATCCAGTTCAACGAGGAGACCGTCTGGACGGGCGGACCGCACGAGTACCACCGCCCGGGCGCCCACCGCTACCTGCCCGAACTCCGCGCCCTCCTGGCCGCCGGCAAGCAGCGCGAGGCGGAAGAGCTGGCGCAGGTCCACTTCATGAGCGCGCCGCTGCGCCAGAAGGCGTACCAGGCGTTCGGGGACCTGCGCCTCGCCTTCCCGGGCATCGACTCGGCCGCCGTCACCGCCTACCGCCGTGAGCTGGACCTCGACCGGGCCATCGCCACCACACGCTTCAGGGTCGGCCGAACGACCTACACCCGCGAGGTCTTCGCCAGCTACCCCGATCAGGCCATCGTCGTCCGCATCGCCGCCGATCGACCGGGAGCCGTGGCCCTCCAGGTCCGGCTGACCAGCGCGCACCGGTGGTCCTTCCGCAGGGCGCTGGGCCCGGACCAGCTGTCGATGCAAGGGATGGTCGAGGACGGGGTGATCCGGTTCGAGGCGCGCCTGCTCGTGCGCCCCGAAGGCGGACGGCTCGAGCTGAGCGACACGATGGCCACCATCACCGGCGCCAACGCGGTCACCCTGCTGCTCGCCGGTGCGACCAACTTCGTGAACTACAGGGACGTCAGCGGCGATCCGATCGCCCGCAACGACAGCACGATCGCCAGGCTCCGGGGGAAGTCCTACCAGGAGCTGCGCCGGGCCCACATCGCCGACCACCAGGCCCTCTTCCGGCGGGTGGCGATCGATCTCGGGAAGAGCGAACGCAGCGACCTGCCGACGGACGAGCGGGTGCTGCGCTTCAAAGACGGGAAGGACCCCGAGCTCGCCGCGCTGTTCTTCCAGTACGGCCGCTATCTGCTGATCGCCTCCAGCCGGCCGGGCAGCCAGCCGGCGAATCTCCAGGGGATCTGGAACGACCGGAACGACCCGCCCTGGGAGAGCAAGTGGACGACCAACGTCAACGCGGAGATGAACTACTGGCTCGCGGAGCCGACCAACCTGGCCGAGCTGCACGAACCGCTCTTCCGGTTGATCCGGGAGGTGGCCGAGACGGGGGCGAAGACGGCGAGGGAGCACTACGGGGCGCGCGGGTGGGTGCTGCACCACAACACGGATCTCTGGCGGGGCACGGCACCGATCAACTTTTCGGACCACGGGATCTGGCCCACAGGCGGCGCGTGGCTGACCCAGCACCTGTGGTGGCACTACGAGTACGGCGGCGATGAGCGGTTCCTGCGCGAGACGGCCTATCCTCTGATGAAGGAGGCCGCGCTGTTCTTCGTCGATTACCTGGTGGAAGACCCCAGGACGGGCTGGCTGATCTCCGGGCCATCGAACTCGCCCGAGCACGGCGGGCTGGTCATGGGCCCGACGATGGACCACCAGATCATCCGGGAGCTCTTCTCCAACGTGATCCGGGCGAGCGAGATCCTGGGGGTGGACGCGGAGCTGCGGGCGCAGCTCGCGGAGCTGCGGAAGCGGATCGCGCCGAATCAGATCGGCCGCCACGGGCAGTTGCAGGAGTGGCTCGAGGACAAGGACGACCCGACGAACCAGCACCGGCACGTGTCTCACCTCTGGGGACTCCATCCCGGGTCGGAGATCACGAGGCGCGGCACGCCGGAGCTGTTCGAGGCGGCGCGGCGGTCGCTCGAGTTCCGCGGGGATGGCGGGACCGGGTGGTCGATGGCGTGGAAGGTCAACTTCTGGGCCCGGTTGCAGGACGGCGATCGCGCCTACCGGATGCTGGAAAACCTGCTGACGCTCACGGGCAGCGAGAAGACGACCAACCGGGGTGGCGGGGTGTACCCGAACCTCTTCGACGCGCACCCGCCGTTCCAGATCGATGGGAATTTCGGCGCGACGGCGGGGATCGCGGAGATGCTGCTCCAGAGCCATGCCGGGGAGGTCCATCTGCTGCCGGCGCTCCCCTCGGCGTGGCCGCGCGGGAGCGTGCGCGGGCTGCGGGCGCGGGGCGGGTTCGAGGTGGACATCGAGTGGGAGGACGGGAAGCTGAAGCGGGCGGTGATCCGGTCGCGTCTGGGCGGCAACCTGCGGGTCCGGACGGATGTCCCCGTGAAGGTGGAGGGCGGCGTGGCCCGGCCGGCGGAAGGCCCGAATCCCAACCCGTTCTTCGTGTTGCAGGACCCGGGCAAGCCGCCGGTCGCGGATCCCGCCATGGTGAAGGCCGCCGAGCCCGACCCGGGCGTGGCGCTGGACATCCCGACCGAGCGGGGAGGGGTGTACGTGCTCACCCGGGCGGACGCCGCGCGTTGAGGGCACGATTCCGCCCCGGCGCGGTTGCACGGGGGTGGTCCGGGGAGATAACTTCCGGAGTGTCTCCCCGGAT
Source organism: Longimicrobiales bacterium (assembly GCA_036564015.1). Taxonomy (GTDB): domain Bacteria; phylum Gemmatimonadota; class Gemmatimonadetes; order Longimicrobiales; family RSA9; genus DATCLG01. Next base: position 2,864 of record DATCLG010000200.1, read on the forward strand.
TGCGTTTCCGACCCTCCGAGCCGGAGGAAGCACCGCCCGTTCCACCTCCAGGCAGCGAGAGCGCATCATGCGAGCGTACCTGGCACTTCTCTCCGCGGTCTGCCTCGGGGCGGCCGCCTGCGCCGGCAGCGCGCGGCAGGCGGCGCCCGCGCCTGCGTCCTACACGGTGACGGTCGCCGCCGGGCCGTACACCCGGCTGGAGACTCCGGTCTTCTTCTCGCTCCCGGATGGTCTCTCCGGCCAGGCGTTTCGGCTGGTCGACGAGTCCGGGCGCGCGGTCCCGGTGCAGCCCACGGGAGACGGCCGCGCGGTGTTCATCCTGGACCGGCTGGGCGCCGGCGAAACCCGCCGGTACCGCCTGGAAGCCGTGGAGGGGAGCCCGGCGTCCACGGCAGGCGTCGAGGCGCGGCGGGAGCCCGGCGCGGTCACGTTCCTGGTCGCCGGGCGGCCAGTGCTCCGCTACAACGCCGATGAGACCGAGCTGCCGCGCCCGGGGATCGATCCCGTCTTCAAGCGCGGGGGCTACATCCACCCGGTCTACACGCCCGCGGGCAGGATCGTCACGGGCGACTACCCGGCGGACCACCTCCACCACCACGGCATCTGGGCGGCGTGGACGAACACGGTCTTCGAGGGACGCACGCCGGACTTCTGGAACGTGGGTGACCGCAAGGGCACGGTGAAGCCCGTGGCGCTGGACACGACGTGGAGCGGCCCCGTCCACGGGGGGGTCCGCGCCCGTCACCGCTACGTGGACCTGACGGGCCCGACGCCGAAGGACGCGCTCAACGAGACGTGGATCGTCCACGTCTACAACGTCCAGGGGAGCGGCCGTCCGTACCGGATCTTCGACCTCGAGGTGATCCAGACCACGGCGTCGTCCTCGCCCCTGATCCTGCCCGAGTACCGCTACGGCGGCGTGGGCTTCCGTGGGCACGACCAGTGGTACGGCGAGAAGAACGCGTTCTTCCTGACCTCGGAGGGGAAGGATCGGTCGAACGGCCACGGCACGCGCGCCCGCTGGGCCCACGTGGGCGGCTACGTGGATGGCGTCCTCGCCGGGGTCGGGATCCTCGGGCACCCGCAGAACTTCCGGTTCCCGGAGCCGATGCGCATCCATCCGACGGAGCCGTTCTTCAACTGGGCGCCCTCGCAG
>DATCLG010000201.1:0-16828 GCA_036564015.1 Longimicrobiales bacterium
CTTTCGCGCGCGCGCCGCGCTCTTGCGGACCTTCCGCCGGTAGGGGTCCAGCTCTTTGAGGAGGCGTTCCGTCCGCGAGGGGGGCTCCGGGCGGAGCAGGAGGGCGGCGCCGGCGCCAAGGACCGCCCCCACGGCGAAAGCGGTCAGGAAATCGATCGTGTCCCGCTGGGGCATACCTTCCTCTCCTCGTCGATCAGCGTAGAGCAGGCGGTTCGTCGGGCTCCTCATCCAGCATCCCGCGCCCGGGACCGCGCGGACGGCGGAGCGCCTCGGCGGCGACGTGGACGCCGCGGGCGGTGGCGGCGGCATCGAGCAGGAGGTCCTCCACCTCTTCCTGAACCACGTCGACCACCCTGCCGAATTGACGGACGCGGTCCTCCGCGGCGTGGACGGCGGAACGGAGGCGTTGATTCACCTCTCCCAGGGTCCCGGTCATCTCCTCGACAGTCGTCCGGACCGCACGGGTCAACTCACTCGCATCCTCCGCCACGCGGGTCGCGTGCCCGAGCAGCGGCTCGACGTGAGGAGACAGCCGCTCGACGGCCCGCTCGACCGAGTGGAGGAAGCGAATCCACGTCCGGAGCGCGATGAGGCCACCGATCCCGACCGCTAGGCCCATCAGGGCCAGCAGGGCGACGCCGAGGGCCGTGACGACATCGGTCCAGGCCACGGCCTGCGCAGGCGTCGCGAGCTGGGGGACGGCTGTCGACCGGGAGAGTGCCTCGGCCAAGATCACCACCGTCGTGTTCTCCTCCTATCTCCTCGAATGGAGAGTGCGGACCCGGCCGGGCGCTCGAGCGTGCTCGCGCCTTCCCCGGACGAAGCCGCACGGCGGGAGCGGGTCGGGTGACGATCGAGCCATCCGGCGGGCGCGCCATAAGGTAATGTCATGCCGATCCCGCGGGCCAGGCTGCCCGGCGCGGTTGGCGGTGCGAGCCAGGCCCGACGGGCGCCCGGAGGGACCGCCGCGGCCCGCGGCGCCCGGGGCGTGTTCCCGGAGAACCACCGGGTGCCATGAGGGGTATAATAAAGATGCGGCCGGTTCGACGCCGGATCTCGACCGCGGGTACGGGACCAATGGCCGATCCGCCCACCCGCTGTCGCCCGGGCAGGGGACAGCCATGCGACGAGGCCAGGGCCTGACAGGTGATGCCCACGCGACCCGGGAAGGCGGGTGCAGCGGCTGCCCGAGGAGGCGTCGAAGCGGGGATCCTTCCCCTAGCTCACGACTCCTCGCCCAGCTCGGACGCGAGTCCCACCACCCGATTGACAGGCACAGTGAAGACGATACCGGTCGCGGGGTCGTTGAGGTCGCCGCAGATCTCCTGAATGAGGGCGATGGCGCCCTCCACCTTCTCGTCTTCCTTGATGACGCTGAAGATGGTCTGGTTCTGCGGGCGAGACCTCGTGACCAGCGTTTGCAGGCCGGCGAAGATGGGAATGTCGTGCGCGAGAACCCGGCCCATCCCCTCGCTGTCGATGATGGTGGCGCCCGTGATGCCGAGCTCGAGGAAGCCCGCGAGGATCTCGTCGAGCTTCTCGGCCTGGTTTATGACCGCGACAAGGAGCTGCATCTGAGGTTTTCCACCATGTTCGACAACCACACACTCGAACCCATAACCGGTCCCATTCGCCCGCGAGACCCGCCGCTGGCGGTCCACGAGGCCACCCGAGAATTCGACGGGCGAGGCCGGCCCCGCAACGGGTGATCTTAGATTCACAGCTCTGGGAGTGTCAATCCCGCGGCGCTGAGCCGTGGGCGGCTGGAACGCGTCTTGCGCCTGGCCGTTCGCGGCTGATGCGCGCCGCTTGCGCATCCTGGGGTTTTTCCATTCGCAGCGAACATCTATGAAGATCGCGTTGATTTCGACGCCATTCGTCCCCGTGCCACCAAAGCACTACGGTGGGACGGAGTTGATGGTCTACGAGCTCGCCGAGGGCCTGGTCCGACGGGGTCACGAGGTGACCGTTTTCGCCACCGGTGACTCCCGGACTTCCGCGCGTCTCGAGTACTGGTTCCCCGAAGCCCAGTGGCCACCCGACAGCCTGGTGGAGATCGATCACCTCAGCTGGGCGTTCTCCCGGATCGCGCAGGAGGGCGGGTACGACGTGGTGCACGTCCAGTCGGCGGGGGCGCTCGCGATGTCCCGATTAGTTCCGGGGTTGCCGGTCGTCTATACGATCCATCACCATCGCGTCCCGGAGCTCTCGCGCTTCTACCGGGGCTTCCCGGACGTGTGGTACGTGACGATCAGCCACGACCAGCGCGCGCGCGAAACCCCGCTGCCCCGGATGACCACGATCCACCACGGCCTGGATCCGGCCGCTTACGCGGGCCCGAGCTGCGCCGGGGACTACGTCTGCTTCATCGGCCGCCTCTCCGCGATCAAGGGTCCGCACGTGGCCATCGATGTGGCCGAGCGTGCCGGCATCGAGATCCGCGTGGCCGGGTCGATCCACAACGACGACGAGGACCGGGACTTCCCGAAGCGTGAGATCGAGCCGCGGCTCGTGAGGCCGCATGTCCGCTACCTCGGACCGATCGGTCTGGACGTGAAGGTTCCGCTCCTCCTCAACGCGCGGGCACTTCTCATGCCCCTCCACTGGGAGGAGCCCTTCGGCCTGGTCATGCTGGAGGCGATGCTGGCCGGGTGCCCCGTCGTCGCTTTCCCTCGCGGGAGCGCGCCGGAGCTGATCGAGAACGGGGTGACCGGCTTTCTCGTCCCGGATGCCGACGCGATGGTGGAGGTGGTGAAGACCCGTTTGATGGACTTCGATCGTGAGCGCTGCCGGAGGCGCGCCGCCGAGCGCTTCCACCGCGACCACATGGTCGCAGCCTACGAGGCGTACTACCGGCGCGCGAGCGAGGGTCGGGCTCAGTCGTCCAGGTCAGCGGCGGCTTGAGCCCGCCCCGACTCATCGGGGTCACGTGAAGGAAGTTCGTTCTGCGATGGCCGATCTGGTTTCGACGACGAATGCAAACCTCGTTCCCGTGCCCGCGGCGGAGTTGCTGGGGTACGACGATATCCAGTGCACGGCTCAAACGTTGGCGCGCACGGAGCTCGTGCTGAAGGAGGGCAACCTCTTTCTCCTCACGGACAAGGCGGGCAACGTGCATCCACCGGGCGCCTGCGAGCTCGGGCTCTTCTACGAGGACACCCGGATGCTCAGCCATTACCAGCTGATCACGGCGGGCGGGGAACCCGACGTGCTCAGCTCCCAGGCTTCCCGGGTCTTCGTCTCTCAGATCGACCTCACCGTCACCGACCGGGAGTTCGGGGGGATCTTCACGGAGCCGAAGAACTTCCTCCACATTCGGCGCGAGCAACTGCTCGACCAGTTCATGACGGACCGGCTCATCCTGACGAACTACATGGGTCGACCGGTGGAGTTCTGGGTCGAGCTCCGTTTCGCCGCCGACTTCGCCGACATCTTCGAGGTGCGGGGGGCGACCCGGGCCCGGCGCGGCCAGTACTTCCGGCCGCTGGTCGGGGAGCGCGAGGTCGTCTGGTCCTACTGCGGGCTGGACAATCGACTGCGGCAGACGGTGCTGCGGTTTTCCATCATGCCCGGCGAGCTGGAGGCCGGACGCGCCCGCTGGTACTTTCACCTCCATCCCAAGGACTCGGTGGAGCTGGAGGTCTGGGTCCACCCGCTCATTGGCCAGCAGCGGCCGCCCGTGGTGGAGGAGTCGTTCGGCGAGCGGTTCCGGCGCATCCGTGCGACGTACGATCGGTGGCACGAGGAGAGCGCCGGGATCCGGACGGACGACGAGTTCTTCAACGCCACGGTCAAGCAGTCGATCACCGATCTCCGGGCGCTCATGACCGAGTTCGCGGGTCGGCCGATCATCACGGCGGGCATCCCGTGGTTTGCCACGCCGTTCGGCCGGGACTCGATCATCACGAGCCTCCAGACGCTCATGATCCGGCCGGAGATCGCCCGTCACACCCTTCGCTTCCTGGCGGCGTTCCAGGGTGAGCGGGTGGACGAGTGGACCGAGGAGGAGCCGGGCAAGATCCTCCACGAGATCCGCCGGGGGGAGATGGCCGCCTGCAAGGAGATCCCCCACACGCCCTACTACGGGAGCGTGGATGCCACCCCCCTCTTCCTGATCCTCCTGGGCGAGACCTTTCGCTGGACGGGGGACCTCGAGCTGGTCCGGGAGCTCCTGCCGCACGCGGAACGGGCCCTTCAGTGGCTCGACGAGTACGGCGACCTGGACGGCGACGGCTTCATCGAGTACGCGCGGCGCTCGCCGCGCGGGCTGGTCAATCAGGGCTGGAAGGATTCGGGCGACGGGGTGACCTTCCCCGACGGCACGCTTCCCGAGCCGCCCATCGCGCTGGTCGAGGTGCAGGGGTACGCGTACCGGGCCAAGGCCGAGATGGCCGAGCTGTACGCGGCGCTCGGGGACGTCGCGCGTGCCGGCCAGCTCCGTGCGCAGGCCGTGGCGCTACGTCAACGCATCAACGACGCGTTCTGGATGGAGGACCGGGGCTATTACGCCCTGGCGCTCGATGGCGAGAAGCGACCCCTCCCCACGATCACGTCGAACCCGGGTCACCTGCTCTGGGCCGGCGTGCCGACCTTCGAGCAGGCGCGCAGGATGGCCGAGGTGCTGCTCGGCGACGAGATGTTTTCCGGGTGGGGGATCCGGACCCTGGCGCGGCACCAGCCGGTGTACAACCCGCTCTCCTACCACAACGGCACCGTCTGGCCGCACGACAACTCCCTCATCGCGCTCGGCCTGGCCCGGTACGGGCTACGGCGCGAGGCGGCGACCGTGCTCGATGCGCTCTTCGACGCGGCCCTGCACTTCCGCTACCATCGGCTGCCGGAGCTGTTCTGCGGGATCTGGCGCCAGGAGACGGACGCGCCCGTGGCCTACCCCGTGTCCTGTTCGCCCCAGGCGTGGGCTGCCGGCGCCCTCTTCCCGATGATCCAGGGGGCCCTGGGGATCGAGCCGGATGCCCGCAACCGCATGCTCCGGCTGGTCCAGCCGCAGCTGCCTCGCCGTTTGCGGTACCTGGACATTCTCAACCTGCCGGTCGGCCGCAGCCGGGTCTCGCTCCAGTTCAATCGCTACGGCGAGCGGACGATGGTCAACGTCACGGAGGTCGAGGGAGAGCCGTTGAACGTGCGGATCGATGTCCTCTGAGGGTCGGGGCCGGTTTGACGCTGGCCGGCCCCGTCCGGTATCTTCGTGTCTGGTTGGAGTTCCGCGGCCTTGCCGCAAAGGGCGCCGGGAGGCGTCCGCAGGAGATCAGGAACATGCCGAAATTCGTCGTCGAGGGCGGACACCCGCTGCGCGGCACGATCCGTCCTGCCGGTAACAAGAACGCTGCTCTGCCGATCCTCGCGGCCTCGCTGCTGACCGATGAGCCCGTCATCGTGGAGAACGTTCCGGACATCCGGGACGTCCGGACGCTGCTGGAGCTGCTCCGTCGTGTCGGGGTGGAGAGCGAGTGGCTAGAGCGGAACACGGTGCGGCTGCACGCGAAGGAGGTGAGCGCGGCGCAGCTCGAGCCGGAGCTGGTCTCACGCATCCGCGCCTCGATCCTGCTGGCCGGCCCGATGCTCGCCCGCGTGGGTCGGATGACGCTTCCGCCGCCCGGGGGGGATGTGATCGGCCGGCGGCGGGTGGACACGCATTTCCTGGCGCTTTCGCGCCTGGGCGCCGTGGTGGAAGCGGCACAGGGGTACCACATGGAGACCAGCGGCCTGCGCGGCGCCGACATCTTCCTGGATGAGCCCAGCGTCACCGGGACGGAGAACGCGATCATGGCGGCCGTCCTCGCCAAGGGCACGACGCGGCTGCGGAACGCTGCGGCGGAGCCGCACGTCCAGGACCTCTGTCATTTCCTCAACTCGATGGGGGCCCGCATCTCCGGGATCGGGACGCACATCCTGGAGATCGAGGGGGTGGAGCGGCTGCACGGGACGCGGTACCGGATCGGGAGCGACCACATTGAGGTGGGGTCCTTCATCGGGCTGGCGGCGGTCACGAGGAGCGAGATCACGATCGAGGACGCGGCGGTCGAGCACCTCGATTCGACGCTCCTGGCGTTCGACCGGCTCGGGGTGCGCTGCGAGATCCGCGGCCGGGACCTCTACGTGCCGGCGGATCAGGAAATGGAGATCCGGATGGACATGGGCGGCCACATTCCGAAGCTGGATGATGGGCCGTGGCCGGCGTTCCCGGCGGACCTGACCTCGATCGCGCTCGTGGTGGCGACGCAGTGCAAGGGGACGATCCTGATCCACGAGAAGATGTTCGAGTCGCGGATGTTTTTCGCGGACAAGGTGATCGGGATGGGTGCGCGGATCGTCCTCTGTGATCCGCACCGGGCGGTGGTGGTGGGTCCGTCGCGTCTGCATGCGGGGGTGGTGGAGAGTCCGGACATCCGGGCGGGGATGGCGCTGCTGATCGCGGCGCTGGGGGCGGAGGGGGAGAGCCACATCTACAACGTGGGGCAGATCGAGCGCGGGTACGAGAGGATCGACGAGCGGTTGCGGGCGTTGGGAGCGCGGATCGAGCGACACGATTCGCGGGGGCCGTACGCTGAATGACGGAGGGGAGCATGGCAGAGGAGCACGGGCGGGTGAAAGAGGGGTTCCGGGAGGGGATCCGGGCGGGGATCGGGGTGCTGGCCGCGCTCAAGGAAGCGATCGAGGAGACGATCGAGGACCTGCGCGAGCGTGGGGAGCTGTCGCCCGAGCGAGCGAAGGAAGCGGTCCGTCGGACGATGCAGCGGGCACAGCAGACGATGGAGGAGGTGCGGGAGCGGGTGGATTTCGTGCCGCGGCGGGAGTTCGAGGCGCTGCGGGAGGAGGTGGCGGAGCTGCGGCGGAGGGTGGCGGAGCTGGAGGGGCAGGGCGGGGTGCGTCGGATTCCAGTGGAGGGGGAGTGAGCGGGCGGAGTCCCGGGGAGTTGGAGGCCGGCGTCGGCCCCGTTGCGGCCGGCGCGGTGGGGCCGGGCGCCGCGCTGGGGGCGCTCGGGGTCCGGATCGAGCGGGAGGAGCGACTCCCGGGCGCGGTTCCTCTCTACGTCCACCCGAGCTGGGCCGCGCGCTACCCGTGGCTCGTGCAGGGGACGACGGGGCGCGGGGGCGAGGTGCTGGAGGCGGTGGGGGGGGCGGCCGGAGCCGGGCCTTTCGATCTGCGCCTCTTCGGCTCTCTCCCCGTCGGCGTCGTGCTGGAGCGCTGGCGCCACCTCCGGGAGGCGACGGGCTGCTCGCGGGCGGTGCACGCGCGACAGGTCCACGGCGCGCGGGTCCTGGTCCACGAGGAGGGCGGGCCTCCGGGGCTCTTCATCGCTGACGGGTACGACGGGCACGTGACGCGGACGCCCGGCGTGCTCCTGACCGTCTCGGTGGCCGACTGCGTGCCGATCTTCCTGGTGGACCCCGACCGCCGCGCGGTCGCCCTGCTGCACGGCGGGTGGCGGGGCATCGCCGCTGGCGTGCTCGAGGAAGGCGTCGCCGCGCTGCGGGAGCTCGCGGGCTCGCCGGCGGACGCGCTCGAGCTGCACCTCGGCCCGGCGATCTGCGGCGACTGTTACGAGGTCGGCCCCGAGGTCTTCCAGGCCCTTGGGCTCGAGCCGCCTCCCCGGCCCGCGCCGGTGGATCTGCGCGCGGTCCTCGTCCATCGCGCCCTTCAGCTCGGCATCGCGGCCGGGCGGATCACCGTGTCTGCCTTCTGCACCCGGTGCGGCGGGTCGCCGTTCTTCTCGCACCGCGCCGGCTGCGGCGAGCGGCAGGTGGGGGTGCTCGGGATCCGTCCGAACGCCGCGTGAGGGACGGGAGCCGCGGCCCGGAAGCGTCAGCCGATCCCATGCACGCGCCGCCGCCACCGCCCGGGCTCTGCGAGGCCTGCCGCCACGCACGGGTGATCGAGAGCCGTCGAGGCTCGCGGTTCTACCTCTGCGGCCGCTCACGGTTCGATCCCGCCTTTCCGCGCTATCCGCGCCTCCCCGTGACCCGGTGCTCCGGGTTCGAGCCTTCCGCCCCGGGACAGGGCGGCGGTGGGGACGGGCGGGATCCCCGGAGGGACGCGTGAAAGGGGAGTGCGCGAGGCCCGGTTCCTCTCAGGCGTGGCCGGGCCGCTCCTGGCGCGGCGATTTCACCTCGATGCCGACACCGATGTGACTTGCATCTTGCCTGAAAAATCATTATATTGGTTCGGTGCCGGACACTCGGGTGTCTGCTGCGAGAAGTGGGGGCCGCACCCCCACTTTTTTCATTCGGACACACTCATGGCAGAAGACACACTCGAGCGGGACCTCGAGGAGCGCCTCGAGGCCCTGGGTTACGAACTCGTGGAGCTGGAGCGCGCCGGGGCGAAGACGCGCCCGATCATCCGAATCCGGATCGACCGTCCGGAGGGCGGGGTCACCGTGGACGACTGCGCGCGGGTGAGCCGGTCGCTGGAACCGTTCCTGGACCAGGTTCCGGGGCTGGGCGACCGTTACGTCCTCGAGGTCTCCTCGCCGGGCGTGGAGCGGCCGCTGGTCAAGCGCCGGGACTTCGAGCGGTTCGCGGGCCGCGAAGTGGCGCTGAAGGGCCGCACTCCCCTGGCCGGCCGCGGGCGTCGGCTACAAGGGACGCTGCTCGGCGTGGTCGGGGAGGGGGAAGAGGAGCGTATCCGGCTCCGGCTGGCTGAGGGCGAAGAGGTCGAGATCCCGCGGAAGGAGATCGCGCGCGCGCATCTGGTCTTTCGCTGGGAGGATTGAACAGAGCCGCGGGGTTCGGCCGGCGGCGTAGAGGCAAACGGGAAGGGCTATGGCGAACGCATCGCAGGTGCTGGCGGCGTTTCGCGAGATGATCGCGAACAAGAATCTGTCTCGTGAGGATCTGCACGACCTGATCCGCGATGGGATCATGGCGGCGCTGGCCAAGCGGTTTGGAGCCACCGTGTCGGCGGAGATCGAGATCGACGAGGAGGCGGGGGACATCCAGATCACGGTGCTCAAGGAGGTGGTGGAGGAGGTGGAGGACCCTGCGCGGCAGATCTCACTGGAGGAGGCCCGGTGGGACGACCCGGAGTTCGAGGTCGGGGACGTGCTGGAGATCCCCGTGGACTTCTCGGAGTTCGGGCGCAACGCGGTGATGGCCGCGAAGCAGCGGATCATCCAGCGGGTGCGTGAGGGCGAGCGCAACCGGATCCGGGAGGAGTACTCGAACAAGATCGGGGAGCTGCTGAGCGGGGAGATCCAGCAGATCGAGCGCGGGAAGATCGTGGTGATGCTGAACAAGACGCGGGAAGCGGAGGCGATCATCCCGTGGAAGGAGCAGAACCCGCGCGAGCGTTTCCGGCAGGGCGAGCCGATCCGGGCGGTGCTGAAGCGGGTGGAGGAGACGCCGAAGGGGCCGCGGCTGATCCTGTCGCGGGCCGACCCGATGTTCGTGGTGGCGCTCTTCAAGCTGGAGGTCCCGGAGATCTACCAGGGGATCGTGGAGATCAAGGGGATCGCGCGCGAGGTCGGGGGGCGGACGAAGGTGGCGGTCGCGTCGCGGGACGAGTCGATCGACCCGGTGGGTGCGTGCGTGGGGCTGAAGGGCTCGCGGGTGCAGGCGGTGGTGAACGAGCTGGGTGGGGAGCGGATCGACATCGTGCCGTGGCACCCGGACCCGGAGATCTTTGCGCGGCGGGCGCTTTCGCCGGCGAAGGTGGCGAAGGTGATCAGCGATTCGTCGCGGCGGGTGATCACGGCGATCGTGGACGAGGACCAGCTCTCGCTGGCGATCGGGCGCAACGGTCAGAACGTGCGGTTGGCGAGCCAGTTGATCGGGTGGCAGATCGACCTGTACGGGAGCCGGGAGTGGCTGGAGCGTGGTGCGGACGCGGCGCTGTTCGGCGGTGGCGAGGCGGACTACGAGGTGTCGGATTTCCCGCTGCGTGAGCTGGATCTGCCGCCTGCGACGCTGGCCGCGCTGGAGAGTGCGGGGTACGACACGTTCTTCGACATCATCGATCTGGAGCGTGAGGATTTGCTCCGGATCCCCGGGATCGGGCCGGAGGAGGCGGATGAGGTGCTGCGCGTCATCGACGAGCTGACGGTGGAGGAGGGCGAAGAGGGGGAGGCGGACGGGCCGACGCCGGAGGAGCTGGAGGAGGCGCGAGAGGTGGCGGCGGAGATCCTCGGTCTGCCGCTCAAGGGGCTGAGGTCGGACGGCACGGAGGATGGGCGGGCCTGAGGCTGCGCTTCGCCTGCTGGGACTGGCGGCGCGGGCGGGTGCGGTGTTGGCCGGGACGGAGCGGGTGCGGCTGGCGGCGCGGGCGGGGAAGTCGCGCTTCGTGGTGGTTGCGGCGGACGCGTCGGAGAACAGCCGGGAGAAGCTGCTCCCGCTCCTGAGGGCGAAGGGGATTCCGCACGTCGTGGCGTTCGACCGGGTGCGGCTCGGGGCGGCGGTCGGCCGTTCGGCGCTCAGCGCGGTGGGGGTGGTCGATCCGTCGTTCGCGGCGCGGCTGGAGGAGTTGCTCGGGGGCGATCCAGGGCGGTAAGTTGTTTTTTCGAGAGGTGGTGCGAGGCAAGATGCGCGTCTACGAGGTAGCGAGAGAGTTCGACATTCCGGCCGAGAAGCTGATCGAGCTTCTCCGTGCGATGGGTGCTTCGGTGCGGAACGAGGCGTCGCCGGTGGACGATGCCACCGTGGCGAGGCTGCGTGCGCGTTTCGAGCGCGAGCGCCGGCTGGGGCACGCGGAGGCGGAGGAGGCGATCGAGGCGGTGCTGGAGGACGCGCAGGCAGGCCAGCGCCGGCGTCGGCGGCGCCGGGTGGAGGTTGAGGAGTCCCGGGTCGAGCCGGCGGCGGAGTCGCCGGTGGTGACGGCGGCGGACTCTTCGGCCTCGCCGACGGCGGATGCGGCCGAGGCGATGGCGGCGGAGGCTGCGGAGGAGGCGGCGGAGCGGGGCGCCGAGCTGGTGACGGTGGGTAGCGCGGAGCCGACGCAGACGACAGTGATCGTGGAGAGTCCGGCCCCTGAGGTGGTGGCGGAGGCGGAGGAGCCGGCTGAGGCGGCGGTGGAGGCGGCTGCCGAGGTGGAGCGGCCCGAGCCGGAGAAGGTGGAAGAGGTGGCGGCCGAGGCGCAGGCCCCGGCGCCGGAGGCGGCAGAGCCGGCACCGGCGCCCGAAGCGGAGGCGCCCCCGGCCGCGCCCTCTGCGCCGGCTCCGGCGGCGGCTCCGGAGCCCGAGCGGCCGCGGCCGCGCCCGGTCACCGAGGGGTTGCCGCGCGTGACGCGCCCGGCCGCACCGATTCCGGTCCGGCCCACGGCGCCGGCGGCGAGCGCCGGACCGGGCGGGCAGGTCCGGATCCAGGCGGAAGGCTTCACGGCCGATGGCCGGCGCAAGAAGGAGAAGCGGAAGAAGAAGCAGCGCCGGGTGGATCAGGAGGCCGTGCAGGCCAACATCCAGCGGGTGATGGCCGAGCTGAAGGCCGGAGGCAAGCGGAGGCGCTACCATCGGGAGGACGCCGCGAGCCGGCAGGAGCGTGAGGCGGAGCGGGAGCGCGTCGCCGCCGAGGAGGCAAGGACCGTCCGGGTCAACGAGTTCCTGACCGTGGCGGAGCTCGCGGAGCTGATCGGCAAGAGCCCGACGGAGATCATCAGCAGCGCGTTCAAGAACCTCGGGCTCATGGTCACGATCAACCAGCGGCTGGACTTCGACCAGATCGAGCTGCTGCTGGACGAGTTCGGCTTCAAGGCCGTGCGGGAGGCCGAGTACGGCGCCTCGCTGGTCGAGGAGCTGGAGGCGCAGGACCGGCCGGAGGATCTGGTGCCGCGGCCGCCGGTCGTGACGGTCATGGGGCACGTCGACCACGGGAAGACGTCGCTGCTGGACTACATCCGCAAGACGAACGTCATTGCGGGTGAGTCGGGCGGGATCACGCAGCACATCGGCGCCTATCACGTGGAGCTGGACGACGGGCGCTCGATCACGTTCCTGGACACGCCGGGCCACGCGGCGTTCACGGCGATGCGTGCTCGGGGTGCGTCGGTGACGGACGTGGTGATCCTGGTGGTGGCGGCGGATGATGGGGTCATGCCGCAGACGATCGAGGCGATCAGCCACGCGAAGAACGCGGGGGTGCCGATCGTCGTGGCGGTGAACAAGATCGACCTGCCGACGGCGAACCCGTCGCGGGTGAAGCAGGAGCTGCTGCAGCACGGCGTGGTCATCGAGGAGTACGGCGGGGACGTCTTGTGCGCGGAGATCAGCGCGAAGACCGGGCAGGGGGTCGATGACCTCCTGGAGAAGGTCCTGCTGCAGGCGGAGCTGCTGGAGCTCAAGGCGAACCCGAACCGGGCCGCGCAGGGGACGGTGATCGAGGCGCAGCTCGACGTGGGGAAGGGTCCGGTCGCGACGGTGCTGGTAACGAACGGCACGCTGCGGGTGGGCGACTCGTTCGTCTGCGGGCTGTACGCTGGCCGCGTGCGGGCGCTGCTGGACGAGCGGGGGAAGGCGGTGGAGGCGGCGGGGCCGGGGGTGCCGGTGCAGGTGCTCGGGCTGGAGGGCGTTCCGGCGGCCGGTGACTCGCTGGTGGTCATGGATGCCGAGCGGGCCGCGGAGATCGCGCAGACGCGCCAGCGCCTGGAGCGGGAGAAGCAGCTCCGGATCAAGAGCCGGGGCGTCAAGCTGGTGGATATCGGCAAGCTCCTGGCGGAGGGCGAGGTCGCGCGCCTGAACCTGATCATCAAGGGGGACGTGGACGGCTCCGTCCAGGCGCTCTCCGATGCGCTCGAGCAGCTGTCGACGCCGGAGGTGCAGGTGGAGGTGATCCACCGTGGCGTGGGCGCGATCAACGAGTCGGACGTGCTGCTGGCGGCGACGGCGGGCGCGATCATCATCGGGTTCCACGTCCGTCCGGACGCGAACGCGCGGGCCGTGGCGAGCCGCGAGGGGGTCGACATTCGCCTCTACAACATCATTTACGAGGCGGTGGAGGACGTGAAGGCGGCCCTCGAGGGGATGCTGCAGCCGGAGGAGCGCGAGGTGGTGATCGGCGTGGCGGAGGTGCGGCAGCTCTTCCGGGTGCCCCGGGTGGGCGTGGTCGCTGGCTGCCAGGTGACCGAGGGGGTCCTCGACCGGCGGCATCCGGTGCGGGTCGTGCGGGATGGGGTGCAGGTGTACCAGGGCGAGATGGCGAGCCTCAAGCGCTTCAAGGACGATGTCCGCGAGGTGCGGGAGGGCTTCGAGTGCGGCGTGGCGATCGCCGGGTACAACGATCTCAAGGTGGGCGACCTGATCGAGTGCTACCGAGTCGAGTCGGTGGCGCGCACGCTGGCGGGCACGACCGGCGGCGAGTGAGCCGGGCCCTGGGATGACGTCTCGCGACGGAGCCGGTGAGCGGTGGTCATCGGGGTGATCGGCTGGGAGCTGGAGATTTTCGGCTGCCAGTCGTTGAAAGAGAAGCGCAGCGTGGTCAAAGGGCTCAAGGACCGGCTGCACAACCGTTTCAACCTCTCGGTCGCGGAGACCGGGTATCAGGATCTGTGGCAGCGGGCGGAGCTGACCGCGTGTGTGGTGGCGGGGGAGCGTCGGGTGGCGGAGTCGGTGCTGGAGAGCGCGGACCGGCTGGTGAACGCGGAGCCCCGGGCCCGGGTGATCGACTGTTACCGCACGTTTTACTGAGCGGGACGGCGGCGGCTCTGAGGGGAGCGGCCGCCGTCTTGCATGCTACGGGCGGCGCTCCCGACGGGGCGCCGGGCGCGGGCTGTGGGCGGCGAGGGTGATCGAGGCGGGTACGCGCCGGGCGCGCCGGGGCGGCGGGCGGCGCGGGGGGTGCATTGCGCCGCGGCGTTGGGCAGCGGGCCGGCGCGTGGTGAGGTGGATCGGAATCCTTGGGAACGATGAGCCGGCGAGTTCCACGGCTGAATGAGCAACTCAAGCGGGAGATCACCGACATTCTGCGGTCGGAGGTGAAAGACCCGCGGATCGGGTTCGTGACGGTGACGGACGTGAGGGTGTCCGCAGACCTGTCGGTGGCCCGGGTTTACGTGAGCGTGATGGGGGGGCCGCGGGAGAAGGAGGAGACACTGGAGGGGCTACGGGCCGCGGCGCCGTTCATCCGGGGGGAGATCGGGAGGCGGATGCGGATCCGCCGCGCCCCGGAGCTGCGCTTCGAGCTGGATGTCACGCTCGAGCGGGCGATGCGCATCGAGCAGTTGCTGCGGGAGGTGCGCGGGCAGGGGGGAAACCGGGAGGGCGCGGACGGCGATGAGGAGTGAGGAGCTGTGGGGCGTGCTCCCCGTGGACAAGCCCGAGGGGCCGACGTCGCACGATGTGGTGGCGGCCGCCCGGCGCGCGCTGGGCACGCGGCGCATCGGGCACACGGGCACGCTGGACCCGTTCGCTTCGGGGCTGCTGCTGCTGTGCATCGGGCGGGCAACGCGGCTGGCGGAGTACCTGAGCGAGCTGCCGAAGACCTACGTGGCGGCTGCGCGGCTGGGCGTGTCGACCGACACCGATGATCGGACGGGCGCGGTCGTGGCGTCGTCGGAGCGGTGGCGTGAGCTGAGCGCGGCGGAGATCGAGGCGGCGTTCCAGAGCCAGGTCGGGCGGATCCTCCAGGTCCCGCCGCGCTACTCGGCGAAGCGGGTGGGAGGCGAGCGGATGTACCGTCTGGCTCGGCGTGGGGAGACGCCGGAGGCCCGCCCTGTGCCGGTGACGGTCTACCGGCTGGAGGTTCGGAGCCTGGATCTTCCGGTGGTCGAGTTCGAGGTCGAGTGCTCGAGCGGGACGTACGTCCGGGCGATAGCCCGGGATGTGGGCGAGAAGCTGGGGACGGGGGCGCACCTGATCGCGTTGCGGCGCACGCGGATCGGGGTGCACCACGTGGCGGGGGCGTTGCCGATGGATCGGCTGGGGGAGCGGGAGGCCGTGGCTGCGGCGCTCCTCTCGCCGCTGGCGGCGCTCTCGCACCTGCCGGTCGTCGAGGTGTCGGAGCACGAGGCGGTTGAGATCGGCAACGGGGTCCCGATCGCCGCACCCGAGGGGCTTGCCACCGGCGGGCTGGTCGCCGTCGCGTTCGAGAAGGAGCTGCTGGCGGTGGCCGCGGTGGAGAGTGGATCGCTGGTGCCCCGGAAGGTGTTTCCCCGTGAGTGAGCGGGCTCCGCGGCAGGAGGTGTCCCCCTGGCTGCCGTCGCATCCGGGAGGGTCCGTCATCACGGTCGGCACGTTCGACGGCGTTCACCGCGGCCACTGGGCGGTGCTGCGGGAGGTGCGGCGGCGGGCGGAGGAGTCCGGTGCGCGGCCCGTCGTGGTGACGTTCGAGACGCACCCGCTCCGGGTCATTCGGCCGGAGGTCGCGCCACGCCTGCTGACAACGCCGGAGGAGAAGAAAGAGCTCCTGGCGCAGTCGGGGGTGGGCTACGCGGTCTTCCTGGCGTTCACGGCGGAGCTGGCGGCGTACTCGCCCCGACGCTTCGTGGAGGAGATCCTGATGGGCCGGCTCGGGCTCCGTCACCTGGTGATCGGGTACGACCACGGGCTCGGCCGCGATCGCACGGGGGATGCGGCTACGCTGCAGGCGCTGGGAAAGACGCTGGGATTCGAGGTCGAGGTCGTTCCGGCGATTCAGCTCGACGGGGAGCCGCTTTCCTCGACGCGGATCCGCAAGGCGCTGGAGGCGGGCGACGTCGAGTTCGCGACGCGCGCGCTCGGCCGGCCGTACTCGATCTCGGGGGAGGTGGTCCGGGGGGAGGGGCAGGGGCGCGCGCTCGGCTTTCCGACGGCGAACGTCCAGGTTCCCGATCCCGACAAGTTGCTCCCGCGCGAAGGGATTTACGCCGTTCGCGCCAGTTTCGCCGGAGAGGAGCGAGAGGGCGTCCTGCACCTGGGCCCTCGTCCCACGTTCGAGGGGTTCGCTCCCTCGATCGAGGTCCATCTCTTCGACTTCGAGGGGGAACTGTACGGCGAGCGGATGCGGGTGGATTTCTGTCGGCGGCTGCGCGAGATCCGGCGTTTCGGGTCAATGGCGGAGCTGGCGGAGGCGATCCGGGAGGATTGCGCGGCGGCGCGACGGTATTTCGCGGGAAGTCGCGCGGCTTGCGGGCCGCGGAGCGATGAGCTAATGTAGTTGGCTAATGTCTGAAGCAGATGCTTCCCGACCAGCACAGTCTCTCGAGGAGGCAACCCTAGATGGCGTTCGACAAAGAGGAGATCATCCGCAAATACCAGCTTCATCCGAAGGACCGGGGGAGCGCGCCGGTCCAGATCGCCTTGCTGACTGCGCGAATCAACGAGCTGACGGAGCATTTTCGCAAGCATCCGAAGGATCATCACAGCCGGCGAGGCCTGCTCATGATGGTGGGCAAGCGTCGTCGGTTGCTCGATTATTTGCGGCGCACGGATCTGGAGCGCTACCGCGCATTGATCGAAGACCTGGGGCTCCGGCATTGATGCTGCGGGCCCGGGCGGCGAGGGGGATCGCCCGCAGCTCCGGAGGTGGATGGGGTTGCGGGCGATCCCCTCACATGGGGCCGTGCGGGGTCGTTGGTCCGAGGAGTGCCGTGCCCTCGAAACGAGTGGGGACACAAGATGCATAGGATCGAGCGAATGTTTGCCGGCCGTCCGTTGATCTTGGAGACCGGACGGATGGCGAAGCAGGCGCATGGGTCGTGCCTGGTGCAGTACGGGGAGACGGTGCTGCTGTGCACGGCGGTGGTGCAGGACACGCCGACGTCGCTACCGTTCTTTCCGCTGACGGTGGAGTACCGGGAGCGGAGCTACGCGGCGGGGAAGATCCCGGGCGGTTTCATCAAGCGGGAGGGTCGTCCGAGTGAGGGTGAGATCCTGACGGCGCGTCTGATCGATCGTCCGATCCGTCCG
>DATCLG010000202.1:0-9582 GCA_036564015.1 Longimicrobiales bacterium
GCGCTCCCGAGCCTCGCGGAGGTCGTCCTCGCAGCGCCGCAGCCTGGCCAGCGCGGCTTCGAGGTCGTGGCTCTGCTTGGCATGGCGGATCCGGGCCTCGATTTCGGCGATCTGGCTGCGGAGCTCCTCCAGCTCGCCCTCCCGGGCGCTGGCGCGGCGCAGTTCGTCCTCGAGCTCGTCCCGACTACGGTTTTCGAGCCCATCGACGTACCCAGGCATGGCCCGGAGGGCGTCAGCTAACTGCTGGCGTACCTCGACCGCGGCGCGGTAGCCGGCACAGGCTTCGCGGTAATCCGGAAGCTGCTCGCACCATGCCCGGACGGTGGCTTCGTCGTCCGGGGAGACGCCGATGCGCTGGCAGAGGGTCAGGAGTTCTTCTTGGAGCGCTTTTTCGTCGGCCTCGGCCTCGGACAGGCGCTGGTCGGCCGCGCTCGCCTCTCGGAGCGCACTCGCGTAGGCGGCGGCGCGGGCGGCCAGGTCCTCGATCGCGGCTGCGAGCGTCTCCAGGTCCGCGGGCCGGGGGCAGCCGAGGGACGCGATCCGGTCGGCGGCCGCGGCGAGCTCGGCGTCGAACCGTGAGCGGACAGCTTCGAGCGCTGCGGCGGCCTCGGTTTCCCGGCGGCGGGCATCCTGCCAGCGGCCGATGCGTTCCGCCAGCCAGTGGAGGCTCACGAGGTCGGTCTCGGGGGCGACGCCGTACGTCTCGACCAGGGCCCGGCGCCGGGTCTCGATCTCCTCCAGCCCGCGGAGGATCTCGGTGCGGCGCCGGGCCGCATCCTGCGCCCGCCGTTCGCGTTCGGCCGCCAGCTTCACCTCGGCGGCCAACGCCTCGAGGCTGTCCAGGTGCGCGGCGACGGCGTCCTCGGTCCACCGCTCCGGCCCCTGGAGTCCCGTCTGCTCGAATGCCGCCCGCTGGGCGGCACGGGTGTCGGGCTCCTGGCCGACGCGAAGGATGGCGACCAGGAGCACGAAGGCGATCAGGGCGAGGGCGAAGGGAAGGGCGGGGAGCCAGGCGGGCGTGGCGCCACCGGGCAGGGCGATGAGGCCCGGCCAGGTGGCGATCGCGGCCGCAAGGCCTGTCGCCAGGAGGAGCGCCGCGGCGCCGCCGCCCAGGTTCCGCAGCCGCCGGGTGTTACGGCCGCCGTCGCCCGCCCTCAGCCACGCCCGGAGCAGCGCGATCCCGTGGCCCAGGCGCTCCGCGGTCGGCCCCGCGAGGCGCGGCCCGGCAGCCGTCGATCCCCCGGGCGCGTCCGTGGACCCGGAGGCCGCGGCGCCGTCGTCGCCTCCCCGCAACCAGGCGATCTCGGCGTCGGCAGCGGCCAGGCGAGCCGTGACCTGCGCGCCGCGGAGCGCGAAGTCGGCCAGCGCGGCTACGGCTCCAGCGTCGAGGGCGTCGAGCTGTGCTTCGCTCACCACGGGGGACAGGACCCGCTGCTCCCGCTGCCGCGCCTCGGTCGCCGCAGCGAGCTCGGCCTCGTGGTCCGCCAAGGTACGGCGCAAATCCTGGAGTCGTTCGACGTGCCTCCGGAGCGCGATGAGCTCGACGTCCGGGATCCCGCCCTCGGGCAGCCCTGCCTGTCGGATTGTCTCCCGGCTCGCCTCGAGGTCACGGCGCGCGCTCGAACGCTTTTCCCGGGCGGCCTCGAGTTTCTCGCGGAGCGACGCCAGGCGGTCCGCCTCGTCGCCCTGGAGCCTGGCCAGCGCCTCGGGGAACCGCTCGAGCTCCCGCCGCGCGGCTTGCTCTCTCGCCACCGCGTCAGCGTGCTCGAGCGCGCGCTCGAGGAGGCGGATCCGCCGCCCCACCTCCTCCGCCTCCGCGACCCGGCGCCGCAGCTCCGCCAGCCGGCGCTCCTCCTCGCGCAGCGCCTCCTGGGTGCGCCGCGCCTCCCGCACCGCCGCGCGGGCGCTCTCGTACTCCTTCGCCAGGTCCGTCTGCCGGCGGGGAAGCGTGTCCCTGGCCCCCAGGGCCCGCGCCGCGGCAGCCACGTCGTAGCCCCCGGCCGACTCGCGCACGATCTCCCGCGCCAGGTCGGCGTTGTCCTCCCGCAGCAGTTCGTGCAGCGAGAGCCGATAGCGGTCCCGCGCCCCGGCCGGCGCCAGGATGGGCGGATCGGAGTCCGCACCGTCCCGCTGGTACGTGGCCCGACCCGCATCGCATGACACCGCCCAGCGGGCGGAGCCCAGGAGGAACCGACCCTCCAGCCAGGCGTTCGCGGGCGCCGCCTGGGGCCAGAGGAGCGCCTCCAGAGCCCGTGCCGTCGTCGTCTTCCCCGACGCGTTCGGGCCGTGGATCACGTTGACGCCGGGCACCAGCCCGTCCAGCTCGAAGCCGCCGTCCGCCACGCCCGGCATCCGCCGGACCACCAGGCGCTCGAAGACCAGAGACTCGCGACTCATACGCCCTCTTTCCGCGCCAGTAGCTCGTCCAGGAGGAGCGAGGCCTGCCGGGCCAGGACCCGGGCGGCCACGGCGGCGGTGTCCACGTCCTCCCGGGGGAGCGACAGATAGGGCTTCGCCTCGAAGACCGCGTTTACCACGCGCGCAGCCTCGCGGAGGAGTTCTGCCACGTCTTCCTGCGCCGCGCCCTCGGCGTGGCCGTCGCGATCGAGGGAGAGAAGCAGGCGGGCGAGGACGCCGACCGGGTCCGCGCCGCGGGCGAGCTCCTCCAGGTCACGGGCCGGCCGCGTCTCCAGCTCCACCCTCTCGACGACCGCCGTGACCTCGCCGTTCTCCAGCTCCAGATCCTGCTGCAGGAGCGCGACACGGGACTCGAGGGAGCGGTGCAGCGGAGTGCGGCCCGTGATGCGCAGCCGCAGGCTCAGATACCGGAGCGGCCCCGCGCTTTCTGCGACTCGAGCCAGATGCTCGCGGACGGCCGCCGTCACCCGGCGGTCGAACTCGCCCGCGTCGGCCACCCCGTCGACGTCGAGCTCCAGGGAATCGTAGCGGACGGTCGAGAGCGGGACCTGCCGGAGGCGGACCGCGCGTCCTCGCCCCAGTTCGAGGATCCAGACGCCGTGGACGCCGGGCTCGCCCGGGTCCATCGCCTGCGGCGAGCCCGGGTAGAGGATCGGGGGCGCGCCCGCGTCGTCGAGACGCGGCGCATGCACGTGGCCGAGGAGCCAGAAGTCCACCGGCGCCGCGCGTAACTCGGCCAGCGAGACGGGTGCGTAATCGCTGACCGGTTGGTCGAGGTCCGCATGCAGCAGACCCAGCACGGGGAGTTCGCCGCGCTCGAGCTCGAGGCTGGCGAGCGGACTCGAACGCACGACCGCCTCGGGGAACGACCACCCCATCACCTCGACCGCCTCGTCGCCCCGGCGGATGGACGTCCGCTCCCAACGCCCCCCAAGACCGAGCAGCCGCAGACGCTCGGGGCCGAGCGCCTCGGCCACGCGCGGGAGCACGTCGTGATCGTGGTTCCCCGCCACCGCGACCGTGACGATCCCCGCATCGGCCAGGCGCTCGATCCCGGCCTCGAGCGGGCCGATCGCCTCGTAGTACCGGTTCTCCCGGTCGATCACGTCCCCGCTCAGAGCCACCACGTCGACCCGCTCGGCCAGCGCACAATCGACCACGCGCTCCCAGCACGCCCCGCAGGAGACCAGCCTGCCGTCCACATGCGCCGGAAGCCGCGACGAGCGCCGGCCAATGTGCACATCTCCGCAGCAGAGGATCTTCAAGCGAAACCCCTCCGGTCGATGGGCTCCTGCCATCCCGCTCCGGGCGAGCGGCCGGCGGGAAATGATAAGCGGGGGGCGTGACAGTCAAGCGACGCTTGCCCTGCCCGCGGGCGCGTTCGCGGGCGGCTGGTGGCTGACGTGCGCGGCCGTCGGCTGGTCTCACGGGGCTGGACGCGACGGGGCGGGCAAGCGTGGGCCGGCCGGGACAGTCGTCGGTGGGAGCACTCGTGGCCTGGCCTGCAAGCGGACGGGGCCTGTCAGCAGGCCAGGCGTGGCGGCCGTGGGGGGACCAGCGGCTGTGAGGGGGCGGGGTTAGCGGACCAGGCACCATTTTCCAGAGTTGACCCATCTGGCCATGTTCACGGCCCATCGAGCGGGCCAACTTTCCTTAGGATCTCGCTCCTTTCCGGGGCTGGGTCCCGACCGGTGCACTGAGCGAATCTCGTTGTCGCTATACGGCTTCTCTTCCGGATCTCCGCACCGCCCACCGCCGCCACTCCGTCGTCGCTTCCCGCTATCCTTGCATGTCTGGATGTAGCAACTTTGGAAAATGGTGCCTGGTCCGCACAGCGAGAGCCGCGGCTGGAGCGGCGTACCCGCCCGGGCTGGCCGCCACACCGGCGATCCCGGGCTGAACCGCCCGGTGTGAGCGCTGCGGCATAGAGACCGGGGCGGGCCGGTGGGACCGATGCGGACCGATGACCTGGATCACCACTCGCCATGCGGGCGGCGTGGCCCGCGCCCCAAGACCGGACCGGGGGACGCAAGAACGGTCCCGTGGGCTCGCGGCCCACGGGCCGTCGTGCACCGGCGACGGTGGTGGCGCGGCGCCGGCCCCCGAGGCATCGTGCGGCGTCTTGCGAAGCACGGCATCGAGGACCGGTAGACGTTGCGCCGTAGGGCGCAGCGGGGCGGCTGTGAAGCGCCAGGCGGCAGGGCGTAGGGATTCGCGCCAGGAACACTGCAGCGTGGCCCGCGAGGCACAGCGCTGCGGAGCGCCGCGAGGTGGTCGGTCAGTCACCGGGTTGCAGTTCGCGAGGCGTCGCGTTGACGCTCATCCCGAACTCTCCTTCCGCCGCGGTTTACAATTCTGAGGACATTCCGTTAGATATCGGCTGGAGGTCGACCCCGGGGCCGCGGCGGGGTGCCGCGGCCCCGGGCGTGTGATACGTCGATTCGGATCCATGGCACAGATCCAGCTCCGTAGCGAAACCGAGCCTGGCACAGACGCCGGAATCGCGGGCCGCCTTCCCGCGGACACGGACGAATCCGCCGGAACCGGCGAGCGCCCGGCGGGGAAGGGCGCATCATTCCTGGACGGCGTTCGCGCGAGCATCCCGATCGTGATCGGCTATTTCCCAATCGCGTTCTCGTTCGGCGCCGCGGCGACCGAGCGCGGGTTCGCCGCCGCCGAGGCGGTGCTCCTCTCCGCCGTGATCTATTCGGGCGCCAGCCAGTTCATGGCGCTCACGCTGCTCGCGGGAGGCACGGGCGTCGTCGTGTCCAGCCTCACGCTTCTCGCGATGAACCTGCGGCACGTGCTCTACGGCCCCTCGCTCCTCGACCGGGCCGGACCCCGCGCCCGTACACGGTGGGCGCCGGCGTGGGCGTTCTGGCTGACCGACGAGGTGTACGCCACGACCATCGGGTTCCTCTCGAGCCGTCGGGAGGCGTGGAGCGAGCGCTGGATGCTCGGGATCGGGGCTTCCGCGTACTTGTCGTGGGTGGCCGGGACGATCGCGGGGGCGGTGGCGGGGGGCGGGGCGTTGAGCAGCTACCCGTCGATCGAGGCGGCGCTCGGTTTCATGTTGCCGGCACTCTTCGTCGCCCTCCTCCTCTCGATCCTGAGCCGGAGGAGCCTGCCGGTCGTGATCGTGGCCGGCGTCGTGTGCACGTTGGTGGCCGGCGTCGTCGACGTGACGACCGGGATCCTGGCCGGCATGGCCGCGGGCGCGGTCGTCGGCGCGCTACGGAGGGGATCCTCGACGACGAGGAGGACCGAATGAGCAAGGACCTGATCATCGTCGCCGTGGCGGTCGGCCTCGGCACGTGGCTTTTCCGCTTCCTGCCCACGCGCCTGGGGCGTTCGCCGGCGCTCGCGAGCGGCCGGCTGGCGGGTGCCATGGAAGCGGTTGGCCCGGCAGCGATCACGACGCTCCTCATCGCCTCGGTCCTCCCGGATCTGGCTGCGGGCGGACCGGAGCGGACGGCGGTGCTCGTCGGGTGTGGGGTGACCGGGGTGACGTATGCCGTCACGCGGAACGTCGTCGTGGCGACCCTGATCGGCGCCCTCGCCTACGGACTCGTTTAGCGGGCCAGGGCCATGGTTGGCGGACCAGGGGTCAGGTTAGCGGACCAGGCACCATTATCCAGAGTTGACCCATCTGGCCATGTTCACGGCCCATTGAGCGGGCCAATTTTCCTTACGATCTCGCTCTCTCCGAAGCAGCGTCCCGACTGGTGGATGGAGCGAAGCTCGTTGTCGGGACACGACTTCTCTTCCTGATCGACTCGCCGCCCACCGCCGCCACTCCGTCGTCGCCTCCCGCTATCCTTGCATGTCTGGATGTAGCAACTTTGGAAAGTGGTGCCTGGTCCGCCGGGTTGGCCCGCCGGGTCGATCCCTGGTTTGTGCCGGGTCCGCCGGCTCCGCCGGGTCCTCCGCCGCCTCCGGCCCCGCTGCCCCAGCCCCCGACACCCCCGGGCCCGCAGCCCGGCCCTCCCGTTGAACCTCCCACCCGCGTACAGGTATCATTCGGTTGCGGATCCAGACGCCCGGGGGTCGACCGTGGCGGGGTTCGCAGCCTGCCGCCGCGCGGTCGGGACGTCGGAGCTGCGCGGGCTGAACCAGGCGGGGGCGTCTGTGCGCAGAGGCCGCCCGGGGCGTGAACGCGAACAGTCGCAAGGAGACGCGTCCGTTGAGGGGGCAAGGTCCGGGGAACCGTTATGAGCCGGGTAAGGCAGGCCAGCCGGCCGGGTCGGTCGTGCCGGAGGACCCGGGTGGGGTGGTCACCCCCGGATCCATGGACCTGCGTGTCCTCGCGCCCGGCGGTTCGGCAGCAGTTGCGTCGGGAACCGTGGCCGCAGCGGAGCCCGGGCTGGCCGTCCTGAGTTTCGGCGTCGAGGGGATGGACTGCTCCTCGTGCGCCGCGACGGTCGAGAAAGCCCTCCGCGGCGTCGACGGCGTGCGGGACGTGCAGGTGGATGTGATGGGTGGTCGGGTCACGGTGTCGTACGCGGCCGGATCGGCGACCTGGCCCGACCTCGCGGGCGCCGTCGTCCGGGCGGGATACCGGGTACGGGACGAGGCGCCGCCGGCCAGCCCTGAGGCGGCCCCGCGCGCTGCTTCCGGCCCGTCATCCGCTCCTGCCGTTGCGACCTCCCCACCCACCGCCCTTGCCGGCGTCCCCGCCCGCATGCGCGAGGCCTGGGCCCGCCACGGCCGCCTCGCGCTCGTCGTCGCCTCGGGCGTGTGCTGGACGCTCTCGCTCCTCGCCGCTCACCTGTTCAAAGCCGAGTCAGCCGCCGGGGCGCTCGCCATCGGCTCGATCGTGTTCGGCGGCCGTTACATCGTGCCGAAGGGGCTGCGCGCGGCGCGGACCGGCGCGCTCGACATGAACTTCCTCATGACGCTCGCCGCGGCGGGCGCGCTCGGCATCGGCGAGTGGGGCGAGGCGGCGGCGGCGATGTTCCTGTTCGCCGTCGCGCAGCACCTCGAGGCGGCATCCATGGACCGCGCCCGCCGCGCCATCCGCGCCCTAATGGACCTCTCGCCCGCCGAGGCGACGGTGATCCGCGACGGCGTCGAGGTCCGGATCCCCGCGGCGGAGGTGCGGGTCGGCGAGACCGTCGTCGTCCGACCGGGCGAGAAGATCCCCGTCGACGGCCGGGTCCTGGCCGGCGTCTCGGAGGTCGACCAGTCGCCGATCACGGGCGAGTCGATCCCGGTCCCAAAGGAGCCGGGCGCCGAGGTCTTCGCCGGCACCCTCAACGGCGACGGCGCGCTCGAGGTGCTCGCCGAGAAGCCCGCTGAGGACACCACTCTCGCGCGCATCATCCACGCCGTCGAAGAAGCGCAGGCGACGCGCGCGCCCAGCCAGGCGTTCGTCGACCGCTTCGCCCGCGTCTACACACCCGCCGTGGTGGCGATCGCGGCGCTCCTCGCCGTCGTCCCCCCGCTGGTCGCCGGGGCGGCGTGGGGCGAATGGTTCTACCGCGCGCTCGTGCTCCTCGTCGTCGCGTGCCCGTGCGCGCTCGTGATCTCCACGCCGGTCACCATCGTCTCCGCCCTCGCCGGCGCCGCCCGCGACGGGATCCTGATCAAGGGCGGGCTGCACCTCGAGAACGCTGGCCGCGCTCGCGTCGTCGCCCTCGACAAGACGGGGACGTTGACCGAAGGCCGGCCGGCCGTCGTCGACGTGACCGCCTTCGACGGCACCGGGTCCACCGAGCTCCTCGCGCTCGCGGCCGCCGCCGAGGCCCGCAGCACGCACCCGATCGCCCACGCGATCCTGCGGCGCGCCGAGGAGGAGGGCTGCGCCGTCCCATCGGCGACCGACGCCGTCGCGATCCCCGGGAAAGGGCATCGTGCGCGGGTCGGAGACGTCGAGGTCCTCGTCGGGAGCGAGCGGCTCTTCGAGGAACTCGGCGTCGACCTCGCGCCTCACCGCGCCCTTCTCGACGCCCATGCCGCTCGCGGCCGCACCGCTGTGATCGTCGCTACGCGGGCGGTAGACGACGCCGGGCCACCCCGCCTTCGCGGCGTGATCGCCGTCGCCGACCGCATCCGGCCGACCGCCGCGTCCGCGCTCCGGGCGCTCCACGCCGCCGGGATCGAACGCGTCGTCATGCTGACCGGGGACTACGAGGGCGCCGCGCGCGCCATCGCCGATGAGCTCGGCGGCCCCGGCGTCGGCGTCGACGAAATCCGGGCCGGGCTGCTCCCCGAAGAAAAGGTCGCCGCGGTGCGCGAGCTCCGCGAGCGCCACGCCCGCGTCCTCTTCGTCGGCGACGGGATCAACGACGCCCCGGCGCTCGCGGCCGCCGACGTGGGCGTCGCCATGGGCTCCGCCGGCACCGATGTCGCCCTCGACACCGCCGACATCGCTCTCATGGACGACGACCTCTCGCGACTCCCCGTCGCGATCCAGCGCGCGCGAAAGGCGGAGCGGATCGTCCGCGTCAATATCGCCTTCGCCCTCGGTACCAAGGCCGTCTTCGTCGTCCTGGCCGCCGCTGGCGCCGCAACGCTCTGGATGGCCGTGCTCGCCGACATGGGCGCGAGCCTGCTCGTCGTCGGGAACGGATTGAGGGCGCTGCGCGGTTGAGGCACGGCCACCGCGCCGCCTCCACACCGCCACCGCATGGTGCTGCCGGAGCCAGTGTGGTTCACGTCCCCAGATGGCCATTCCCGGGTCCCGCCGATACAATATCCGCGCTGCTCGTACGTCTACCCTGTCGAAGGACGGCACCGCCGACTCGCTCGGCGCGGCGTGGCCGGTTCGGCCCGCACGTCTGACCAATCGCGGAACAGCGCCGACCGATCTCTGGAGAAACACGTGATTCCAACGGAAACCGCCCACACTTCCGGCTCACCGCCCCCGCGCCCTGCACATGGCGGTACCGAGGACGACAGGCGCCGCGTCGGGCCGGTCAGGCTTGGGTCGGACGCACATGCGGATCGGCCGGATGCCCGCGCGGACGACATCGCCGGCCGCGACGCCGCCGTCGCCGAGGCGTTCCTCAGCGAACGGAAACGCCTCTGGAACTTCATCCGCGCTCGGGTCGCCGAGGCCGTGGACGCCGAGGACATCCTCCAGGACGTATTCACCGAGCTGGTCCTCGCCTACCGCCTCGCTAAGCCCATCGAGCACCTCGGCGCCTGGTTGTTCCAGGTGGC
>DATCLG010000203.1:0-15892 GCA_036564015.1 Longimicrobiales bacterium
TTCGCGTGGCACTCACCGTGGTCGACGCCACCGAAAACTGCCGCCATTGCCTGATGTGTCGGCATGTCTGCCCGGTCGGGAACCTCACGCGCCGGGAGGTCCTGACCCCGCACGGGTGGGCGCAGCTCGTGGCGCTGGAGCGGCGAGGGCTGCTGTCGTGGGGCCCGGAGACAGTGGATCGGCTGTATCGGTGCGCGGATTGCGGGAGCTGCCGGGCGCATTGCGTCGGCGACCAGGCGCTGCCGGAGGCGATCGCGGCCGCGCGGGCGGCGCTGGTGGATCGAGGCATTGCCCCTCCTGCGGTCTACGAGATCGGCAGACGACTCCGGGAATGGGAGAACCCGTACGTGGACGAGCGCCCGCGGCCCGTGGCGGGGCGGGGCGAGGTGGCGCTGTTCGTGGGGGATGAGGCGGAGTTCCTGCGGCCGTCGGTGGTGGTCGCGGCGCTGGATCTGCTCGAGGCGGTCGGCGTGCGCCCGGTGCTGATCGGGCGGGGCCGGAGCAGCGGCCAGCTCGCGAGCTCGCTCGGTCTCCTCAGCGTCGGACGGGACCTGGCCGCTGCGAACCTGGCGGAGCTGGAGGCGACGGGGGCGAGGCGCCTCTTCGTGCTCTCGCCGGGCGATTTCTTCGCGTTCACGCGGGTCTACGGCGAGCGGCTCGGCGTGCCGCTCCCGGCGGGGGTGGAGGTGGAGGAGGTCGTCCTTTTCCTGGCCCGACAACTCGAGGCGGGGCGGCTACGGCTGCGGCCTTCGGCCGACGTGACGCCCTACGCCTATGTCGATCCCACGCACGCGGTGCGCGTCGCCGGGCGCGCTCCGGCGCCGCGGCGGCTGCTGTCCGCGGTGCTGCCCCGGCCGCTGCGGGAGCTGTTCTGGCGCGGGGAGCGCGCCCAGCCGTGCGGTGACGTCGCGCTGGAGTTCACGCATCCCGCGCTGGCGGATGCGCTGACGCGAGCCCGGCTGGCCGACGCGGTGCGCGCGGGTGCCCGGGGGCTGATCACCGAGGCGCCAGGCACCCTGGTTCGGCTGGAGCGCCACGCGACGCTGCACGACGTGCGGGTCGAGGGACTCTACGAGTTCCTGGCCGAGCACCTCGCTCGATAGCCAGCGGGGAGCCTCTCGCTCTCCGGGTCGGACACGTCGTTCACCCTTCCAACCCCCAACGGAGGCGCAGCCATGCACCTGTCCATGCACAACTGGATGAGGGCGGAGCCGATCGAGGTCACCATCCGCCGGCTGGCGAAGTACGGCTACGAGAGCATCGAGATCAGCGGCGAGCCGGAGATCTACGACCCGAAGGAGGTCCGCCGGCTGCTGGCGGAGAACGGGCTGAGGTGCTGGGGCGCGGTCACGCTGATGCTGGGCGAGCGCTGTCTGCCGGCGAAGGATGAGGGGCAGCGCGCGCGGTCGATCCAGTACGTGAAGGACGTGGTCACGATGGTGAAGGAGATGGACGGCGAGGTCGTGACCATCGTGCCGGGGACGGTGGGGAAGATCGTGCCGGACGGGACGCCGGAGGAGGAGTGGCAGTGGGCGGTCGATGCGCTGAAGGAGATCTACGCGCACGCGCAGAAGGAGGGGATCCGGCTGGCGATCGAGCCGCTGAACCGGTTCGAGACCTACTTCATCAACCGGGCCGCGCAGGCGCTGGCGCTCGCGGAGGCGGTGGGGCCGGAGTGCGGGGTCTGTCTGGACACCTTCCACCTGAACATCGAGGAGGCGGACCCCTACCAGGCGATCCTGGAGGTGGGGGACCGGCTGGTGGACTTCCACGTGGCGGACACGAACCGGATGCCGGCGGGCTACGGCCACTGGGACTGGCTGAAGGTGATCGGCACGCTGCAGACGATCGGCTACGATGGCGCGCTGACGACGGAGTTCGTGGCGCCGATCGACCGTACGCCGGCCAACCCCTACCCGGACGCGATCGAGACGGAGCCGGTCGACATCACGCCGGAGCAGAAGAAGTTCATCGAGGATCACGGGAGCAACCTGCTGAGCGAGCGGTTCTACGACTGGCTCGTCGCGGAGAACGCGAAGACGCTGCTCCCGCTGATCAAGGGTGAGGCGGGGAAGGTGGAGCGGCGGCGGGCCGCGGCGCAGGCTGCCGGGCGGTAGGGCGGGCGATGGGCAACACGGTCGTCCTGGTCGGCACGCTGGACACGAAGGGCCCCGAGTTCGCGTACGTGCGGGACCGCCTGCGCGAACTCGGGCTCAACCCCCTCGTGGTCGATTGCGGGATCCTCGGCGAGCCGCTGGGGATCGAGCCGGACATCGATCGGGCCGAGGTGGCCCGTGCCGGCGGCACCACGATCGAGGCGCTGCGTCAGGCCGGCACCCGGGGCCGGGCGGTGGCGGGGATGCGGGAGGCGCTGAAGAGCCTGGTCCGTACGCTGTACCGGGAAGGCAGGCTGGACGCGATCTTCGGCATGGGGGGCGCCGAGGGCGCGGTGATAGCCGCGGCGGCGATGATGCAGCTCCCGGTCGGCGTGCCGAAGGTGCTCGTCTCTCCCATCGCCTCAGGGAAGCACTACTTCGATCCGCTGGTCGGCACCAGCGACATCATGGTGGTGCACTCCGTCGTGGACATCCTGGGGCTGAACCCCATCGCCCGGACGATCTTCGACAACGTGGCGGCGGCGCTCAAGGGCCTGGTGGAGTGCGGCCGGCGGGGGCTGCCCGCCCCGGAGCCCGGGAGCCGCTACGTGGCCGTGACGATGCTCGGCAACACGACCCGCGCGGTCATGGCGCTGAAGGAGCGGCTGGCCGAGCACGGGTACGAGGCGGTGATCTTCCACTCGAACGGGGTGGGCGGGCCGGCGATGGAGGAGCTGGCCGAGGCCGGGCAGTTCGTCGGCGTCATCGATTACACGACGAACGAGGTGAACGACCCCCTGGTCGGCGGGATCCACGACGGCGGCCCGGACCGCCTGCGCCGCGTGGGACGGCTCGGGCTGCCGCAGGTCGTGGTGCCGGGCTGCATCGACTTCAGCGTCTTCCACGCGGGGACCATCCCACCCGCCCTGCAGGGCCGGCCCGTCTATGACCACAACCCGGAGTACACTCTCGTGCGGACCTCCCGGGAGGAGATGGCCGAGCTCGGGCGCATCTTCGCCGAACGGCTGGGGGAGGCCCGCGGGCCCGTCCTCGTGGCGGTGCCCGCGGGCGGGCTCTCCATACCGAACGTGCCGGGCGGCGTCTTCTGGGACCCCGAGGCGGACGCCGCCTTCCTGGAGTCTCTGCGACGCGGACTCGGGACCCGCGTCCCCATCCGCGTCTTCGATCACCACGTCAACGACCCCGCGTTCGGACGGCTCGTGGCTGACCTGTTCGTACAACTACTGGATCAGGAGAGAGCGTAGATGTTCGCCATGACCTCGATCGGGGCCCCGACGGGCCGGACCCGGCAGGTGGGACGCCTGACGACGGGCGACGACGCGTTCCGCAGCAAGTTCGTCTCCTGGAACCTCGCCGAGCTCACCTACGTCGACATCCGGGAGTACCTCAAGGAAAAGGACACGGTGCTCGTCCCGATGGCGAGCGTCGAGCAGCACGGGCCGCACCTGCCGCTCTGCACGGACACGATCACCGCGGTCGAGATCACGGCGCGGATCTCGGAACTCATTGCCGTGCTTCACACCCCGCCGATCTGGATGGGGTACTCGCCCCAGCACATGCACGAGCCCGGCCAGGGCCGCGGAACAATAACCGTGCGCAGCAGCACGCTCCTCAGTATAATGTATGACGTAGCTCGCAGTCTCATCCATCACGGTTTCAACCGAATCATCTTCATCAACGGACACGGCTCGAACACGAAGGTCGTGGATCCCGTCCTGCGGAAGCTCCGCTACGAGACGGGCGCCCTGATCGGATTCGTGAAGCCGTACATGGAGAACTACGTCGGGCTGATGGAAGGCCTGATGGAGAACCCTCCCGATGAGACTCCGGGCTGGCACGCCAGCGAGCTCGAGACCTCTCAGGACCTGGCGTACGACCCCCGATTGGTCCGCATGGAGCGCGCCGAGTTCACCCGGGCCCACATTCCGGAGTGGCTGCCGCGTTCTTTCGCCAAGAAAGATGGAATGCCCGACGTGGAGTTCGAGGGCTACAAGTACTTCACGTTCCCGATGGACCACCACGAGTTCATCGAGAGTGGCACGATCGGGAATCCGCTGCGCGCGACGGCCGAGAAAGGCGAGGAGGCCTTCCGTCGCTACTCGGAGCACTGTGCGCGGGGCATTCTCGAACTGATGAAGGTTCCGGTCCACGTCCACAACCGCGAGTTCGTCGATCGGGTGCTCTGATCGTTCCTGCGGAGCGAAGGGGCGACGTGTGGCCGTTCCCGGCTCCCGGAACGCGAGGTGTGCCCGGGCGGACTCGCCGATCACCACTCACCAATCGGGGAGGGACGCACCGTGACACACGCACCGGCAGCAGCTCAGACGGCAGAGCAGAACACCAGGCTGTTCTGGGGGTGTTTCATCGCCCTCGTCGCCACTTCGTTCGGCTTCATCGCGCGCGTATTGACGGCCGGGGAGTGGGGCAACGAGTTCAACCTCTCTGCCACGCAGGTCGGGGAGATCCTGGGCGCGGGCCTGTGGCCGTTCGCGATCAGCATCGTGCTGTTCGGGCTGATCATCGACCATATCGGCTACAAGACGGCGATGTGGATCGGGCTGGCGTGCCACACGCTCTCGACGATCGTGATCCTGCTGGCCCAGGACTACTCGATGATGTACCTGGGGACCTTCCTGCTGGCGCTCGGCAGCGGGACGGTGGAGGCGTACATCAACCCGGTGGTCGCCACGGTCTACACGAAGGACAAGACGAAGTGGCTCAACATCCTGCACGCCGGCTGGCCGGGTGGGCTGGCGCTCGGCGGCATCCTGGCGATCGGGCTGGGGGACGTGTACTGGAAGTGGAAGATCGGGCTGATCATGCTGCCGACGGTGATGTACGCCGTGATGCTGGCCCGGGAGAAGTTCCCCGTGCACGAGCGGGTGGCGGCGGGGGTGTCGTACCGGGACATGCTGCGTGAGGCGGGGGCGCTGGGGATGCTGATCGCCTCGGCGATGGTGATCACGCAGGTCGGCCAGATCTTCGGCTTCTCCGGCGCGGTGGAGATCCTGCTGATCGCGCTGGTGACCGGGATCTACGCGGCCTACACTCGGTCGCTCGGGCGGCCGATGTTCATCCTCTTCCTGCTGATCATGATCCCGCTGGCGACGACGGAGCTGGGCGTGGACAGCTGGATCACGACGTTCATGTCCGGCGAGATGACGCGGATGGGGATCAACGCCGGGTGGGTGCTTGTCTACACGTCGGTGATCATGACGGTGCTGCGGTTCTTCGCGGGGCCGATCGCGCACAAGCTCTCGCCATTGGGTCTGCTGGCGGCCTGCTCGGCGATCGCGGCGCTGGGGCTGTTCGCGCTCTCCTCGGCGACGGGTGCGATGATCCTCCTGGCCGCGACGCTGTACGGGATCGGCAAGACGTTCTTCTGGGCGACGTCGCTGGCGGTGGTCGCCGACCAGTTCCCGCGCGGCGGGGCGCTGACGATGAACGTGGTGTCGGGCGTGGGGATGCTGGCCGTGGGGATCATCGGCGCGCCGTTCATGGGGAACGTGCAGGACCGGAAAGTGGATGAGAACCTGCTGGCCCGGGCGCCGGCGCTGCACGCCGAGGTGATGGTGCAGAAGCGCAGCATTTTCGGCGACTACCAGTCGGTCGACCCGCAGCGCGCCGAGGCGTTGCCGGAAGCCGACCAGCAGGTGATCGCGGAGGTGACGGAGCAGTCGCAGAAGCAGGCGCTCCGGACGATCGCGGTCCTGCCGCTGATCATGCTGACGTGCTACCTGGGCCTGATCGCCTACTTCCGCAGCAAGGGCGGCTACCGGCCGGCCGAATTGACGGCCGGGGCGCCGAAGGCGGCGGGGCAGGAGGCCGGGGTCCCGGCGTGAGGAGGCCCCGGCTCCTGCGGGTGTGACCGTTCGCGCCGAGAGGGGTCCACCCTCCCGGCGCGAACGGCAGCGGGGCCGGCCGCCGGCAGTCCCGGGGCGGCCGGCGGATCCGCGCACGCGGCTGGCTTGCCGGCGCGGGCCGGGAGCGGACGGCCCGTGGGGAGATCCTTCCGGGGGGCCAGCCGCTCGACGCAACCGAGGATGGAGGTCGAAGCATCGTCATGCGGCCGGAAGACAGAGCGCACCTCGAGGCGGCAGTGCCGGCGAGCGCGGGCAGGAAGAAGCGCGGCTCCGGCAAGCCGCGCTACGGGCCGGGCAGGTTCCAGTACGAGATGATCCGCAGCGAGCTGGAGGAGGTCGTCGGCGCGGATCACATCTCGACGAGCGAGGCCGACCGGCTCATCTACGCGACGGACTGGTTCTGGGCAGGCCAGATGTGGCTGGACCGGGGCCAGTCGCCGGTGCTGCCGGACTACGTCGTCCACCCCGGATCGCCGGAGGAGATCGCTGCGATTCTCGAGATCGCCAACGCGTATCGGATCCCGGTCGTGCCGTGGGGGGGTGGTTCGGGCACGCAGGGGGGCGCGATGCCGGTCTACGGCGGGATCGTGGTGGACCTGAAGCGTCTGGACCGGATCATCGAGATCGACGAGCGCGCCCTGACCGTGACGGCGCAGGCCGGGATCAACGGCACGCGCCTGGAGTGGGCGCTGAACGAGCGGGGGCTGACCCTGCCGCACTACCCGGCCTCGGCCAACTGTGCGACGCTGGGCGGGTACCTGTCGCCGCGGGGCTCGGGGACGATCAGCACGAAGTACGGGAAGGCGGAGGACCTGGTGCTGAGCCTGCAGGTCGTGCTGCCGAACGGCAGCATCATTCGCACGCCGCCCGTCCCGAGCCACGCCTCGGGCCCGGACTTCATGCGCCTCTTCCTGGGGGCGGAGGGGACCTTCGGGATCATCACCGAGGCCACGATGCAGGTGGACTACCTGCCGGAGGTGCGGCGGTTCCGGGCGCTGCTCTTCGACGACGTGGCGAAGGGGCTCGAGGCCGGGCGCCGGCTCATGACGCGGCGGCTGGACCCGATGGTGATCCGGCTCTACGACCCGGCGTCGACGGTGTCGATCGTGAGGCGCACGCTGGGTCTGGAGCTGGAGGGCGCGTACATGGTCCTGGGGTTCGATGGGGACCCGGACCTCGCGGCGCTGCAGGAGGAGAAGGCGCTCGCGCTGTGCGAGGACCTGGGGGGGAAGGACCTCGGGCGGGAGCCCGGGGAGAGGTGGTGGCAGCACCGCTACGACTTCTACTATCCTCCCAGGACGCTGCAATTCCCCTGGATGTACGGGACGACGGAGACGGTCTGCACGTTCAGCCGGATCGAGCAGGTCTGGCAGCGGCAGAAGGAGGCAGTCGAGACCGGGTTCGGGGACTGGGGGGTCCGGTTCATCGCGCATTTCTCGCACTGGTGGCACTGGGGCGTGTCGATGTACTCGCGGTTCATCGTGGAGGAGCCGCCGGAGGACGCGCAGGAGGCGATCCGGCTGCACAACCGGATCTGGAACGCGGCGGTGACGGCGGCGCTGGAGAGCGGGGGGATGGTGAACGAGCACCACGGGGTGGGGCTGAAGCTGTCGCGCTTCATGCGGCGGCAGTACGGGGCGGCGTGGCCGTTCCTGCAGCTGCTGAAGCGGGCGGTGGACCCGCACGGGATCATGAACCCCGGGAAGGTGGGTTTCGGGCGTTGAGGGGGCGAGCAGTGGGTCGCGCTTTTTTTGGAGCCAGGTCGTATGTGGCCGCCATTCAGCGTGCATGCGAATCGTATGCGGAGGCGCTGGATGGGCTGGACCGGTGGACACAGAAGGCGTGGGAGGCAGAGATGTTCGAGTCGATTCGCAGGGTGGTGGCCGCCGTGCCGTCGTTCGTGGGCGTGGCCGGGCTGGGGCTCGCGGCATGGGCGTGTGGTGGTGGGCCGGGGGTGGGGGGCGAAGCGTCGGACCCGTTGATCGCGGCGGCCGTGGCGTCGCGGGGGGAGTCGCTCTTCAACGGCAGGGACCTGACGGGGTGGAACGGCGACCCGGAGTACTGGCGGGTGGAGAACGGGGCGATCGTGGGCGAGACGACGCCGGCGAAGCCGTTGAGGCAGAACACGTTCATCATCTGGGAGGGTGGGGAGGTGGGCGACTTCATGCTGTCGCTGGATTTCCGGGTGAACGGGGGCAACTCGGGGGTGCAGTATCGGAGCAAGGTGGTGGAGGGGTGGTCGCTCTCGGGTTATCAGGCGGACATCGACGCGGAGAACCGGTACACCGGGATGCTCTACGAGGAGCGGGGTCGGGGGATCATCGCGCGGCGCGGGCAGAGGGTGGTGATCCGGCCGGACGGGCGGTTCGACGTGGTGGGGCTGGTGGGCGACACGGCCGAGCTCCGGTCGGTGATCAAGCCGGGGGATTGGAACCACTACGAGATCACGGCGGTCGGTAACCGGCTGGTGCACCGGATCAACGGGCGGGTGATGGTGGAGGTGACGGATGAGCAGGCGGAGGCGCGGGCGAGCTCGGGGCGGCTGGGCTTGCAGATCCACACGGGGCCGCCGATGAAGGTGGAGTTCAAGAACATCGTGCTGGTACGGCTGTCCTCGGGGTCGACGGTGCCGTGAGACGTTGCCTGGGACGAGTTCGGTCGCGTGGACCGGTGGTGCAAAGGAGGGATCATGAAGCGAATCCTGCTGGCCGCGCTGGTGCTGGGCGGGGGCGTTGCCGCGTTCGGGGCGCTTCCGCGCGAGACGGCGCCGAAGTTCCGGGTGCCGGAGGGTTTCGAGGTGGAGGAGGTACTGCCGCCGGAGCAGGCGCAGAGCGTGGTCGCGTTGACGTTCGATGCGCAGGGGCGGCTGGTGCTGGCGAAGGAGTTCGGGAATGTGGTCACGCTGATCCCGGGCCCGGACGGGCAGTACGAGCAGCGGATCTTCACGGAAGAGGTGCACACGAGCCAGGGGATCTTCTTCGACGGCCCGGACCTGCTGGTGGTCGGGTCGGGCCCGCAGGGTGTGGGGCTGTACCGGGTGGTGGACCAGGATGGGGATGCGCGGGGTGACCGGGTGGAGCTGATCGAGCTGGCGACGGGGACGATCGGCGACCATGGTCCGCACGCCCCGCTGTTCGGCCCGGACGGGTACCTGTACTGGGTGCACGGGAACTTCTCGAACATCTATGCGGATCCCTCGCCGCTCTCGCCGGTCCGGGGCTACAAGGAGGCCGTGTTGCTGGAGCGGCCGGACCCGCGGGGGTTCGGCAACGCGTACGAGGGCGGGCCTGGCGGGGTCTTCCTGCGGAAGCCGATCCCGAGCCGTGGGGCGGGGCGGGCGCCGCAGGCGGGCGCGGCCGGGTCGGCGGACTGGGAGCTGGTCGCGATGGGGTTCCGCAACCAGTACGACGGCGCGTTCAACCTGCTCGGCGAGCTGATCACGTACGACTCGGACATGGAGTGGGACCGTGACCTGCCGTGGTACCGGCCGACGCGCTCGGTGCACGTGGTGCCGGGAGGGGACTACGGCTTCCGGGAGGGGACGGGGAAGCATCCGTCGTACTACTTCGACGATCTGCCTCCGCTGGAGGACCTGGGCCGCGGGTCGCCGACGGGCGTGACGGTGCTGCACACGTACAACTATCCCCGCGAGTACTGGGACATGGTGCTGCTGGCGGACTGGTCGCGGGGTCGGATCATTGGCACGAAGCTGACGAAGGACGGGGCCACGTACCGGGCGGAGAGCATGAACTTCGTGTACGCGGAGCCCCTGAACGTGACGGACCTGGAGGTGGGCCCGGACGGGAACCTGTACTTCGCGCTGGGCGGGCGGAGCACGCGCGGGGGCGTGTACCGGGTGGTGTACCGGGGCCGGAACGCGCTGCCGAAGCCGGAGGTGCGGACGCCGATCGACCGGGTGCTGACGATGATCCAGCCGCGATCGGCGTTCAGCCGGGAGCTGGCGCGGAAGACGAAGGAGGAGATGGGGGAGGGGGCGTGGCAGCAGGCGCTGACGGCGGAGGTGCGGAACACGCGTGCGCCGTGGGAGCGGCGGGTGCGGGCGATGGAGCTGCTGCACGTGTTCGGACCGGGGCTGGACGAGAACGTGCTGGTGCCGCTGGGCCGGGACCCGTCGTGGGAGGTGCGGGCGGCGTCGACGTATTACCTGGGGCTGAAGACGAGCCGCACGGCGCAGCGTGAGCTGGTGGCGCGGCTGAAGGACGCGGATCCGTTCGTGCAGCGGCGGGCGGCGGAGGCGCTGCTGCGGACGGGGGTGAATCCGACGGTGCGGCCGCCGTACTCGCCGGTGGAGGATGTGCTGCCGCTGCTGGCGAGCCCGGACCGGTTCGTTCGGTACGCCGGTCGGGCGCTCTTGCGGGCGACGAACCCGAATCTGTGGAAGGAGGCGGCGCTGGAGTTGACGGGGTACCCGCAGGCGCCGGAGGCGCTGATGGCGTACCTGGAGACGATCACGAGCCCGGACACGTGGGATGTTCGGCGGTTCGTGGCGCGGGAGCTGGAGCTGCTGCGGGAGAATCCGTCGGATCGGGAGCTGCTGGACCTGGTGCGGGTGATCCAGCGGACGATCCTGGAGAGCAACGGGGTGCGGGGCTTCGAGGCGCGGAGCAGCCGGCCGGGGCTGATGCAGGAGCGCCGTGCGACGGGGATCCAGGGCGGGGTGCAGGCGACGCCGCGTCCTGCGGGAGGCGGCGGAGGGAGGGCTCAGGCCCCGCGGCCGAACCCGCCGGCGTTCGTGCAGATCGGGCAGTTGTTGCTGGAGCGGTTCCCGACGGCGGACTCGCTGCTCAACCGGGAGATCGCGCGGGTGCTGGTGGCGCTCGACGTGGAGGGCGCGACGGGCAAGATCGCGGCGGAGCTGTCGCGGCCGGGGAACGGGCGGGAGCAGCAGTTCCACTACGCCTGGATGCTGAGCTTCGCCCGGACCGGCTGGGACGAGACCTCGATCGGGCAGATGACCGCGTGGCTGGAGCGAGTGTACCGGGAGGGGTGGAGGGGCGGTGCGAGCTTCGCGCCCGCGGTGGAGATGCTCGTGGAGGGCTTCCTGAGCAGCCTCCCGGTGGAGCGGCGGACGATGGTCGCGCAGCGGCTGGATCAGGCGCGGCCGCGGGTGGCGGCGGCGATGCCGGGGCAGGGCGGGGGGGCCGGGATGAGGATGGAGATCTCGGACGAGGAGATCCTGGAGAGCCTGGTGTACAACCCGGACGTGCTGGAGGGGGATCCTGTGAGGGGTGTGGCGGCGTATCACAAGGCAGCGTGTGCCTCGTGCCACACCTTCGGGCCGATCGGCACGGAGTTCGGGCCAGACCTGACCACGGTGAACCAGCGATTCACGCGGCTGGACCTGGTGCGGGCGGTGATGTACCCGTCGGAGACGATCTCGGATCAGTACGAGGCGGAGGAGATCACGCGGACGAACGGGCAGAAGCTGATCGGGATCGTGACGGGCGAGGACGGGGGGAGCGTGCGGGTGATGGTGGCGGGCGGGGTGGTCGTGACGATCCCGAAGTCGGAGATCCGGACGCGGGCGCGCTCGCGGGTGTCGCTCATGCCGGAGGGCCTGCTGAGGGGTCTGACGGGGCAGGAGCAGCGCGACCTGTTCGCGCTGCTGGAGGCGGGTCCCTCGGTGATCCCCGATTCGCTGGCGGCGCGGTAGGGTCTGGCGAGCGGGGCGTCCGTCGCGGCATTTTGCGTGGTGCGGCCCCGCGGCCGTCCGGCTCGGCCGGGCGGTGGCGGGGCCGCGGCATGCGAGGGCCCGTGGTGTTCTGCCGGTCTTCGGGGAGACCGAGATGTCGATGTCGCAGGCGTACTCCTTGGGCGGATCGCTGGGAGGGTTCCTGGCTCAGCTCCGGATGAGTCTCCGGCTCTATTT
The DNA here is from genome assembly GCA_036564015.1 of Longimicrobiales bacterium. Taxonomy (GTDB): domain Bacteria; phylum Gemmatimonadota; class Gemmatimonadetes; order Longimicrobiales; family RSA9; genus DATCLG01. Next base: position 11,871 of record DATCLG010000203.1, read on the forward strand.
CCGGAACCGGATGGGGCTGATCTACGGGTACCTGTTCCCGACGATCTTCCTGATCGCGTTCTGGGTCCTGTACCGGCACGAGCCCGTGCCGCTGGTGCGGCACATGGGGGAGCTGCTGACGGTGACGGTGCTGGGCGGGGCGTGCTTCGGGCTGCCGACGACGCTGGTGAGCGAGCGGGAGCGGGGGGTGTGGCGGCGGTACCGGCTGGCGCCGGTCTCGACGGGGCTGTTGGCGGTGAGCGTGGTGGTGGCGCGGTACTTCATCCTGTTGACGGCGGGGGCGCTGCAGCTCGGGCTGGCGATGGCGGTGGGGATGCCGTTCCCGGAGCATCCGTGGGGGCTGTGGGTGGCGTTCACGTTCGTGGCGTTCGCGTTCCTGGGGTTGGGGCTGGTGATCGCGATGCTGGCGGACAACGTGCCGGCGGTGCAGGCGCTGGGCCAGTGCATCTTCCTGCCGATGCTGATCATCGGGGGTGTGGCGGTGCGGCTCGAGAGCCTGCCGGTCTGGGCGCAGCACGTCTCGGCGTTCTTCCCGGGGCGGTACGCGGTGGAGGCGCTGCAGGCGCAGGTCTCGGGGGACGGGCTCGGTGCGGTGGGCTTCAGCCTCCTCGCGCTCCTGCTGATCGGGGTGGCGGGGTGCGTGGCGGGTGCGCGGCTCTTCCGCTGGGAGCCACAGCAGCGGTTCGCCGCGCGCGGGGGGAAGGGTTGGGTGGGCGTGGCGGTGGGGATGTGGGTGGCGGTGGGGGCGGCGGCGGAGCTGAGCGGGAGGGTGGTGGTGGGCCGGATGGGGGTGGCCCAGCGGCCGCGGCCGGCCGCAGCGCCTACGATCCCGTCGCCCGTTTCGCCCGTCCAGCCCGACACGCCGGTGCTCGCCGCGGCGCAGGCGGAGCCCGGGCCAGCGCCGGCCGCCGATGCCGGCGCGGGTAACGGGAGTTCGGTCGGTTCGGCCGCCCCGACCCCGCCCGCGGGGGGCAGTGGGGCGGGGGCGGAAGCCGCGGCGGGGCAGAAGGCGGCGCCGCAGCCCGGCGGGGCGCGTGAGCAGCCGAAGGAGCCCGCGGCGGCGGCAAGCGTTCCGCCCGGCCCGCCCCCACCGCCCTGGCGCGCCGTGGATCCCTCTCAGATCCCGGACAGCCTGTTCGCCGGCCTGCCGCCCGACGAGGGCGTCGTCGCGCCGATCGCCGCCGACGACGAGGAGCCGTGGCCGGACTTCGCCGAGCAGCTCGGCTGCATCGCCCTCAGCCTCCCGCGCTGGGGCCCGGCCTCGGAGCCGGACCTCGTGCAGAGGGTCCGGAACTACCTCTACGTCGCCGCGGTGCCGGACATGTTCCAGATGATCATCGAGCGCTGGGTGCCGCTCATCGTCTTCGAGCGCATCGAGGAGGACATCCCCCGCGAGGACCTCATCCGGATCCTCTACTGGATCGCGACCCACCCGGGTGAGGGGCACTACTGGGCGGTCGACGAGCTGCGGGCCGTCTGCCTCGATGTCGCGGGCCCGAGCGACACCGAGACGCTCGAGGAGCGGACCCGGTACTACGCGCTCAAGCTGCTGGCGAGGCTGACGGGGAGGCGAATCGGCGACTGAGCCGGGGCACGGTCAGGATCACTCGCGCGCGTTCGCGGCAGTCAGCTCGAGGAAGACGTCCTCGAGGGTGGCCTTCTGGACGTGCAGCTCCGTGAGCTCCACGCCGCGGGCCTCGAGCACCTCGAGCAGCGCGGCGAGCGTGCGGCCCACGTCCGTCGTCGAGAACCGGGCCGTGGCGCCGTCGCACACCACCTGCTGGGCGCCCGGCAGGCTCGCCAGCCACTCGCTCTGGAGCGGCTGCGTCGTGGCCAGCGAGACGGACGCCATCGCCCGCGAGCTCGCGATCAGCTCCCGGGGCGAGCCGATCGCGATGATGCGGCCGCGGTCGATGATCGCCACGCGGTCGCAGAGCCGCTCGGCTTCGTCCATGGAATGGGTGGTGAGCAGCACGGTCCGACCCTCGTCCCGCATCCGTTCGATTTCGCGGTGCAGGTCGCGGCGGGACTGCGGGTCCAGGCCGGAGGTGGGCTCGTCGAGGACGACGACCTCGGGGTCGTTGATGAAGGCGAGGGCGAGGGCGAGGCGCTGGCGCTGGCCGCCGGAGAGGGTGTCGAACGCCGCGTCGGCCTTCTCGGTGAGGGCGAACCGCTCGAGGAGCCTGTCCGGGTCTGTCCTGGTTCCGTAGAGGGCCGCGAAGAGGCGCAGCGCCTCGCGCGGGGTGATGGTGTCCTGGAGCGCCGTGGCCTGCAGCGCGGCGCCCATCCGGCGCTTGGCCTCGGTCGGCCGGCGGCGGGCGTCGATGCCGCAGACCTCGATCGTTCCGGCGTCGGGCTCGCGCAGGCCGAGCAGGCACTCGACGGTGGTCGTCTTCCCGGCGCCGTTCGGGCCGAGGAGGCCGAAGATCTCGCCGTCGTGGACCTCGAAGCTCACGCCGCGCACGGCTTCGATGGCGCCGTAGCGCTTGCGGAGGTCCCGGATCGCGACCTTGACGGGCATCGGCTGGTGTTCGAGGGAGGTTTTCGTCCGGCCGCCCTGCTGATTGCTGCGGCCCTCGACCGGGATTATATTGCGTTCGATCGCGGTCGTAAACCCACCTATCCCCTGTTCTTCGCGCAACTTCCGTCGAGGGCGGTCCGGTGCTGGCCGGTGGAGGCCGGGGCGGTCGCGGGCCGGGGCGGGCGTTCGGCGGTCGTGTGTCGCTGCGGTCCAGGAGAGAAGGACGGTCGTTCATGAAGCGCTACTTCGTGGTCTGGGCAGGGCTGATCGCCTTTTTCACGGTGCTCTACTTCGTCGCGGAGGCGCTGGAGCTGCCGGTGCTGACGGACCCGTCGCCGTGGCTGAAGGAGGCGAGCCCGGTGGTCGCGGTGGGGAGCGTGTTGCTGCTCACCAGCGACGTGTTCCTGCCGGTTCCTTCCAGCCTGGTGATGGCGGCGAACGGCGCGCTGTTCGGCGTGGTGCCCGGGGCGGTGCTCTCGCTCGCGGGGAGCCTGGGCTCGGCGCTGCTGGCGTTCGCCCTGGGACGGGCGGGGAGCCCGCTGCTGGACCGGCTGGTGACGCCGGAGGAGCGGAGGCGAGCCGACCGCCTGCTCGCGCGTTGGGGCGCGACGGCCATCGTGGTCACGCGCCCGGTGCCGGTGGTGGCGGAGGCGGTGGCGATCCTGGCGGGCGCGTCGCCGTTCGGCTGGGGCCGCATGGCCGTGGCCACGCTGGCGGGGTCGCTGCCGGCCGCGGTGCTCTACGCCCTGGTCGGCGCGGGGGCCCAGAACCTCGCCAGCAGTTTCCTGGTGTTCTTCGTGGTGCTGGCGATCGGCGGGGTGTTTGCCTGGTTCGGCCGGCGGCTGGAGTCGGACGCGGCCGAGGGCGCGGAGGGGTGAAAGGTCGGGGCTGAGCGGGCCGGTCGGGCCGCGGCGGAAGTCCTTTCCTGCGAGTCGCCTCACGAAAATCTTGCGTATCGCCGGCCGTCTCGCATATAATAGCCACACAGCTGCCATTCGACTCGCATACAAACTGCACTTTATTTCGTATACAACTCCAATACCGTTGGCATAGCGCCACCACACGGGCGCGGCCGGCGGCTTCGCACCGGGGCCCGTTGCGGACCGGGGCAATGCTCCGGAGCGGCGGGATGCCGCGGGACACAGACGCTGGACTCTGCTGGGGGAGCGGAGCGCGGGTCCCGGGCATGCCCTGGCGCGGGCCGTGGCCCTCGTGAGCTCTCCCGCTGGATGCGACCGAAGCAGGTTCAGCTGTTCCCACGCAACCCCAAGCAGGGAGGGAGTCCATGAGGAGAGCTTCTCTACCGATCCCCCTCGTCCTCGTGGCGGGATTCCTGGGGCTGAGCGTGCAGCCGGGCGCTGCCCAGGGGACGACGGGGAGGATCACGGGGCAGGTGACGGGAGAGAACGGGCAGCCGCTCTCGGGCGCGAACGTGGTGGTGGTAGGCACGCAGATCGGGACGCTGACGGGCGCGGATGGCCGCTACACGATCCCCGGGGTC
>DATCLG010000204.1:0-3382 GCA_036564015.1 Longimicrobiales bacterium
TAGCCGAAGTCCTCCAGGAGCGTGAAGAGCGGGAAGAAGATCGCCATCGGCGGGAGCATCACGCTTACCACCCACGCCGTCGCCAGGTACACGCCGTCGAAGAGGAAGCCGCCCAGCCACCACGGCATCCCGAGCGCGACCTCGAGCGACTTCAGCGCCGGGTGGATCGTCCCGATGAGCAGATCCGCCAGGAGCCCCGAAGGCACGTTCGCCCCCGCGATCGTGATCCAGAAGACCACGGTGAGCAGCAGGAGCATGATCGGGAAGCCGGTCCACCGGCTCGTCAGCAGGCGATCGAGCGTGCGGTCGAAGTCGAAGCGCGCCTTCTTCAGCCCCGTCGCCACGGCGCGCTCCGCGATCCCGTGCGCCGCGGTGTAGATGCTCTCCGTGAGGGCGTCGTCGAAGTTCGGCGGGAGCCGCCAGCGCAGCGCTGCGGCGTGCCGCAGCACCCGCTCTCGCGCCGCGACCGGGCCGACCGCCTCATCCGCGGGCCCGCCGGCTTCCGACCCCGGCACTCCCTCCTCGGAGGCCGACGGCGCCGGGCGCGCCGCCCCCCCGATCGCGGCGGACTCACGCGCCATCGCCGGTTCGGCCAGGACGCCCGCCGGCTCCCGAGCGGCCTCCGACCCCTCACGCGCGCCCGCCGCCACCAGCCGCCCCGACGCGTGGAGCCCACCCAGCTCGCCCGTGCGCACCGCCTCCTCGACCCGCTCGTCGCCGCTCAGCAGCCGCAGCGCGACCCAGCGAGCGTTGTCGAGCCCCGGGAACGCTTCGCGGATCAGCGGCGTGAGCTCCGAGAGCGCGCTCTCGACCTCCGGGGGATGCTGGGCGATGCGGAACGGCCGCGGCCGGATCCTCCCATCCGCGACGTCGCACACCGCCCGGAGCAGCTCCTCGATCCCCTCCCCCCGCCGCGCCGCCGCCGGGATGACCGGCACGCCCAGCTCCGCCGCGAGCTTCTCCGGGTCCACCGCGATCCCGCGCCGCTTCGCCTCGTCCATCAGGTTGAGGCAGACGACGACGCGGTCGGTGATCTCCAGCACCTGGAGCACCAGGTTCAGGTTCCGCTCGACGCGCGTCGCATCGACGACCACCACGGTCACGTCCGGCCGCCCGAAGAGGACGAAGTCGCGCGCGACCTCCTCGTCCGCGCTCCCGGCCTGCAGCGAGTACGTCCCCGGCAGGTCGACGACCTTGATCCGACGCCCCTCGTGCGCGAACACGCCCTCCGCGCGCGTGACCGTCTTCCCCGGCCAGTTCCCCGTGTGCTGCCGGAGCCCCGTCAGCGCGTTGAAGACCGTGCTCTTCCCGGTGTTCGGGTTCCCCGCCAGCGCGACCAGGAGGTCCCAGCCGCGCTTCGGGTCCAGACCCAGCCGCACGAGCTGACGCCCGCGCGCCCCGCCCTGGGGATGGCAACTCGCCGCACGCGCCCTCAGCATCTCACTCGCCTCCCCTCGACGCCGCGGCGGCGTCCGCTGCCGGGGCCGCGCCCGTCGCCGACGTGGTAGGCGACGTCGCCTGCGCCGACTCCACGGCCCCGGACGCGCCCGGGGCGTCCTCCGGCGCCTCGCGCCGCACCAGGATCCACTCCGCCTGCTCCCGCCGCAGCGCGATCAAGGCCCCCCGGATCTCGTAGGCGACCGGGTCGCCCGATGCGCTGCGCAGCACCGCCGTGATCCGCGTCCCCGGCACCACGCCGAGGTCGAGCAGGCGACGTCGCTGCGGGCCCTGGCACGCCGCCGAGATCCGCACCACCCGGGCCGACTCACCCGGCCGGAGCGCCGCCAGCGTCTCCACCCCCGCATCCCGCTCCGCGCCCTCCGGCAGGCGCTCGACCGCCACGCTCCGCGCCACCATCCCCTCCAGCTCGTGTTCCCGGCCCCCCGTGCGGATGCGTACGCCGCCCTCCGCCGACCCCAGCACCTCCACCCGCATCCATGGCCCGAGCCCCGCCCGGACCAGCCGGTCGAACACTTCCCTCGGCTCGTCCTCGAGGTGCACGATCACGCCCTGCTCGCCCGCCGCCAGCTCCGTGAGCGGCACCCCTCCCACGGACGCGGCCGCGCCGTCCACCCCGGGGATCGGGTCGCCGTGCGGGTCGTAGCGCGGGTGCCCGAGCCGCGCCGAGAGCTCCGCCGCCTCCGCGGGCGACATCGTGTGCTCCCGCGCGTCGGCCTCGTCGTGCCACTCCGTCGGGTGCACGCCGGTCCGATCGGCGAGGTACCGCTCCCAGAGGCGATGGCTCCGGACCACGTGCACCGCGTACGCCCGCCCCGCCTCCGTCAGCCCCAGCCCCTCCCCCACCCACCGCCCCAGCCCGCGCTCGACCATCCGCGCGAAGACCCGCGCCGCCGCGTGCCGCGACACGCCCAGCACCCCCGCCAGGCTCTCCACCGTGCACGCCCGCCCCACCTCCTCGCAGTGGTAGACGTGCTTGAGCGCGTCCTCGATCCGGACCCGCTCGGTGTACCGGCGCAGCGATCGCACCCTCGCCGCGAGCCCCCACCGCGGCCAGAAGAGCGCCGCGGCCAGGAGCACCAGCGCGAAGAAAACCGACAGCGCCACTTCGGGTCGTACCACGCGTGCCTCCCGCGAATCGACAACACCCTCTCCGCCTCCCCGAAACCGAAATTTAGTCTAGCCTCAATCCTGGATACGGTCAAGCTGCAAGAGTCGTGCAACCCGTAGAGCACGAAAGCGGCGAGGAGGCGATGGGAGCCTTCAGAGCCACCGCGCCGCCCGCCGGCGCTCGTGAGGGCCGGTCAGCGCCGGCCGAGGCTGGCGAGCCTTGGCGGACGCGAGGGGATGCGAGTTGTGGGGGTGAGTCGACCCGGCACGCGCGGGGTCAGCCGCGGACCCGGCGCGACCTCGGCGCCGGGCCCCGCCGCGCGCTCGTGCCTACGAAGCCTGTTCGGGCGCGGCGCAGCGCTCGACGCGGATCGCGGCGGCCACGGTCGGACCGATCGCCCGTTCTCCGCACTCACCGTCGCGCTCGATCCGGAGGAAGAGCGGCCCGTCGAACGGGGCGCGCGAGACAAGGGTGATCCCGGTGCCGAGCGTGAGGCCGATCTCGTCGAGGTAGCGGAGCAGCTCGGGGTTGTCGTCGCTCACGCGGACGATGCGCGCCGACTCGCCCTCCGCGAGGTCCGCGATCGTCGTCGTCTCGCCCTCGTGGATCTCGCCTTCCCGCGTGGGGATCGGCGCGCCGTGGGGGTCGACCGTCGGCTCACCGAGCGCGGCAGCCATGCGGTTGATCAGCTCGTCGGAGGCCGCGTGCTCCAGGCGCTCCGCCTCCTCGTGGACCATGTCCCACGGATAGCCGAGGCGCTTGGTCAGGTAGGTCTCGATCACGCGATGGCGACGGATCGTCCCGAGCGCGATC
>DATCLG010000205.1:0-54807 GCA_036564015.1 Longimicrobiales bacterium
CCGGCGCGGGAGGGAGGTGCCGGGCGCGGGAGCCGGGACGCCGCTGTCGCGGCAGTCGGCGAAGCGTCGTTCTTCGTCTCCCGTGCACCAGGCGTTGCCGGCGTCGAGGAAGGCGGCGGCGTCCAGGCGGTCGACGAAGAGTGGGAAGGGGCGGAACCGGCGGCCGACCAGGGCGACCGGGAATCGGTACTCGAGGCTGGCGGTCCAGGCGCGGGTGCCGGCGCGGACGCCGGCGGGGAACCCCCGCACGGGCAGGAAGCGGGAGGTCCCCAGGAGGCCGTCGCCGAAGAGGAGGGCCGGTCCGGCGCCGCCGGACGCGCCGCCGATCTCGACGGGGTCAGCCCCGGGTCCGGTGCGCCCGAGGGCGCTCAGGCGAGCGGCGATCACGTGGTCGGCGAAGCCGAAGACGCGAAAGTCCCGGTAGGCGGCGCCCCAGACGCTGGCCTCGGAGTAGGTGCCGTCGCGGACGCTGGAGGGCCGGAGGTCCCAGCGGCGACGCCCGGCGACGAGGAGGTTGATCCCGGCCTCCGGGCTGATGGAGTACACTTCGGAGCGGTGGTTGCCGAAGGTGAGGCGAGCGGAGAGGCCGGCCAGGCGCTCCTCGGGGTAGAGGAGCTGGACGCCGGGGGGCTGTCCCACGATGAGCCAGTTGCGGGCGACGTACTCGGCGCCGAGCCGGAGCGAGGCGGCGGAGCGCCAGCGGGTGCGGGAGAACGTGGCGGAGAGGCCGAGTTCGTCGTCGTGGTAGACGATGTCGCGGGTGGAGCCGTCCTCGAGGCGGACGGCGGCGCCGCTGGAGTGCCACGTGCGTCCGACGGAGGCTCCAAGGACCGGGTTCCCGAGCGATGCGTTTCGGTAGCCGATCCAGCCGTCGAGCCTGCCTTCCCGTCCGATCATCACCCCGAGGTCGTAGGCGTGGCGGCCGACCAGGTCCTGCCCGCCGGTCGTGAAGCCGTAGAAGGTGCCGAGTTCGGCCGAGGTGGCCACGCTTGGGAGCCAGTACCGCGGCCGGAGAGAGCCGAGCGGCGAGTAGGGCCGGGCCGGGCCCGGGTCGGGGATGCCGGCGGCCGTCCGCGCCGGCTGCGGGAGGGGCCGGAGGGGGGCGGGGGCGCGCCAGCTCGAGGGGTCGAAGGGGATCCGCTCGATGTGGAAGCCATCGGCGTGGTACCCGGTGAAGTAGATCCATCGACCATCCGGCGAGACCTCCGGGTAGAAGGCGCCGGTGAGCACGCTAGTCACCTGGCGTAGCGCGGAGTCTGCGACGGCCTGGTGGAGGTCGTAGGCGTAGAGGTTCGGGATCCCGCTGCGGTCGGACCAGAAGAGGATGTAGCGGCCGTCCGGGGACCACGCGGGTGCGCCGTCGAGCGCCAGGTCGCGGGTCAGCTCGAGGAGGGTGACGCCGGTCGTGTCGAGGACGACGATGTCGTGCGATGCGCCTTCGCGCCAGACGCTGACGGCGATCCGGGTGCCGTCCGGCGACCAGCGGGGCAGCGACCACCCGATCTCGGGCCGGAAGTCGGTCACGGGGCGGATAGCGCCGGTCTCGAGGTCGTAGATGACGAGGCGAGTGGCGCCGTTCTGGCTCTGAACGGCCATGACCCGGCGTCCATCGGGGGCGACATCGGGCTCGGCGAGCCGGGCGCCGCGGGTGAGACGGTGCTCGCCGTTCTCGTCGAGCAAGTAGAGGTCCTGGTAGAGGCGGTACGGCCCGTCGTTCTCGAACTGCGCCGTGACGAGCGCGCGGCCGTCCGGCAGCCAGCTCGCCGGCCCCAGCAGCTCCCCCACCTGGTTGCGGCGCCAGTCCCGGGCCCGACCGGTCTCCGGGTCGAGGACGCGGGTGACCGGGTCGTCGCGGCCGTCGGAGCGGACGAAAGCGATCCGCCGGCCGTCGGGCGAGATGCGGGGGAAGAGGGTGAACCGGCCGCCGCCCGGCAGGCGTTCAGACGCGGTGATCCCCTCCGCGCGCAGCGAGTCGGCGAGCCGGGCGTAGCGCGCCTCGAGCTCCCGTCGCCAGTCGCGGTAGGCGTCGTTGAACGACCGGCCGATCACCGCGCGGGCGACGCGGTTGAACGCCGCGGAGGGCGGGTAGGGCGCGCCGGCGGTGTGGGCGAGGAGTTCGCGGTGCACCTCGGGCCCGTAGGTCCGGGCTAGATAATCCATGAAGAGGGATCCGAAGACGTAAGGCCGGTCGTCGTCCGGCCACGTGGGGCTGGTACCGTTCATCTCGTCCAGCTCCTCCCACGCGCCCTCGAGGATGGCCGTGCGGGCCATCATCTCGTGCATCGGGCCGTAGACCCGGCCGGTCCCGGTGAGCCTCGACTCGAAGTAGGTGGCCAGACCTTCGATCGACCACTGGGGGGTGAAGACGGCGGGGAAGAGCGGCCAGGTGGTGGGAACGCGGCCGAAGATGCGGCGCAGCGCCGATCCCAGGGGCCCGGTCCGGTCCATGTGGAAGAGGTGTGTGAGCTCGTGGACGATGACCGTCTCGAGCCAGTCGTGGGTGAAGGAGAGCGTCGGGTGGCCGACGGGCGGCCTCGTGTAGATGTAGAGGCGGTTCGAGGGGAACGGCGTGGCGAGGCCGTTGGGGTAGTCGACGTTGTCGGAGAGCACGAGGTCGATCGTGCCGCCGGGTGGGGGGCCGAGCTCGGCGGCGAGGCGGGCGTGGGCGGCCTCTGCGAGCTCGGCGGCGCGGCGGGCCAGCGCTTCGAGCCCGGACTCGAACGTGATGCGGAAGTGCTCGGTGCGGAGCGTGCGCCACTTTGAGTCCGGCGCGACCTGCGCCCGGGTGGCGGTCGGGAGGCCGAGGAGGAGGAGGAGAGCCAGGAAGCGCTTCGTCACGTTGGTGTCTCTCGTTCTTTCCGGAGATCGGGCCTCTACGATTACACCGCTGGAGCCGGCCGGGCTCCGCGCGCGGCTGTGGCGGCGGGGCGGGTGGCCCTCAGCCGCCGTCGCGCCAGGGGTTCGGCCGGCGTTTCGCTGCTCGTTCGCGGAGGAACGCCTCGATGGCGCGGAGGTGTGCGCGGGCGATCCGTTGCTGGACCTCCGGGTTCCTGAGCGCGGCCTCCTGCTGCGGGATCATGAGGAACATGGTTTCGGTGAGCGCCGCGGGGAACCAGGTCGGCCAGCGGACGACGGCGAGGCTGGCGCGGCCGATCCCGAGGTCGCGGAGCCGGAGCTCATGGAGGAGCTCGCGCTGGAGCGCTCGGGCCAGGTCGGCCGAGTGGGGGTGGAAGTAGTAGACGCTCGTGCCGTTGTTCTCGAACGGGTTGACGCCATCGGGGAAGGCGTTGTTGTGGATCGAGACGAAGAGGTCGGCATCGGCGCGGGTGGCGGCGGCGGGGCGGTCGTAGAGCCCCAGGGGCCGCATGTCGGTCCGGGTGATGAGGACGCGGGCGCCGGCGTCCTCGAGGAGGCTGCGGAGCCGGGTGGCGATGGCGAGGTTCGCCTCGGCTTCGGTGAGGCGGGTGGGGCCGATCGCGCCGGCGGGTGGGTGGCCGGGGTCGATGGCGATGAGCAGGCCGCGGAGGGGCCGGTCCGGGTCGATCTCGGGGGGACGGCGGATGCGGAAGAGCAGGCTGCCGTCATCGTTCCAGCGGGCGAGGTATCCCCAGGGCATTTCGGAGAGGTGGACCGTGAGGCGGTAGACGCCGTCGGCCGGCTGGCTCCATTCGACGCGCTCGATGAGCGGGTCGGCGGGCCCGTAGAAGAGCCAGTCGGTGTCGCTGGAGGCGCCGAACAGGGTGAGGCTGATCGAGTACTCGCCCTCGTCGACGTGGAACGGGAGGCGCTGGTCGAGCGGGATGCGGACGTCGACGTAGCGAGGTGCGGGCGTGAGCCGGACGGCGCCGATGGTGCTGGTCGGGGGAGGTGTGCCGGCCGGGAGGAGTCGCACCTCGTCGGCGGGGACCCAGGCGTCGAGGTTGCTGGCGAGGCGGACGCGGTAGCGGCCGCTGCGCTCGCCGGTGATGGTGAAGGTGGTGCCGTTGGGCCAGAAGTAGAGCTCGGTGGTGCCGGGCGCGGGCTGGCCGACGACGTAGCCGTCGTTGTTGTCGCCGGTCGGTCTGGGGTCGTAGGCGAAGCCGACGCGAGGCTGGTCGAGCACTGCGAGGCTGAGCGGGAGGTGTGCGCGGGCGGTGTCGCCGCCGAGGATGAGCTCGAAGGTGGCGGTGCCGGTGCCCGGGCCGGGCGGGATGGAGGCGAGGGTGGGATGCGGGGCGTCGAGCCCGGGCGCGGTGAGCGGCTGCGCGAGGAGGAAGCCGCGGTACCGGGCCGGCCGGGCGGTGGGCGGCGGGGTGGGGCGGTCGGGGTTGATCTCGAACGGCGACGCCTGCTCGCGTGCGGCGCGCTCCTCGAACAGCGGGATGCGGGTGCCGTCCGGGAGGACGAGGCGAGCCACGCCGCCGGGCGTCCCCTGGAATCCGACCTCGATCCGCTCGCCCGGGAGGGCGGTCCATGCCCCGCGGGGATAGGTGCTGCCGGCGATGATGGCGGCCCGGCCGGTGGGCGGCGTGGGGGGCGGGGGGACCTTGACCACGCGCTCGAGCCGGGCGACCTGCCCGTCCGCCGTCGCCTCGAGGCGGTAGACCCCGTCGGGCGGGACGGGCAGGAACGCCAGGAACGCGCCGTTGGGCTCCACGCGGACCGGCGTGCCGTTGATCCGGAGCTGCGCCCGGCCGGTGCCGGTCGACCCGAAGACGAACGTGGAGTCGCGGGTCGCCACTTCGGCCCCCTCGGCCGGGTAGACCAGGTCGAGGACGAGCGGCCCCTCACGGGTCGGGATGGGGGGGAGGGCCGTCGCCACCACTGCACCGGGCGGGACCGGCACCCGTTCCGGCTCGCGGTGGTGCCCGCAGGCGGCGGCGAGTGTGATCGGCGTGAGCGCGACGATCAACTTCCTTGCGTTCACCTTTCCCTCCCAGGGGCGGGATGCGTTGGTGGTTCGGGCAGCGCCGGCGCCACCTCCGTCGGGCCCAGCGCCCGTAGCCAGGTCCAGCCCGCGAGCGCGAGCACGAGCATGGCCGCGAGCACGCCCCAGCGGAAGAGGAGCACGGCGCCCACCGCGAACATCAGGCCGAACAGAACCATGAGCGCTGCCGCGACACGCTGCACGTCCTTCCCGAGGTTCTGCGCCGGCGGGAGCCCCGTCCGCTCCCGCTGCCGCCGCCACCCCGGGCCACCCGGCCGCGTCCGGCGGTAGAACGCGTCCAGCGTCTCGTCGTTTTCCGGCCGGGTCAGGCACATGACCGGCACCCACACGGCCAGCGTGATCGCGGTCGTCACCAAGAGCCGGATCCCGAAGTCTTCGATCCGGATGAACGGGACCACGGACGTCCCGAACCCGATGAGGAGGCCGGCCACCATCGCGGCCAGCTCCGCCCACGCATTGATCCGCCACCAGAACCAGCGGAGGATCAGCACCAGCCCCGGCCCCGTCCCCATTGCGATCACCAGCCGGAACACGGTGGCGATGCTCTCGCTGAAAAAGGCCGCCGTAGCACCCAGCGCGGTCACAACGACCGACGCGACGCGCGCCGCGACCACGAGTTCCTTCTGCCCCGCCTGGGGACGGATGAACCGCGCGTAAATGTCGTTCACCAGGTACGAGGCGCCCCAGTTGATCTGCGCCGAAACCGTGCTCATGAAGGCGGCGAGCAGCGAGGCCACCACCAGGCCGAGCAACCCCGGCGGCAGAAAGGCGAGCATCAGCTTCGGGTAGCCCAGCTCCCGGTCCTCGAGATCCGGGAAGACGACGATGGCGACGAGCGCCACGACGATCCACGGCCACGTCCGGACGACGTAGTTCATGATGTTGAACAGCCAGGCCGCCTTCTCAGCCTCGCGCTCGTCCTTGCAGGAGATGAGCCGCTGGATGAACTCGCCCCCGCCGTCCGAGCGCCTGAACGCCCACCACTGGACCAGCACGTAGGCCAGGAAGGTGGTCCCGCTGATCCCTGCCAGCTCGGACCAGCGGACCGTCCCCCCTTCCCCGAAGACGAGCGGCGTGAACGCCAGCACATCCTGCGTGGTGAGCCGCTGAGCGGCCTCGACCATCTCCCTCAGCCCGCCGACGTGCGCCACCGCGCTGACGGCCACGACGATGGCGCCGAAGATCGCCAGGACGAACTGGAAGAAGTCGGTGGCGACGACGCCCCAGAGCCCGGCCACGCCCGCGTAGGCCAGGGTCAGGACGCCGATCCCCACGACGCTCCACAGCTTCCCCTGCGCGCCGAGCTCGAGCCCCAGCGAGGGGTAGATCTCCAGGCCGTCCACCACCTTCACCATGGCGAGCATGGCGTAGCCGATCCCGATCGAGTTGATGACGACCGCGAACAGGAACGACTTCACGGCGCGCAGCGTGGCCGCGGGCCGTCCGCCGTAGCGGAGCTCCGTCAGCTCGGCGTCGGTGACGATCTCGGCCCGGCGCCACATCCGCGCGAAGATGTAGATCATGATGACGTGGGAGAACAGGAAGGACCACCACTCCCAGTTCCCGGCGATGCCCCGGTTCCCCACCACCCCCGCGACGTAGAGCGGCGTGTCGGCGGAGAAGGTGATCGCGGCCATGGAGGTCCCGGCCAGCCACCACGGGATCCCTCTCCCGCCCACGAAGAACTCGAGCATGTTCTTCGAGGCGCGGCGGGCGAGGTAGAGGCCGAGGAGGAGCGTGGCGACCATGTAGAGGACGATGATCGCCCAATCCAGCGCTCTCATCCGGGCCTCCTCAGCGTCGTTTTCCCACCGTCGCGCAGAGCGACGACGGTCGGCCGTGGACGCCGGGCACGCGCGTTGCGCTCCCGGGCGAGATCTTCGCTATGGCGGAAGGAGGTTGCATGGCGTCACCCCACGAGAGGTCCGCGTTCCACCGTTTCTTTTACGGCCTGGGTCATCTGCTCGGGCACATGGAGGCGCTCTCCTCCGGCAAAGCCGATGCCCCCGAGGAGGACGAGCCCGCCGCCGAGGAGGACGCCGAGGCGCCCGCCCTGGCGCTCCCCCTCGCCGCGACGGTGCCGACGGCGGCCGCCGGCTGGCTCCTGGCCCGCTGCCTCCGTCCAGCGCCCGTGTCCTGGCCGCGGGTCGTGCTGGCCGGAGTCGCAGGCACCGCGGCCTGCCAGCTCACCGAACACCTCGGGCGGCGGCTCCGTGGACAGGAGCCGCCGCGACCGGAAGGGATGGCCGAGGCAGTCGCCCGGTACGCGGCCGGCGTGGCGAACGCAGCCGCCTACGCCTCCCTCCTCTACCCACGCCTGCCCGGCCGACCCCTCACCCGCGGCCTCCTCTTCGGCATGCTGGAAGCCGCCGCCATGCCTGCCGGCGGCACGATCCCGCTGCTGCGACGCCTCGCACCCGGGCTCTCCTTCCCCCTGGCAGACCTGGCCATGGAGCCCGGCCCGGGCGCCGGCCCGGCGGCGCACCTGGCGTTCGGCCTCGGCGTCGGGGTGCTTTACCGCGACGGCGGCCGGCGGCGGTAGTCCTCCGGACAGATCGGCAGACTCTCCTCCACCGACGTCGGCGTCTCCTCGACCCCGGTGCCCGCGTCGGCCCTGCCGACGGCGGAGGCCCGACCTCCCGGCAGGACCCCCAGCAACGCTGGGCGCCCAGGGCCCAGGGAGCGCACCAGACAGAACGCATCCGGCTCCGCGCGCAGGACGGGCGTAAGATAGAGATTCTGGAGCGGCTCCGCCGGATCCGCCACAACGTACCGCGCCCCGGCCTGCTCCGCGGTCCGGAGGAACTCGGCCGGGTCGGCGCTCAGCGGAAACATACGGCCGCGGAGCCCGCTGTACAGGTAGAAAAGCGCGGGTTTGCGCGAGATGACGACCGCCCCGTCGGGCAACTCCGCACGCGCCCACCGTGCCAGCTCCAGGA
Organism: Longimicrobiales bacterium; assembly: GCA_036564015.1. Taxonomy (GTDB): domain Bacteria; phylum Gemmatimonadota; class Gemmatimonadetes; order Longimicrobiales; family RSA9; genus DATCLG01. Next base: position 7,867 of record DATCLG010000205.1, read on the forward strand.
AATCCTGCCAGCGCCGCGGCAGGCAGGCGTACGGCCGTCCCTCCCGGTACTCACGCTGGCACCTCGCCCCGGTGCGCACGCTCGCCTGGAGGCCCGGCACTGCCACGAGCAGCAGCGCCAGCACGGCCGCGGCACCCGCGGGGAGGAACGTGTGGAGCCGGGCCCGCCGGACAGCACGCCCGAAGGCGTCGCCTGCGTAGGCCAGGATCAGCGGGAGGACCGGGAGCAGGAACCGTTCGCCCGACCAGATGGCCGGCCAGAGCAGCAGCATCCCGGCGTAAAGGGGGCAGAAGATTTCGGCCACGCCGGGCCGGCCGAGCCGTCGCACCCAGCCGAAAATGGCCAGCACCGCGATCCCGACGCCCAGCACCGCCACGAGGCGGCCGTCCTGCCCGAAGAGCAGGTAGGGAAGGTGCCGGGTCAGGTAGTCGTGGTCGTTTTCGATCATGCGGCGGAGCAGGTCCGCCGGGCCCAAGCGGCCGAGCGCCGGCCGGTAGGGGTCGACCAGCCAGAAGACCTGGCCGTACTCGCTGCCGCCGTGCGCGTGCGCGCGGAGCCACCACAGGAAGCCGAAGGGCAGCAGGATGGCGGCGAGCACCGCGGCCTGCCGCCAGCGCCGCCGGAGGCCGAGCCAGCCGAACGCGGCCAGCGCCAGCGGGAGCCCTGCCATCCGGGTGAAGCAGGCCAGGACCGTCGCCGCGACGGCGATCCCGAACCGGCGGTGCTCGCCGGGCCCCAGCCGCTCGAACCCCCAGAGCGCGAGCATGACGAACGCCCAGAAGGGGACGTCGGAGAGCACCCAGTGGCTCAGGTCGAGCACACCCGGGGCGATGGCCAGGAGGAGCGCAACGCCCAGCGCGAGTCCGGGACGGCGCCGGCGCAGCAGCCAGAGGTAGCTCAGCGCCACCGCAGCGGCGGAGAAGCACACGACGATGAGCTTCAAGCCCACCCAGGGCCGGAGCCCCGCCAGAAGGGCAACCGCGAGGATGCCGGGGAAGACGGGCGGGTACTGGGTGTGCGGGGGCGTCGCGGGATCGTAGAGCGAGAGGTACTCGCCGCGGCTGAGGAGCGAACGGGCCAGGGAGAGGTAAACCGCGTTGTCGCCGCCCGGGTGTGGCGCGGGATTGAAGACCAGGAGCGCAAGGAAGACGTGGAGGAGGACCAGGGCGGCCGTCGCGGCGAAGACTCTCCGCCGCGTGAGGGTGGTCGAAGCCGGCCAGGCGCGAGAGGCTCCAGGGCGTCGGCCGGCACGCAGCCCGGCCATTTCGCCGGCGACCATTTCGTGCGCGGTCACCCCACCCCGCCGCCGGCGAGCAGCCAGCGGGCCGCGGCCTCCTGCATGAGCGGCTCCCCTCCCCAGGCGGCCAGGACGCGGGTGCCCGGCACCTCCGCCGCGAGCCTGGGGTGGCCGAAAAGGACGACGGTCGCGTCGGTGCGTGCACCGATCGCGCGGCCCAACGCCTCCTTCGCGGCCGCCGAGAGGCCCGGCCTGCCCTTCCAGCCCCGTATGTCGGCGTAGAGCGCGACGACGAGCGGCCGCTCGCCGGTGGGCGCGTCGACCTCCCGGACGGCGGCGCCGCCCTCCCTCAGCCCGGCCGGGAACGCGTCCCGCGGCCCGGGCGGGTAGGGGCCCCCAACGTCATCGTCCACGGTGAGCAGGTCGAACGGCCCATCCGGCAGGGCCGGCTCACCCCGGACGACCCGAAGCGATCGGATCGCGACATCCAGCGCCCAGGCGCGGTCCTCTTCCCTCCCCCACCCCCCTTCCTCCGCTCGCCCGGCGGCCGCGCGCGCCGCGGCGTCGATCCGCGACACCGCCTCCCTCACCCGTTCCTCCGGCAGCTCCCGGCCGATCGCCTCCTCGACCGCCCGCGCCGCCGCCTCCAGGTCCGGCGGGTAGAGCAGCACATCGCACCCCGCCGCCACCGCCCGCACCGCCGCCGCCCCCTCCCCCGCCCCGACGGCGCCCGCCATGATCAGCGCGTCCGTCACCACCAGCCCACCGAAGCCGAGCTCGTTGCGCAGTAGCCCCGTGACGATCCGGGACGAGAGCGTCGCCGGCGCGCCGCTCGGATCCAGCGCAGGGTAGGCGACGTGCGCCGTCATCACCGAGTCGACGCCCGCCCGGAGCGCCGCCCGGAACGGCGCCAGGTCCGCCTCCAGCTCCGCCCGCCGGGCATCCACCACCGGGAGTTCAATGTGCGAGTCCGCGACCGTGCGACCGTGCCCCGGGAAATGCTTCACGCACGACAGGCACCCGCCCGCCCGACACCCCTCGACCCACGCCGTCACGTGCGCCGCCACATGCCCGGGATCCCCGCCGAACGCCCGGCTCCCCACGATCGGGTTCCGCGGCTCGATGTCCAGGTCCGCGACGGGCGCGTAGATCCAGTCCACCCCGATCGCCCGCGCTTCCCGCGCCGTGAGCGCCGCCGCCCGCCGCGTCACCTCCAGGTCGTCCAGCTCGCCCAGCGCCCCGAGCGGCGGCAACGGCGTCGCGCCCCGGAACTGCTGCCCCGCCCCCCGCTCCAGGTCCGCCCCGATCAGCAGCGGGTCCCGGCTCCGCGCACGCAGCTCCGTCGTCAGCTCGCGCACCGCCTCCGCCGGGCCGCCGAAGATGATGAACCCGCCCACCCGCCGCGCGAGCGCGGCCTCGATCTTCCCGGCCTCGTGACCGAACCCTCGTGTCGCATCCCAGCGCAGCGCCGGGAAGAGCAGTCGTCCGACGTCCACAGAGTCCCCTCGACGATCTCTACGCCTCGCGCGAACCCATCGAGCGCGCGACGGCCCCCCGCCTCGCGCCCCGCGCCCTCGCCGCCACGCTCACGACCGCCGCCCGGGCGTGTAGGACCCCAGGATCCGCGCCCCCGCCGCCCCCGTCGCCTCGGGCACGTTCCCCGGAATCCCCCGGACGTGCGCCCAGGCGAGCGCCGCAAAGGCGACCGCTTCCTTCGCGTCCGGATCCACGCCGAGCCGCTCGCCGGGATACACCGGCAACGGCGCGAGCTCCTTCGCCAGCATCCCGAACAGCACCGGGTTCCGCGCGCCCCCACCGCTCACGAAGACCTCGTCCGCGCCCCGCGGGAGCACCCACCTCCGGTACGCGCGCACAATGCTCTGGGCCGTCAGCGCCGTCAGCGTGGCGATGAGGTCCGCCCACTCCTCCTCGCCCTCAGGTCGCACCCGCTGAACCAGCGCTTCCACGAACGGACGGCCGAAAACCTCCCGCCCCGTCGATTTCGGCGGCTCCCGCTCGAAGAACGGATGCGCGAGCAGCTCGGCCAGCAGCCCCTCGTCCACCCGGCCGCGCGCCGCCCACCGCCCGTCCCGGTCGAACGTTTCCCGCCCGCCCGTCGCCAGCTCGACCGCCGCGTCGATCAGCGCGTTCCCCGGCCCGGTGTCGAAGGCAAGCAGCGGCGACGGGTCGCCCCGCGGCGGCAGCCACGTCACGTTGGCCATGCCACCCACATTCTGGAGAACGCGTCGCCGGCCCGGCGCCGAGAACAGCAGCCGGTCCGCGAACGGCACGAGCGGCGCCCCCTCCCCGCCCGCCGCCACATCCCGCGAGCGAAAATCGCTCACCACCGCGATCCCCGTCCGCTCCGCGATCGTCGCCGGGTCGCCGAGCTGTAGCGTCGCGCCCCGCCGCCCGTCCGCCGGCGGCTGGTGCCACACCGTCTGCCCGTGCGAGCCGATCAGGTCCACCTCCTCCGGCCGGACCCCCGCCTTCTCGCACACCGCCAGCGCCGCCGCGGCGAACCATTCGCCCAACTGCGCATGGAGCCAGCAGAGCGACGCCGCACTGCCCGCGACCAGCGCGTCGTGGATCTGCGCCCGCTGCTCCCGCTCGAACGGCACGGTGACGTACGCCCGCACCGCCCACCGCACGTCGAGCTCGCTCTCCCCCTCGAACTCCACCAGCGCCGCGTCCACCCCGTCCAGCGAGGTCCCCGACATGAGCCCGATCACCCGCACGGCGCCGCCCCCTCTGCCCGTCACGACTGGTTCAGGTCCCCCACCACCGCCGCGATCATCCCGCCCACCGCATCCAGCCGCCTCTGCGCCTCCTCCCGGTCTACGCCCAGCTTCCCCATTACGATCGCGGTCTTCACATGCCCCTCCGCCCGGTCCAGCAGGTCCGCCGCCGCCCGGCGGTCGAGCCCCAGCGTCTCCATCAGGATCCGCTCGCCCCGGTCCCGCAGCTTGATGCACGTCACCTGGAGATCCACCATCAGGTTGCCGTACACTTTGCCGAGCTTGACCATGGCGGCCGTGCTGATCGTGTTCAGCACCATCTTCGTGGCGGTCCCCGCCTTCATCCGGGTCGACCCGGTGATCACCTCCGGACCCACCAGCGGCGCGATCACCACATCGTGCGTCCGGAGCAGCTCCTCCGACGGGTAAGTGCAGAGCAGGAAACCCGTCCTGGCCCCACGCTCGCGCGCCCGGCGGAGCGCCCCGTGCACGTAGGGCGTGGTGCCTGAGGCCGCGATCCCCAGCACGAAGTCGTTCGGCCCCACGTTCCGCTCGTCGATGTCGCGCGCGCCCTGCTCCGGATGATCCTCCGCCCCCTCCTGCGCCCGCACCAGCGCCGCGGGGCCGCCCGCGATGATCCCCTGCACCATCTCGGGGTCGGTCCGGTAGGTCGGCGGCATCTCCGCCGCGTCCAGCACGCCGAGCCGGCCGGAGGTGCCCGCCCCCACGTAGAAGAGCCGGCCGCCCTTCCGGAAACACTCGACGATGATGTCGATGGCGCGGGCGATCTCTTCGCGCTCCTCGTGGACCGCCTCCGCGACCATCCTGTCCTCGGCGTTGATCAGGTCGACGATCTCGAGCGTGGTCAGCTGGTCGATGCGGGCGCTTCTCGGATTCCGCTGTTCCGTGAGCCGCGGGTCGAGCGGCCGCGGTGCGCTCATCTTGCGCTCAGCCCTTGCCGTTGGTTCACAGTTCCGCACAAATTCCCGGGGTTGCAAGTTATCGTTGTCCAGGTGGATGGGCCACCCCTGCGCGCACCCCTGGCGTCACGTTTACCCCGGAGCTGTCCCCATGACCACGCTCATCGAGCGGGCCCGCACGTTCGAGTCCGAGCTGATCGACCTGCGCCGGGACCTGCATCGGCACCCCGAGCTGTCGTTCCAGGAAGTCCGCACGGCGCGGATCGCGGCCGAGCGGGTCGAGGCCCTGGGGTACGCGGTGCGGCGGGGGGTGGGGCGCACCGGCGTGGTCGCCGAGCTGCGGAACGGGACGGGGCCCGTCGTCGCGCTCCGCGCGGACATGGACGCGCTCCCGATCACGGAGGAGAACGACGTCCCCTACCGCTCGACCGTGCCCGGCGCGATGCACGCCTGCGGGCACGACGCGCACGTGGCCATGCTGGTCGGCGCGGCCCGGCTCCTCGCCGAGGCCCGCGCAAGGAGGGAGCTTCCGCCCGGCACGGTCCGGCTCCTGTTCCAGCCCTCCGAAGAGACCGCGGACGCCGAGAACAAGGGCGGCGCCGTCCGGATGATCGAAGACGGCGCGCTGGACGGGGTCGACGCCATCTTCGGCCTGCACATCGGCGCGCACCTCCCTCCCGGCAAGGTTTACATCTCTCCTGGTCCCATCATGGCAGGCTCGGACACGTTCGTCGCGGTCGTCGAGGGGGTGAGCGCGCACGCGGGGCGCCCCCACGAGGGCATCGACGCCATCGTCCTGGCCGCTCACGCGATCCTGGCCTGCCAGAACGTGGTGGCGAGGCGGATCATTCCCGGCGCGGCGGGAGTACTGACGATCGGCAAGGTGAGAGGGGGGGTCGCGGAGAACGTGCTCGCCAACCGTGTCCAGCTGGAAGGCACGCTGCGCTACTACCGGCCTGAGGTGCGGGAAACGCTCCATCGGGAACTCCGACGGGCATTTGCGGTTACGGAAGCGTTGGGCGGGCGCTCGAGCGTAGAGATCCGCCCCGGTAACCCGCCAGTCGTGAATGACCCGGCCATGGCCGCGCTCGCCCGGAGGGCGGCGATCGCCGCGCTCGGCGAAGATGCCGTGGCAGACTTCGAGCCGATGATGGGAGCCGAGGACTTCGCATTCTTCCTGGAGCGCGTGCCGGGGACGTTCTTCTGGCTAGGGGCGGGGCTCGAGCCGCCGCGGGAACATCATCACCCCCGGTTCGATATCGATGAACGCGTGCTGGTGCGCGGGGCGACCGCCCTGGCGGCCTGCGCGCTCCAGGCGCTCGCGGAGCTGCGCTCCTGAGCGCCGCCGTTTCCCCTAGCAGGACAGGTAGTAGCAGTCATGAAACGAGCAGTACTCCTCCTCCCGCTCGTGAGCCTCCTGGCCGTCACGAGCCCCGCCCTCGCTCAGTTCGGCAAGGTCCAGGCGCCGCCCAAGACCACGATGAGTGTGTGGTTGGGCGGGTACCTCCAGCCGGGGCGGGTGAAGGACCCGGCCAGCGGCACCTGGGATTTCGGCAGCACCCTCGCCGGCGGGATCGGAGTGCACCGCCGGTTCGGCGTCCTCACGGTGGGAGTAGACGCATCGCTGGCTCCGGCCGTGTCGTTCGAGCGCTTCGACAGCACGGGCGTGGCCAGGGGCGACGCGCGGATGGTGACCGCCCTCCTCTCCGGGCGGCTCCGCACCGGTGGTGGCGGCCCGATCGGGATGTACCTGACGGGCGGGGTCGGGACCTTCGTCTACGGGATGCCCGACCTGGACCGTTCGTGGGACCCGGACTTCGCGCTCCACACGGGCGCGGGCCTCGAGTACCAGGTCTCGAACAACCGGTCCGTCTTCCTCGAGTGGGGCAGGTTCTGGACGTTCCATCAGGGCGAGGGGGTGCGGAGTGAACGCGTCAACCACTCACAGATCCGGGCAGGGTTGAGGTTCGGCTTGTGAGGATCGGGGGCCGCATTCCCGAGATCAGCCTTCTGGTCGGGCTCGCCGCGTGCGCTGCGCCACCGCAGGCGGCGAGCCCGCCGCTTTTCCGCGCCGACATCCTGGGGCGCGTGCCGCCGGAGTGGAGGTACCCCCTCACGGCGCCCCCTGCGGTCGCCGCGCACGGGATGGTCGTCACGGATGCCCCGTTAGCCACCCGCGTGGGCGTGCGGGAGCTGGAGGCGGGAGGCAACGCCGTCGACGCGGCGATCGCCGCCGCGTTCGCCCTCGCGGTGGTCTACCCTGAGGCCGGGAACCTCGGCGGCGGGGGATTCATGGTGGTACGCATGGCCGACGGCACGGTCGCCGCGCTGGATTTCCGGGAGACCGCGCCCCTCGCCGCCACCCGGGACATGTACCTGGATGAGAACGGCGAGCTCACGGACCGCTCGCTCACCGGCCACCTCGCCTCGGGCGTGCCGGGGAGCGTGGCCGGGCTCTGGGAGGCCCACCGGCGCTTCGGCAGCCGGCCGTGGGCGGAGCTCCTCGCGCCCGCGATCCGCCTCGCTGAAGAAGGATTCGTCGTAGACGAAGCCTTCGCCAGCGCGGTGCGCGCCCAGGCCGAGCGCCTGGCGCAGTTCCCCGCTTCCGCCGCCCTCTTCCTCCCGGGCGGCGAGCCGGTACGCGCCGGCACCCGGTGGCGCAACCCCGACCTGGCCGCGGTGCTACGTCGCGTGGCCGAGCGCGGCCCCGCCGGATTCTACGAGGGCGAAACCGCCGACCTGATCGTCGCCGAGATGCAGCGGGGCGGCGGGATCATCACCCATGAGGACCTCCGCCGCTACCGCGCCCGCTGGCGCGAGCCCATCATCTTCGACTACCGCGGCTACCAGGTCATCTCGATGCCCCCGCCCTCGTCGGGCGGCATCACGCTCGCGCTCATCGCCAACATCCTGGAAGGCTACGACCTGCGCCGCCTCGGCTGGCACTCGCCCACCACCCTCCACCTCACCGCCGAGGCGATGCGCCGCGCCTTCGCCGATCGCAACCACTACCTCGCCGACCCCGACTTCGTCGAGGTCCCGCGCGAAATGCTGCTCTCCAAAGCCTACGCCGCTCGCCTCCGCTCGAGCATCGCGCTCGACCGCGCCACCCCCTCGAGCGCCATCGCCCACCCCACCGGCGGCCGGGCTTCCGAGGGCAACCACACCACCCACCTCTCGGTCGTCGACCAGCACGGCAACGCCGTCGCCCTCACCACCACGATCAACGAGCTGTTCGGGTCCGCCGTCACGGTGGCCGGCGCCGGGTTCCTCCTGAACAACGAAATGGATGACTTCGCCGCGAAGCCCGGCAGCCCCAACCTGTTCGGGCTGGTCCAGGGCGAGGCCAACGCCATCGAGCCCGGCAAACGGCCGCTCAGCGCGATGACCCCCACCATCGTCACCCGCGACGGCAGGCCCGTCCTGATCACCGGCGCGCGCGGCGGTCCGCGCATCATCACCGCCGTCTTCCAGGTGCTCTCCAACATCCTGGACTACGGCATGGACGTGAGCGCCGCCGTCGCCGCTCCCCGCATCCACCACCAGCACCTGCCAGACGTGCTCTACTACGAGGAGAACGGTCTCACCGCCGACCAGATCCGCGCCCTCGAAGCGCTCGGCCACACGCTCCAGCCGCGTCAGGGCACGCTCGGCCACGCGCCCTCGATCCTGCGCCGCGGCGACGAGTGGACCGCCGTCCCCGACCCGCGGCTGGGCGGACTCGCGGAAGGACACTAGCCCCGCCCCCAAAAAACGAGCGGGCCGGAGCATCCTCCGGCCCGCCGCCCTGCCACCACCCCGGCGACCCTACCGCCTCGCCACCTCCACGGGCGTGTCCGTGCGGATGACCATGCGGGAACCCGCCGCCAGCACCGCGTCCACGTCCGCCGTCCCCATCGCCACCGCCGTCCCCGCCGCAGCGCCGATCACCGCCCCCTTCACCGCGTCCTCCGTGTCCTTGCCCAGCACCTTCCCGAGGATCGCGCCCGCGGCCGCGCCCGCCGCCACCTTCGCCGCCTGCTCCTTCCCGCTCGTACGCGTCCGCCGCTCCGGCTTCGCCTCCACCACCGTCGCCTCCAACGGGTAGCTCTGGCCATTGAACGAGATCGACTCGAACGCCACCTTGATCACCGCCGTCTCGCCAATGTGCCCCGACTTGTTCACCGCCGTCACCCGGCCACGAACCGTCGCACCCGCAGGGATCAACACCGTCCCGTCGTTCGCGTCCACCACCGGATCCGTCACCGTCGCCGTGAACGGGTCACCCGGCTGGTTCTTGTCCGTCGAAAGCGTCTGGTCCAACCTCACCGCAAACGTCGTCCCCGCAGGCACCACCCGGGTCGTCGGCTGCGGCGCCCGCTCCACCGGCCGCGGCGCCGGCCGAGGCTCCGTCCGCGGCGCCGTGGCCCGCGTCTCCCGCCGCGGCGCCGGCGCAGGCCGCGCCGCCGGCGCAGGCTCCGGCGTCGCCGACACCGCCGTGTCCTTGAACGAGGCCGGCGCGCTGTCCCCCTGCAGGGCCATCTCCAGCTCACGATCGAGCTCGTCCTGCTCCAGCGCCGAACGCTCGTCCTCACCATCACCGCACGCCAGCGACGCCGCGCTCAACGGTAGAACGAGCAGCAGCAAGCCCGCCCAACGCTTGGTTCTAACCATCTCCCCCTCCCCGGGGATTCTCCCGGTTGAATGGAACGGACTCCCAGTGTTACTTTTCCAACAACCTACCCCGTCGGCTGGTGATGGTTCGGGTCAAGCAACCGATGTGCCACTACGGGCCGCAGGCCACAACGGAGCATCCGGCCACGACCTCCGGACTTTCCCCGGTTCTCGCGGCCCGCCTGTTTGTCCTCTGGAGAGGACAGCCGGGCAGCGCCGCCGCATGAAAGAATTGCGTATCCTGCTGCCGTTCGTGCGCCCCTACCGCTGGGGCATCGCGGCCGGCCTGCTCCTCGTCTTCATCGCCAGCACCTTCTCCATCCTCGCCCCGGAGCTCATCGGCCGGGCCATCGACGCCCTCTACGCTCCCGGCATCACGGTCGGCGCGCTCCTGCGCCACGCCGCGCCCATCGTCCTCGTCGCGCTCCTCGGCGGCATCGCCCGCTTCTTCCAGCGCTGGCTCCTCAACGGGATCAGCCGCCGCATCGAGGTCGACCTCCGCGATGCGTTCTTCGAACACCTCGTGCGGCTGGACGCGGCGTTCTACGGCAACACCCCGACCGGCGACCTCATGAGCCGCGCCACCAACGACACCGTGGCCGTTCGCCAGGCGATCGGGCCCGCCGTCATGTACCTGGCCGACACGCTCCTCAGCACCGCGCTCGCCCTCACCTTCATGATCCGGATCAGCCCCCGCCTCACCCTGCTCTCGCTCATCCCCCTCGTGGCCCTCGCCCCCATCACCCTCGTCTTCGGCCGCCTCATCCACCGGCGGTTCGAAAAGATCCAGGACCATTTCGGCCGGCTCCAGACCATGGTGCAGGAGAACCTGGCCGGCGCCCGCATCGTCCGGGCTTACGTCCGGGAGCGAGCCCAGGAGCGCGAGTTCGACGCGCTGAACGCCGCCTACTTCGATAAGAACATGGCGCTCGCCCGCATCTCCGCCGCGTTCAGCCCGCTCCTCGCCCTACTCACCGGCCTGGGCACGGTCATCGTCTTCTGGTTCGGCGGCACACAGATCATCGCGGGCGAGATCACCGTGGGCCGGTTCGTCGCCTTCACCGCCTACCTCGCCCGCCTCGCCTGGCCCATGATCGCCCTCGGATGGACCACCAACCTCCTCCAGCGAGGCGCCGCCTCCATGGGCCGCATCCACCGGATCCTCAGCATCCAGCCCAGGATCACGGAACCCGCCCAGCCGGTCCGGCTGGCCGATGTGCGCGGCGAGATCGAGTTCCGGAACGTCCGCTTCCGCTACCCCGGCACCGAGCGCGACGTCCTCCACGGCATCTCGTTCCGCATCCCGGCGGGCAAGACCGTCGCCCTCGTCGGCCCCACGGGCTCGGGCAAGTCGACCATCCTGGCGCTGATGACTCGCCTCTACGACCCGACCGAGGGCGAGATCCTGCTCGATAGCGTGCCCCTCCCCAACCTCTCCCTCGCCCAGCTCCGCGGCGCGTTCGGCGTCGTCCCCCAGGACGCTTTCCTCTTCTCCGAGACGATCGCCGAGAACATCGCCTTCGGCCTACCCCCCGGGGCCAGCGCCGAGGACCGCATCCGCGAGGCCGCCTCGATCGCGCGGCTCGACAGCGCAATCGCCCTCTTCCCTCAAGGCTACGAGACTCGCCTCGGCGAGCGCGGCATCAACCTGTCCGGCGGCCAGCGCCAGCGCACCACCCTCGCACGCGCGCTGGCCCGCGACCCGAAGATCCTCATCCTCGACGACGCCCTCAGCGCCGTCGACACCCAGACCGAGGCCGAGATCCTCGAACGCCTCCGCAGCGTCCTCGCCCGCCGCACCGCGGTCATCGCCAGCCACCGCGTCACCGCGATCCTCAACGCCGATCTCATCCTCGTCCTCGACGAAGGCCGCATCGTCGAGCGCGGCACCCACGCGGAACTCCTCGCCCGCAACGGCCTCTACGCCTCCCTCCTCCGCCGCCAGCTCATCGCCGAAAACCTCGATACCGACCCCGAGCTTGCTCCCGCCCGGTCCAACCTCTAGCTTACCCTCTGGCATGATGGACGGGCGTCGCGAGCATACCATCCTACTCGTCGAAGACGACCCGTTGTTGCGCCATGCTTTCCGCCTGCTCCTCGAGGACGCCGGGTACCGGATCCTCGAAGCTGGCAGCGCCGCCGAGGCGCTCGAGTGCGCCGTCGCCGAGCTCCCCACTGTGATCATCCTGGACCTCGGCCTCCCGGATCGCCCCGGTCTCGAGGTCGCTCGCGCGCTGCGGCAGCACCCGGGCACGCAGGCCATCCCCATCGTGGCGCTGACGGGCCGCGCGGGAGCCGCCGAACGGCGGGCTTGCCTGGAAGCGGGCTGCAACCTCTACTTCGCCAAGCCCCTGGAGCCCAGCGAGCTGCTGCGCCGCATCCCGGACCTGCTGGGGTGAGGCCGCCCGCGCCGGCCATCACAGTCGATCGAGCAGGAAATCCGGCGTCAGGCGGGCGAAATAGCCCGAGAGTACCGGGAAGGTGCCGCTCACGAGGAGGAGCCCGGCGACGATGAGCATCGCCCCGGCCAGGCGCTCCACCCAGGGCAGGAACCGCCGCACACGGCGGGAGGTGTTCAGGAACTTGCCCGTCGCGAACGCGGCGAGGAGGAAGGGAACGGCCAGCCCGAGCGCGTAGCTCCCGAGGAGCAGCATGCCGTTCCCCAGCGTCGCCCGGGCCGACGCGTACGTCAGCACGGCGCCCAACACCGGCCCGATGCACGGCGTCCACCCGGCCGCGAACGCGGCCCCCGCGGCCACCGCGCCGACGTACCCCGCCGGCCGGGAGCGGAGCTGCAGCCGGCGCTCCCGGAGCAGCACGCTCCAGCGCAGGATCCCGAGCAGATGGAGCCCGAAGAGGATCACGATCAGGCCGCCGATGCGCGAAATCCAGGTCTGGTAACGGAAGAGGAGCTGACCCAGGACGGTCGCCGAAGCGCCGAGCAGGAGGAAGATCAGGCTGAACCCGCCGACGAAGAGCAGCGCGTTGATCATCACCGGCCCGCGCTTCGCCCCGGACCGTAGATCCTCCACCGTCATCCCGGTGATGAACCCCAGGTAGCTCGGGACGAGCGGCAGCACGCACGGGGACAGGAACGAGAGCAAACCGGCGAAGAACGCGACAGCGAAAGAGATAGATCCTTCCACGATGGCTCCTGCGACCGAAAGCTCGTCGGGGCACGCGGCCGGCTGGTTCCGCCGCCTGAGCCGCGCGCTCTATCTTCTCTATTACCGTGTCAAATACTTCCCGTTCGCGGCGGAGCGGCGCACGCGCCAGGAGGACGGACGCAGAGGCTTCATCGTCATCCAGATCGACGCGCTCGCTCACGAGGACCTGGAACGCGGGCTGCGCGCCGGTTACCTCCCCAACCTCCGGCGGCTCCTCGAGCGCGAGGGCTGGGAGCTCCGCCGCTACCCGGCCGGCCTGCCCAGCGCCACCCCCGCCGCACAGGCCGCGATCTTCTACGGAACCAAGGACCGGATCCCCGGATTCCGGTTCTACGAGAAGGCGGACCGACGGCTTATTATCGGCTCCCAGCCCGCCTCCATGCAATACATTCGCGACCGCCTGCCGGCCCGGGGCATCCTGGATGGAGGGGCGAGCTACGTCAACCTCTTCGACGGCGGCGCCGCGCGCGCGGCCTTCACGCTCTCCTCCGCAGAGCCGCAGCCGCTGTTCCGGAAGATGGGCGGCGGCCGCCTCCTGCTCCTGCTCCTCCTGCACCCGATCCGGGCGCTGCGCATGGTCCTGGCGAGCATCCAGGACTACCTCGCCGGCGAGCGGGAGCGCCTCCTCAGCCAGATGCGCGGGAATTACACCTACTACTGGTGGTACCTGCCGCTCCTCCACATCGGCAGCAACGTGATCCTGCGCGAGCTCCAGACACTGGCCGTCCTGCTGGACATTTACACCGGCGTCCCCGCGATCTACACGACCTACAACTCGTACGACGAGTTCGCGCACCACTTCGGGCCCTCGTCGCGCGCCGCGCTCCGCAACCTCAAGGCGCTGGACGCCCGGATCGGCGAGATCCTGCGCATGCTGCGCCGTCTGCCCGGCCGGCCCTACGACCTGTACATCCTGAGCGACCACGGCCAGACGCCCTCGATCCCCTACCGGGTCCGTTACGGCGAGACGCTGGGCGACACGGTCGTCGACGCGGTGCGGCACGGGGTCTTCGTGCTGGCGGGCCTGGGCGCCTATGCGCCCCCGGGCGAGGCGCTGGACTTACTGGTGCGGGAGCTGGAGGAGGTCGCGGCGACCTCGCTTCCTCCGGCGCGGCAGCTCGGGCTCAGGCTGGGGCGCTGGCTGCGTCGCCAGTACAAGCTGTTCCCGCTCATTGCCGAGAGCGTCCGGGTGGCCGAGGAGGAACGGCTCGTCCTCACCTACTCCTCGTCCATCGCCCACCTCTACTGGACGGAGCCGGCCAGGCCGCTCACCTTCGACGAGATCCGGTCCGACCCGCAGCGCCGCGCGCTCTACTACTTCCTCGTCGCTCACCGGGGCGTTGGCCTGGTCGCCACGCGGATGCTGGATGGCGCCCATGTAGAGGGCCGGCTCGGGCGCGCGCTGGTGACTCCGGACGGCGAGTACGAGGTGCTGGCCGGGGAGGACCCGCTGCTCGACTACGCGCCGACCCCGGTCGAGCGGCGGGCGCTCGTCCACCTGGTGCAGTTGCCCAACGCCGGCGATCTGGTCCTCTTCGGCGCCTACGACCCCAGGCAGGACGTGTGCATCTGCTTCGACGACCAGGTCGGCGCGCACGGGGGCCTCGGCGGCCGCCAGTTCTGGCCGTTCCTCCTGACGCCGCCGGGCGTGGTGCCCCCGGGCTTCCGGATCGAAGACCCGCTGGACCTGCACCGGTTGTTCAGGCGATACCAGGAGCAAGAATTCGGTGAGGGTGGGATGGAGGACGACGGCGCCACGCGTCGCACGGGGGAAGCCGGCCTGCACGCTGTGACCGGAGCTCCAGCCCCGGCGGGCGCGGCGCCCGAGCAGGGGGCGACCTGACCTGGCAGGCCGGCGGCGCGGGGTGGGGCGGGGTTTCTGTCAGTCGGCGGCGCCGCGGAGCCGCTCCTCCCCCCGGACGTCCCTGGCTTCCGGGTGTTCCAGCACCGCGACGTGGTACTCGTAGACCATCTTCCAGCCCAGCCAGCCTGAGACGGCGAGCACTGCCACGCCGATGAGGCTGAGCCAGAACCCGGTGGAGATGCGGTTCGGGGCGGGCGGCACCTCGACGGCCCAGCGCAATGACGCGTTCCAGGCGAAGAGCGCGACGACGAGCACGTTGAGCAGCATGTGCGCGACGCCGATCCGGGTCGCGTTCTGCTTCGGCACGACGGCCACCAGGTCCACCAGGCCCGGGATCGCCGCGAGCAGGCCGCCGACGATGCCGACGAGCAGGAGCGGCATCGTCGCCTCCCACCAGACCGGCACGCCGGTGATCACGTAGACGACGTCGAAAACCAGCGTCGTGACGAAGGCACCCGCGGGGACGACGATCAGCATGGGGTGGAGCGGGTGTTTGGCGATGCGGGCCTTGCTCTGCATGCCGGCCTCCTCCCTGGGTGGTCGGGGGGACGGGAGTGGCCGAACCCGCCAGGGCACGGCCGCCCCGCGGACCGGCGCCGCGTTGCAAGAATCAATCCACACACCTTGCACGCCGCCGCCGCGGCCGCCCCAGCCGCCCGGCGCGCCGGAGCGCCGCCCGCGGCCGCACCCGGCGTCTGGGCTCGCCACCACCGACCTCGACACTGCCCTCGCTCGTCGCCCGCGCCGTGTTGATGAGCGCGACCGAGCCCAGGATGATGACCATGGCCAGGACGATGCGGGCCGTCAGCGGCTCACCGCCGAGCAGCCAGCCCAGCAACACCGCCACCACCGGGTTCACGTACGCGTAGGTCGAAACCCGCGCAGGCGTGCTCACCCGCAGCAGCCAGCCATACGCCGTGAACCCGACCAGCGAGCCGAAGACGATCAGGTACGCCAGGCCCAGGATCGAACGGAGCGAGATCGCCTCCACCCGCAGTCCCGCGAGCTCCCCCGCCAGCCCGCTGATCACCAGGAAACACGCCCCGCTCACCAGCATCTGCATCCCCGTGGCCAGCAGCGGCGACGACGGCAGCCGCGCATGCCGCGAGTACACCGACCCGATCGACCAGCCCAGCGACCCCACGAGCAGCACAGCCGCGCCCACCAGGTCCACTCCACCCCCACCCCCCACCAGCTGCCCGGGGCCCGTCAGCAGCGCGAGCCCGAAAAGCCCCACCACCAGCCCCACCTTCACCCGCCGGTTCGGCCGCACCCCACCCGGCCGCACCGCCTCCACCACCACCATCCAGAACGGCACCGTCGCCACCAGCAGCGCCGCCACCCCACTCGCCACCCGCTGCTCCGCCCACACCACCGCCCCGTTCCCGACCAGCAGCAAGAGCGCCCCGATCCACGCGGCCGCGCCCCACTCCGCCCGCGACGGCCGCGCCGCGCCCCGCCACCGCGCCCACCCGTAGAGTATCGCGCCGGCCACCAGGAACCGCGCCGCCCCCAGCAGGAAGGGCGGCAACGTCTCCAGACCGAAGCGAATCGCCAGGTACGTCGAGCCCCAGATCAGATACACCGCGGCGAACGCCGCAATCACCAGCGCCCGCGAGGGCCCGCCTCTCTCTCCCTCAGACACGCGCCTCCTCCCCCGTCAACGGTAGCTTCCCCGTCTCCTTCACCGTCCCCAGCACGATCGTCGTCCGCGTCGAATGCACCCCGGGAATCCCGCCGATCCGCTCCCGCAACAACCGCCTCAGCGCCTCCGCATCCGCCACCCGCACCTTCACCAGGAAACAGTCCTCCCCCGCAATGTGGTGCACCTCCTGCACCTCCGGCATCTCCGCCAGCCGACGCTCCGCCACCCCGTCCGCCGCCAGCCCCTCCAGCCGCACGAAAACGAACGCCACCAGCCCCAGCCCGAACGCCCCGGGGTTCAACCGCGCTTCGTACCCCAGTACCACCCCCCGCTCCTCCAGCTTCCGGATCCGCTCGAAGATCGCCGACGGCGCCATCCCCACCCGCCGCGCGATCTCCGCGTTCGGCGTCCGCGCCTCCTCCTGAAGAATCGCCAGGATCCGCCGATCCGTTTCGTCGATCATACGCCCCCCTTCGCCATGACCCGAACAATAATCGGCCATCGCCCCGCGCACAAGGCGAAACACCGGGGCACAATCCGAATCAGACGAAGGATCGTCAGAAAAGAACGACAAGCGGGGAACTCACGCGCGCGAGACGCCCAGGCCCGGCTCCGCGTTGAAACGCAACCGCCCGTCCGGCTCCAGGCCCGGGCCGCGGAAGGGGTCGTTCGCCAGGAGCGCAGCGCCGTCCAGATCCACGTAGTCGACCAGCGGCGCGAGCTGGACCGCCGCGGCGATCCCCAGCGTGCTCTCCACCATGCAGCCGAGCATGACCTGCAGGCGGTGCGCCCGCGCCGCGTGGATGATCCGGAGCGCCTCCCGCAGAGAGCCGCACTTCGCCAGCTTGATGTTCACGCCGTCCACGGCGCCCGCCAGCCGCGGCACATCCGCGGCGACCTGGCAGGACTCGTCCGCAATGATCGGGATGCTCGAGCGGCGGCGCAGGAGCGCGAGGCCCTCGAGATCGTGGGCCGGAAGCGGCTGCTCCAGGAACTCCACCTCGTAGGCCTCGAGCATGGGAAGCTTCCGCATCGCCTCCTTGACCGTCCACGCGGTGTTCGCGTCCACCCGGAGGACGGCCTTCGGGGCCTCCGCACGGATCAGCGCGAGGATCTCCTCATCGCGGGGGGTGCCGACCTTCACCTTGAGGATCGGGTAGTGCCGGGCCTCGCGGACCTTCTCCCGCATGACTTCCGGCTCGTCGATGCCGATGGTGAAGGAAGAGAGCGGCGCGGCGGCCGGGTCCAGCCCCAGGAGCTTCCACACCGGAAGGCCCAGCCGTCGGCCCACGAGGTCGTGGAGCGCGGCGGAGACAGCCGCCCGGGCAGCCGGGTTGCGGCCGAGGGCGTGCTCGCAGGCGCGCTCGATCGCCTCGAGCGCGAACGGATCGTGCGCCCGTTCCAGCACTTCGGCCAGCCGCGAGAGCGCGGCCACGACGGTGTCCGCGGTTTCGCCGTAGTACGCCGTCGGCGCGGCCTCGCCCCACCCTTCGTTGCCTTCGTCGTCCCGGATGCGGACCCAGACCGACTGGCGCGCGGGCGGCGCGGCCGCCCGGGCGATGTGGAACGGGTGGCGTGTCTCGAGCGACAGGGTTTCGAACTCGAGCTTCATTCCCGGCCCCCAGGCTATCGTTCCCAACCGATCTCCCGGGCCACGGCCGTCGCGTCCGCCGGGAGCTGCGCGACCTGGAACCCGGCCTCGAGCGCGGTGTCCGGGTCCTTGAGCCCGTGCCCGGTCAGGACGGAGACGCAGCGGCTCGCACGGTCCACCCGCCCTTCGCGGACGGCGGCGCGCAGGCCCGCGATGCTGGCCGCCGAGGCGGGCTCGCAGAAGATGCCCTCCAGACGGGCGATCGCCCGATACGCCTCCAGGATCTCCTCGTCGGTGACGGCGCGGAGCTCGCCGCCGGAGTCGCGCGCCGCCGCGATGGCCGTGTCCCAGCTCGCCGGCCGGCCGATCCGGATCGCCGTCGCGATCGTCTCCGGCTTCTCGACCGGCCGGCCCAGCACCAGCGGCGCCGCGCCGGCGGCCTGGACCCCCACGATCCTGGGCAGACGGCTCGCGCGGCCGCGTTCGTGGTAGCGCCGGAAGCCGAGCCAGTAGGCCGTGATGTTGCCGCCGTTGCCCACCGGGAGCGCGAGCACGTCGGGCGCGTCGCCCAGCCCGTCGCAGATTTCGTACGCGGCCGTCGCCTGCCCTTCGAGCCGGTTGGGGTTCACCGAGTTCACCAGCTCGACCGGGTAGCGCTCGGCCAGCGCCCGCGCCAGGTCCAGCGCGCCGTCGAAGTTCGTGTCGAGCGCGAGGACGCGCGCGCCGTACACCAGCGCCTGCGCCAGCTTCCCGGCCGCGACCTTGCCCCTGGGGAGCAGCACCGCGGCGGTCAGCCCGGCCCGCGCCGCGTACGCCGCCGCGCTCGCCGCCGTGTTCCCCGTCGAGGCGCAGATCACGGTGTCCGCCCCGCGCTCGACGGCCTTGGCCACGGCCACGACCATGCCCCGGTCCTTGAACGAGCCGGTGGGGTTGACGCCTTCGTACTTGAGATGGAGCTCCGCGACGCCGACCCACTCCGCCAGGCGCGGCACGTGGAGGAGAGGCGTGTTTCCCTCGCAGAGCGTCAGGCGCGGCGTGCGCTCGGTGATCGGCAACAGCGACGCGTACCGGGCGATCACACCCTGGCCTTGGTTCTCTCCTGCCATACCGCCCCCATCCACGGATTCAGGTGGCTCAGCGCGACCTCGACGAGGTCCGCGTAGACGGCGGAGCCGGTGGGGAACGCCCCCGCACCCGCGCCCATGAAGACCAGGGGCCCGGCGAAATCGCCCTCGATCAGCACGGCGTTCATCTCGTTGCGGATCCGGGCGAGCGGGGAGTCGGCCGGGACCAGCGTCGGGCCGACGCGGAGCTGGATCTCGCCATCCACTCGCCGGGCTTCCGCCACCAGCTTCAGGGCCTGGCCCTCCCGAGCGGCATCGAGGAGCTGCTCACGCGTGACGCCCGTAATGCCGCAGACCGTGACGTCGTCCAGGCTCGACCACCGACCGAACGCGTGACGGGCGAGGATCACCAGCTTGTGCGCAGAGTCCAGGCCCGAGACGTCGGCGCTGGGGTCCGCCTCGGCGAAGCCCAGCTCCTGGGCCTGGCGCAGCGCGGACTCGAAGTCGAGCCCGTCCTCGGCCATGCGAGTGAGGATGTAGTTCGTCGTGCCGTTGACGATTCCCTGCACGCGGTCGATGCGGTTCGCCACCAGGGCCCCGCGCAGCGCGTGGAGTACCGGGATCGCGCCGGCCACCGAGGCTTCGTAGCGGAGCAGGACGCCGTGCTCGGCCGCGAGCGCCTCGAGCTCGGCGCCATGGACGGCGATGAGGGCTTTGTTGGCAGTGACGACGTGCTTACCGGCCCGGATCGCCCGGCGGATCACCGTGCCCGCGGGCTCGAGCCCGCCCATCGCTTCGACCACGATGGAGACGCCGGGGTCCTCGAGTGGGGCTTCGAGATCGGTGGTCAGGAGCGAGCGGTCCACCGCCGGTGGACGCGGGCGAGCGAGATCCCGCACCACCATGTGGCGGAAGGAGAGCGTCAGGTGGTGCTTCCCGAGCAGGTCAGCCCGACGGGCGGCCACGATCTCGGCCAGGCCGCCGCCAACGACACCGACACCGTAGAGCGCGACGCCGACCTTCATGCCGACCTCCCGGAAGCCGCGGCGCGCGCCACGGGCGCACGCCGCGGGCTACGCTTTCGGACCGGCCGGCTCGCCACCCGGACCGGGGGCTCGACCAGCGCCTCGTGCAGCAGGGCGACCGCGCGGTCCGCGGCCCCCGGCTCGACGTAGAGCGTGAGCCCGAGCTCGGTGATCCCGAGCCCCTCGGGCTCGATCCCCTCCTGCCCCAGCCGCTGCAGCGCGCTCGCGATCCCGGCGCTGTGCGCCGAGAGCCCCGTGCCCACGACCGTCACCCGCGCCACGGGCTCCTCGAGCACCACACGCGCGGATGCGCCCAGCGCCCCCGCCACCGCCCGCGCCGCCTCCGCCGCGTACGCCTGCGGGACCAGGGCAACGAAACGCCTCGCGCCGTCCCCCGCCCGCCTCTCGTCGAAATGGTCGACCGGAACACCGGCCTCCGCCAGGGCCCGGAGCGAGGCCGCCACCAGGGCCACGCTCGAACCCCGCTCCTCGACCACCAGACGAACCACGCCGGTGGTCGCGGCCACGCCCAGAACGCGAGGACCTTCCATGGTATGTTCTCCTTCGATCACGGTGCCCTCCTCGGGGCCGGATTTCATGCTGGAAAGCACGCGCAACGGCAGGCGATAGCTCGCGGCCAGCGACGCAGCACGCGGGTGTAACACCCCCGCACCGGCCAGCGCGAGCTGCAACGCCTCCCGATAGCTCAGCCTCTCATAACGGTAGGCTGTCGCGACGCGGCGCGGGTCCGCACTGTAGATCCCGTCCACGTCGGTGAAAATGTCGCAGCGGTCCGCGCCTATCGCCACCGCCAGCGCCACGCCGGTCGTGTCGCTCCCCCCACGCCCCAGCGTCGTCACGGCCCCCTCGTCCGAAAGGCCCTGGTAGCCCGCCACCACGGGGACTCGACCCTCCGCAAGAGCACTCCGCACCCGCTCCGCCCCGATGCTCCGGATCCGCGCCGAGCCGTGAACCCCGTCCGTCCGGATCCCCGCCTGCGCCCCGGTCAGCGAGACCGCCGGGATCCCCTCCTCCTCCAGCGCCAGCGCCAGCAGCGCCGCAGCCGCCTGCTCCCCCGTCGCCAGGAGCTGGTCCAGTTCCCGCCTGTGGACCGCGGCCGCCCCCGGCGCGACCGCGGCGGCCAGCTCCAGCAGCTGGTCGGTCGTGTCCCCCATCGCCGAAACCACCACCGCGACCCGATCACCTCGCGCCCGCGCCGCCGCCACCCGCCTTGCCACCGCCCGCATTCGCTCCGGCGACCCGACCGACGTCCCGCCGAATTTCTGGACTACCAGTGCCATGCCCGATCTTCCGAAAGGGGGCCAAACGAAACGCGGCCCCTCGATCTCTCGAGAGGCCGCGTCTGTTGTCGATCGTCTATCTGCGCCTGCTACTGCGCGCACACCAGCACGCCGCCTCCCGTCGAGAGCCGGGTAGTGGTAGTACCCATACCGGTGTAGCGGCTGCGAAGCGTGCTCGCCATCATCCTTCGTCCCGAGCGTTGACGCAAAATACTCCTTTTATCTACTACGCCTGCCCGCCGGCGTCAAGAGGGGACCGCGGCCGACACACCCCCCACCCGGATCCCCTGCTCATCGGGCCGCGCCGCAAACGAAACCACACCCTCCGGGCCCGGCACCCTCCGGAACGCCTCCGCCATCGCCTCCGCCACCTCCGCCGCCCGTTCCGGCGCGCACACGGCGATCAGCCCCGAGCCGCTGCCGGAGATCGTCACCGCCCACGCCCCCGCCTCCCGCGCCGCCTCGAACGCACCCGTCGCGCCCGGGATCAACGGAAGACGGTAAGGCACGTGCAGCTCATCCTCGAACCCGATGCGCAGCAGCTCCGGGTCGCCCGTCGCCAGACCCCGCATCAGGGCGGCCAGACGCCCCAGCCCGCGCGTCGCCACCGCGTGGGCCACGCTCGCCGGCAGCGCCGCCCGCGCCTTCTGCGTCGGCACCTCCACCCCCGGCGCCGCCCACGCAAAACCCAATTCCCCGCTCAGCGGCAACGGGAACGCCCGTGCCCGTCCCTCCGCATCCTTCGCCACCGCGACCAGCCCCCCGAACAGCGCCGGCGCCACGTTGTCCAGATGCCCCTCCCACCCCTCCGCCTCCGCCAGCGCCGCCTCCCGATCCACCTCCCTCCCCGCCGCCAGCATCGCCAGCCCGATCCCCGCCACCACCGCCGTCGCCGAGGAGCCGAGCCCCCGCGCCACCGGGATCTCCGATTCCACCCGCAACGTCCCGCCCGGCACCGCCGCGCCCCGCCGCTCCAGGTACGCGCAGAACACCCGGACCAGTAGATCCTCGCCCGGCCCGCCCGCCAGCGCCGCCAGCGTGCCCCGACGCTCCAGCCGCAACGGACCCGGCCCGGGCTCGTACTCCGCCTCCAGGTACCGGTTCAGCGCCAGGCCCAGCACATCGAAACCGGCGCCCAGATTCGACGTGCTCGCCGGAACCCGCACCCGCGCCCGCCGCCAGTCCCGAAAACCCGCCAGCTCCCCACCCCGCATCACAGAACCTCGATCACCTGGTCCACGTGCTCCTCGGGCTTCACCCGCGGGAAGACCCGCACGATCCGACCCTCCTCGTCGATCACGAACGTCGTCCGCTCGTTGCCCCAGAACTTCCGCCCCGCGAACGACAGCTCCTTCCACACACCGTACGCCTCCGCCACACGATGCTCCGTGTCCGCCAGCAGACGAAACGGGAGCCCGTACTTCTCGCGGAACGCCCGGTGCGAGTCGACCGGGTCCGGGCTCACCCCCAGCACCACCGCGCCCCGCGCCTCGAACTCCCGGAACCGGTCCCGAACCCCACACGCCTGGACCGTGCAGCCCGGGGTGTCATCCTTCGGATAGAAATAGAGGACGACCTTCCGCCCCCGATAGTCCGAGAGCCGGACCTGCGCGCCATCGTCGGCAGTGAGCTCGAAGTCCGGTGCGAGATCCCCTTCCTTCAGCATGGTCCCTCCTCCCGCCCTGCACGGCGGCCCGGTCACGGTCCGATCACGAGGACCCGAAAATATAGCGAGAGACCAGCGCCCCGGCCACACCACGCCTTCCATCAAACCCCTCGACGTCGTACAATAGCGCCAGGGCCTCGCTCCGTCGCAGCCGGGAGGAGAACGCATGACCACCGTGAAACTGACCCCCGCCGAACTCCCCCTTCCCCCCTTCTACAACCCAGAGAACGCCAGCCGCTGGGACTACGAGCCCGACCATCAGGCGCTCCTCGAGGCCGCGATCCGCTGGCGAGCCGAGCACGGCATCCAGCCGGCCGCCCTCGACCGCATCCGCATCCACCTGCTCCTCATCGACCTCCAGAAGGACTTCTGCTTCCCCGAGGGAGCCCTCTACGTCGGGGGCCGGAGCGGCCGCGGAGCCATCGAGGACAACGACCGCATCGCCCGCTTCATCTACCGCAACCTCGGCATCATCACCGGGATCACCTGCACGCTCGACACCCACTTCCCCTACCAGATCTTCTTCCCCGCCTTCTGGCTCGGCCCCGACGGCGCACCGCCCCGGCCACACCAGGAGGTCACCGTCGAGGACATCCGCGAAGGCCGCCTCCGCCCCAACCCCGCACTCGCCGACTGGCTGGCCAGCGGCGACTACTCCTGGCTGCTCCGCCAGGTCGAGTTCTACTGCGAGGAGCTCGCCCGCGCGGGCAAGTACCGCCTCTACCTCTGGCCGCCCCACGTGATCCTCGGCAGCGCCGGCCACACCCTGGCCGGCGTGATCCAGGAGGCCCGGATGTTCCACGCCTACGCTCGGGTCGCCAAGGACTGGACCGAGGTCAAGGGCACGAACCCCCTCACCGAGTACTACTCGGCGCTCGGCCCCGAGGTCTCCAAGACCTGGGACGGCAAAGTCCTCGAGGAGCCCAACCCCCAGTTCCTCGAACGCCTCCTCGCCTCCGACGCCGTCATCATCGCCGGCCAGGCGGCCAGCCACTGCGTCCGCAGCACGATCGAGGACCTGCTCACCCGCGTCGAGCCCCGGCTCGCCCGCAAGGTCTATATCCTCGAGGACTGCATGTCCCCCGTGGCCGTGCCCGACCCCGAGCGGCCGGGCAGCTTCCTCTTCGACTTCACCCCCCAGGCCGAGGAGGCGCTCGCCCGCTTCGCCGAGGCCGGCATGCACGTGGTGAAGTCCACCGAACCGATCGAGAGCTGGCTGCAACTCGAGCCCTGACCGGCCTCACCCCTCTCCGGCCCGTCCGTCCTCTTTGACAATATTTAACCATTTCGTTAATCATCGGGCATGCAGGACGACGCCTTCCGCGCCGTGGCCGACGGCCGCCGGCGACAGATCCTCGAGCTGCTGAAAACGGGCGAGCGGAGCGCGGGCGAGATCGCGGCGCACTTCGACGTCTCCTGGCCGGCGATCTCGCGACACCTGCGGGTGCTGAAACACGCGGGGCTCGTGCGCGAGCGACGCTCCGGCCGCGAACGGTACTACGCGCTGGAACGGGCCCGGATCCGCGAGGTGTTCGGCAGCTGGGTCGCGGGCTTCGACCGGCTGTGGCAGGACAACCTGGAAGCCCTCAAGCACCACGTGGAGACGAAAGCCATGGGAGGAGCGAATGATCCGCCGGGCGAATGACCTGATCGCGCTCCCGGCCGCCGATGTGGCGCGGGCACGGGACTTCTACCGGGATATCCTGGGCTTCCCGGTGCTGTACGAGGAGGAGGGTTTCGTGATCTTCGACACCGGGCGGACGCAGCTCGGGATCCACGGCCGGAGCGCGCCGATGCCGGAGCCGGACCCCGAAGGGGTATGGCTCTGGCTGGAGGTCGCGGACCTCGACCGGGCGCGCGAGGCGCTGGCCGGGCGCGGCGTGCAACTGGTGGGGGAGAAACGCTTCCTGGGCGTCGGCTGGGACCAGGCGTTCCTGGACAGCGAGGGCAACGTGCTGCGTCTGTACCAGCCGCTGGAGGAGGTCCGCCGGGAGGTCGTGATCGAGGCCGCGCCCGAGCGGGTGTTCGCCGCGCTCACGGACGCGCGGGCGATCGAGGAGTGGTTCGCCGCGATCGACGACGTGGTCCTGGAGCCCAGGGTCGGCGGGCGCGTCTCGTTCGTGGATCCGCTGTACGGGCGGGTGGAGGGCGAGGTGGTCGAGCTGGTGCCCGCCGCCAGGCTCGTCTTCTCGTTCACCAGGAACTGGCCGGCGCGGCTGGAGTTCCGGCTGACGGCGGTGGAGAACGGCACCCGGCTGGAGGTGCACCAGACGGGGTTCGAGCAGATCCGCGACCGGGACTACAACATCGCCCTCCTGGTGGAGAACCTGGAGGCGGCCCTGCGGGGGCTGGCGGAGCACGCCCGGCGGGTTGCCCACCGGGGTTGAGAGCCGTTGAGCGGCTGCACCCTTGGTCCGGCGGGGGGTATCATCGTAGATTGCCCCGCGTGGTAGCGTGGACCCGGCGAAGGTGGAGGGAAGAGGAGCGAGATGGCCGCGAAGGCGCGCAGACAGACCGTGACGGTGAACGTGGGTGGGGTGCCGATCGGGAGCGGCCACCCCATCGTCGTGCAGTCGATGACGAACACCGACACTGCCGATGCCGAGGCGACGGCGCGGCAGGTGGAGGCCCTCGCCGCCGCCGGGAGCGAGCTCGTCCGCGTGACGGTGAACAACGACGAGGCGGCCCAGGCGGTGCCCGAGATCGTCGCGCTCCTCGAGAAGCGCGGCAGGCGGGTCCCGATCATCGGCGACTTCCACTACAACGGCCACCTCCTCCTGACGCGGTACCCCGAGTGCGCCCGGGCCCTGGCCAAGTACCGGATCAATCCCGGGAACGTGGGCTCGAAGCACCGGGACGAGAACTTCCGCGTCATCATCGAGGCCGCGCTCGAGTACGGCAAGCCGGTCCGCATCGGCGTGAACTGGGGCTCGCTCGACCAGCAGCTCCTCACGGAGATGATGGACGAGAACGCCCGTCGCCCCGAGCCGCTGGACGCGCGGGAGGTCATGCTCGAGGCGATGGTCGAGAGCGCGCTGCGGTCCGCGCGGCTCGCGGAAGAGATCGGCCTGCCGCACGACCGGATCGTGCTCTCCGCCAAGGTCTCCGGCGTCCAGGACCTGATCGACGTCTACCGCCGCCTGGCGGCCCGCTGCGACTACCCGCTGCACCTGGGGCTGACGGAGGCGGGGATGGGGACGAAGGGGATCATCGCCTCCACGGCGGGGCTCGCCATCCTCCTGAACGAGGGGATCGGCGATACGATCCGCGTCTCCCTGACGCCGCGCCCCGGCGGCGACCGCACGGAGGAGGTGCACGTCGCGCAGCAGATCCTCCAGTCGCTCGAGCTGCGCAGCTTCATGCCGCAGGTCACCTCCTGCCCGGGCTGCGGCCGCACCACGAGCACCTTCTTCCAGACGATGGCCGAGCGGATCCAGTCCTACATCCGCGAACGGATGCCCGAATGGCGCCAGCGCTACCCGGGCGTCGAGGAACTGCGCGTCGCGGTCATGGGCTGCGTGGTCAACGGCCCGGGCGAGTCGAAGCATGCGAACATCGGCATCTCCCTGCCGGGCACCTTCGAGGAGCCCAAGGCCCCGGTGTACGTCGACGGCCGGCTCTTCACCACCCTTCGGGGCGACGGGCTCGTGGACGAGTTCATCCGCATCCTGGACGACTACGTCGCCACACGGTACGGCGCGGCGGCGCCGGTGGAGTCCTGAGCGAGGCCGCGCGGGCGTCGACCGGGGGCGTGAGCATCTGAGCCGCCGTCGACGAGCCCGCGCGTCTCGAACGTCCTCCTGCACGAACCTGGCAACCGAGCGCCGCTCCCTGAGAGCTCGCCGGCCGCAAGCGATCGAGGAGCTCCTCCCCTTCCCCGCCCTCCCCATCCCGGCCTTCACGCCCATCCACCCGTCAGGTGGACGTTGTCCGCCCAACCATCAAAATTCTTGACAAGAACAAACCGCCACCACGATCATTGCCCCACGTGGGGCTCCCGCGACCTCCGGCCCCGGCGCCGCTCGCGGGAATCGCCGGGGTCGCGTCGCAGCCTTCCGCAGCCGCGCGGTCCCCAGCCTCTCTGACAGCCCACCATCGCGACTCGGACCAGAGCCGCTACAGGATACAGCATTCCGGGGACTGCAGTCCGCTCGGACACGGTCCTCGAGCGATGAGGCCCCATGCCCGTCCATTCCGGAACCCACCCGGTGGCGCACTCCAGGCGCCTTCACCTGCCGGCCGTAGAGGAGAACCTGCAGCCGGGCGTCTACAGGCGCCTGGTCGAGAACGCCCGCGCGCGAAACGTCGAGTACTCGAAGATCTGGGAGCTGTTCGCCTTCCAGGAGCGCTTCACGATCCACCTGGCGCGCTTCACGGAAGGAGTACTCCGCACGCCGACCTCGATCAGCCCCGGGCTGCGCGAGCTGATCGCGGCGTACACCTCGCACCTGAACGAATGCCGCTTCTGTACGGAAGCGCACGCCGCGGCCGCCGCCGAGCTCCTGGGCAGCGAGGAGCTGGTCCGCAGCGTCCTCGCCGATCTCGACTCGGCTCCCCTGCATGCGCGAGAAAAGGCCCTGCTCCGCTTCGCCGCCAAGGTCACGACGAACCTGCCCGCGGTGACCGGTCAGGACGTCGAAGAGCTGAGGGCCTGCGGGTGGGATGACGAAGCGATCTACTACGCCATTACCACGTGCGCGCTCTTCAACTTCTACAACCGCTGGATCACGGCCACGGGCGTGCCCGAGATGTCCCGGGAAGCCCATCGCCTCCAGGGCCGGATGCTGGCCCATCGGGGCTACCTGCGCGAGAAGGAGCAATGACCATGCCGCACATCGCACTGCCGGAAGGAATCCCCGGAATCCGCGGGCTGATGGAGTACCGTCCCGAAACGGCCAGGCCGATCAACGAGCTCGTCGACATACTGCTGCGTGGCCCTCACACTCTTTCGCCGGGCGAACGCGAGCTGATCGCGACCTACGTCTCGGCGAGGAATGATTGCGCATACTGCCAGAGCATCCACGGCGCGATCGCCGCGCACCACCTGGGCGGCCGGGAAGATCTCGTGCAGCAGGTGAAACGCGACTACACGACGGCGGACATCTCGGAAAAGCTCAAGGCCCTGCTCGCCATCGCGGGGAAGGTGCAGCTCGGCGGGAAGAACGTGACCGCGGAGGACATCGAGCGCGCCCGCGCGCTCGGCGCCACGGATCTCGAGATCCACGACACCGTCCTCATCGCGGCGGTGTTCTGCATGTGCAACCGCTACGTGGACGGGCTGGCCACCTGGGCCCCGGAAGATCCGGACTTCTACCGGCGCCGCGCGGCCATGATCGCGGAGCACGGGTACGTGGCCAACACGCTGACGCCCGTCACGGCGCCGGCAGAGTAGGATCCGCCGGGACTCACGAATGTCGGCGGCTCCGGCGTCGAGGTCGACGCCGGAGCCGCCGTCTTCGAGCGCCCGAGCGGCCCTTCGGTCGCGCAATTCGGTGTTCAGCGCCCCAGCGGCTCCATGCCGCTACTCTGCCAGCCGGAGCGTGAACGGACTCGAGACGCGCTGCGCCTCGGGCAGAGGGTCGCCGAAGTCCAGTCGCCTATCCGGGTCGTAATTGTGGAACACGCGGGTCCAGCGCAGCCGGTATGTCGCCCCCGGCGTGATGCCCGCGGCGCCCGGCAGCGGCGAGGACACCCGGTCGGTCTCGAAGAACAGCGTGTCCGAGTAGATGGCTCCCGCTTCGATCACCATCGGCGGCCCCAGCACCCCCGCGCAAAGCCGGTTAGTCCACACCGGCAACCACCCCTCGGCCACCCGCTTTTCCAAAGTGGGCCACCCGCAGCCGACCACGTACACGGTCTTCCCCGTGGCGTTGGTGAAGATGTAGGGAATCGTGGCCCAGGCGCGCCCCCCTTCGATCGTGACCTCGTAGCTCTCCTCCGGCGTCCACAGGAGTGGCTCGTCGGGTTCGACTCCAAAGGGGTTACTGCACGCGCCCAGCGCCAGGAGCAACGCCAGGGCCATGCACAGGAGTCGCAGCCTCTGAAACGAGTTCCGCTCGATCATCGCGTTTCCTCGATCGATCCAGCGGTGGCAACGTCGCGGCTTATTTGGATCGGAGATCGCCTGGCCAGGTGCGGCCGGATTTCGGCTCGTGGGTCGACCTCGCAGGTGCCCGGGTCGGCGGTGTGTCGCGGCGCGCGACCGCTCCTCAGGAAGTGAGGCACGCCGCGGATCTTCGAGAGCTGGTCCTCGATCCCGGGGCGGTTCGCTGCCCCGGGGCTGTATGCGCCGAAACGGGGTTCCGTTTCTGAGTCGCCGGCCCAGTCGATCGCCAGGAGATGGCAACGGTCGCTAGGATCCACATGTACGCGTGCCTCCCCCGCCCGGCAAGGGTTGCGTCACTGCTCGGCAGACGGGGAGACATTGGGGAGCGTCCACTACACCGCAACGGAACGAGGTGGACCAGACCATCCGGGTAGCGGTGCCCGTCCTCCTCCCCGGCGTCCGCCCTTCGTATGCCAGGAATTGTATCACGATCGTGGATGGAATCCGTCCTCGGATCGTCGAGGTTTCCACGCCGGTCCGTGTGCCGGCCGTAGGGCAGCCGTCGCGTAGACGGCCCGCTTTCCAGCGACCACGTTCCACGCACCGGGAGGACACACCGCACGCCACGGCGGCATGTTTCCTCCGCGGATCCTTCCGCGCGCAGTCGCTCCGCCGTCGCCGCTCCCGCGACGCTCGACGGCGGCCGGCGAGCGCCTCCCGCCTGCCGCGCTCGAGGTAGGGCCTCCCTCCGAGCGTCGGTCACGGGGCCTGCGCGTCCCCCTCTGCGGACCGCGGAACACGATCGCCTTTCGACCCCTGAGCAGAGCCCCCGCGCCGGCGGATCACCATCGCAACTCCTTCTGATTTTCGCGGCTGCCTCGTGCCCGGAACGGACGCCGGCCGGGCTGGAACGCACGCCGGTCCCGGAGCGGTGTCCCTCGACACGACGTGGGCCGCAGCCCGCCCCTAATCACTCAATTCAATCGTCTTGACGAATCGGGACGTACGCCCCATCATGTCATCGGTCCACATCCGATCTCGTCCAGGACCCCCCGAGACACCGTCCGGCTTCGAGGCGACGCGGTCGCGCTGATCGAGCGAGCCCGGGCTCGGTGCGCTCAGGGTCCTGCCTCCAGTCACGACCACCGTCTGAAAGGGGGTGCGCACCCGGACTTCCAGCCAAACGTGCGTCGGAACGAATCCAGGTCACCGCGGCGGTTTCCACGCCGTCGGCCGGTGGACGTGCCCTACCGGCCGGAACGGTTGGCCATGACGACAGAGCGGAGCAAGCAAGGGGCTTCGTCGAACGGAGGAGCTCGCGTATGCGTTGCTTGGTGGCAGCATTACTCGGAAGCCTGGGCCTGCTCCTCGTGCAGGTCCAGGCAGCGGAGGCGCAGCACCGGGTGTCGGGGCGAGTCACCTCGAGCGCCGGTGAGCCGCTGGCCAGCGTGCAGGTCGTGGTCAAAGGGACGACCATCGGCACCCTCTCCGACGCCGACGGCCGTTACACCCTGACGGCGCGCTCCGCGGCCGACACCCTCGTCTTCTCGCAGGTCGGCTACGCAACGCAGGAGGTGCCGATCGCCGGGCGCGCCGTCGTCGACGCCGTGCTCGCCCCCGAGGCGATCGAGCTGGAGGAGATCGTCGCGATCGGCTACGGAGAGAAGCGCCGGGTCACGCTCACCGAATCGGTCGGCCTCGTGGGGGAGGAGGAGATCCGGCGAGTCCCGGTCGCCAGCCCGGAAGTCGCGATCCAGGGGCGAGTCTCCGGCATCCAGATCCAGCCCGAGTCCGGCGTCCCGGGCGCCCCGGTCGCCGTCCGCGTCCGCGGCGTAGGGACGGTGGGGAACACCCAGCCGCTCTTCGTGATCGACGGCGTGCCCGTCGGCCGGGGCCAGAACGCCACGAGCAGCCCCCTGGCCACCATCAACCCCGCGGACATCGAGAGCATCTCGGTGCTGAAAGACGCCTCCGCCGCAGCCATATACGGCGTGCAGGCGGCGAACGGCGTCGTGCTGATCCAGACGCGCCGCGGGAGGCTCGGCAAGCCGACCATCCGGTACGACGGGTACGTCGGCGTGCAGAACTTCCCGAAGCGCTACGAGATGCTCAACTCGGAGCAATGGTTCGAGCTGGCGCAGGAGTCGTACGACAACTTCAACCGCCAGTTCGGCTACACGCCCGAGGACAGCGAGTACCGCCGCCTTCCGGATTATCTCGCCGCCAACCGTGAAGCGCTCCTCTCCCGCAACACGGACTGGCACGACGTGATCGCGGTCGAGAACGCGCCGATCATGAACCACGGGCTCTCGGTCTCCGGCGCGACCGACCAGGTGCGGTACTACGTCTCGGGCGGCCTGTTCCAGCAGGACGCGATCGTGAGGAAGTGGGACCTCACGCGCCTGAGCTTCCGGGTGAACACGGATTTCCGCGTCACCGACCGCATCCGGTTCGGCGAGAACTTCTCGATCTCGAACCAGCGGGTGATCCGGGGGCAGCAGAACGGCTTCAACGGCCAGCTCATGCCGAACGCGCTCTCGCTGCCGCCGTTCTTCCGGTACCGGGATGAGGACGGCTCGATCCCCGGCAACCGGTACGGCTACACCGGCAACCAGGAGTTCGCGGCGGCAGGCCTGACGTTCGGCAACGAGCCCGCGCTCAACCAGATCGTCGAGAACATCGACCGGCACACGCGGGTCCTGGGCGGGCTGTACGGCGAGGTGGACCTGCTGCCGGGGCTGACGCTGCGCTCGCAAGGGAACATCGATTACACCGCCACGCGGGACACGCGCTGGAACCCGTCCTACACCCGCGACGAGATCGGCCTGGACCGGAACGACACCAACGTCGAGCAGCGCACGGACGGCTACGGCCTCGTCTGGACGAACACGCTCACGTACGCGGGCACCTTCGGGAGCCACAACCTCAACCTCGTGGCCGGCGCAGAGATCCAGCGCTCCCGGTGGAGCGGGACGCAGATCGAGATGACGAACTTCATCAGCACGGACCCGCGGTTCCGGGAAGTCCCCGCCGCCGGCAGCGACCTGCTCAGCCCGCCGGCCGGGTGGGCGGGCGAACGGGCCTTCGTCGGCTTCCTCGGCCGGGCCAGCTACAACTATGCGGGCCGCTATCTCCTGACCCTCTCGGTGCGGCGCGACGGCGCCTCGACGTTCGCGCCGGAGAACCGGTGGGGCACCTTCCCCGCCGTGTCTTTGGGGTGGCGGATCAGCGAGGAGTCGTTCTTCGACGTGCCGTGGATCTCGGAGCTCAAGTTGCGCGGGAGCTGGGGCCAGCTCGGCAACTCGACGCTCCCGAACGACAGCTACGAGTACCCGCACCTGTTCCAGGTGGACATTACCCCGGACTACGGGCTGAACGGGGAGACCGTCGTCAAGGCTCCGGCGCCGAGGAACTTCGTCAACCGGGACCTCGTCTGGGAGACGAGCGAGACGATCGACTTCGGGTTCGAGTCCGGGCTCTTCGACAACGCGTTCACCTTCGCGGCCACCTACTATCGGCGAGACACCAAGGACTTCCTCGTCAACCTCCCGCTGCCGAAGATCTCGGGCTTCCCCGAGGGCGCGCCGGTCAACAGCGGCCTGGTGCGCAACACCGGGTTCGAGTTCGAGGCGGGGTACAACACGGTTCTGCCGGGTCGGATCGGCCTGAGCGTCACGGCTAACCTGACCACGGTGAAGAACCGGCTCGTCTCGCTCGCGGAGGGGATCGAGGAGTACGCGTTCGTCGAGAATCAACGGACGGCGGTGGGGTACCCGATCGGGTACTTCTACGGCTACAAGACGTGCGGGATCTACCAGACGCAGGCGGAAGCCGATGCGGCGCCGCTGGACATGACCCTCGGCGGGCGCAAGCCGCAGCCGGGCGACGTCTGCTTCCAGGACATCCACGGGCGTGACAAAGAAGGGAGGCTGACCAACAAGCCGGATGGCCTCATCACCCCCGACGATCGGACCTATCTCGGCAAATCCATCCCCGATTACTACTACGGCCTGGGCGTGACCGCCACCTGGGGCCGGTTCGATCTGGCGGCGCTCTTCACCGGCGTGGGCGGGGTCCAGAAGTACAACCAGGTCCGGCAGCGCCTCGAATCCGTGGTCGGCGGCGGCGCGAACCGCTTGGTGGCGGTGCTGGAGCGGTGGCGGCCGGACCGGCCGAGCAACCGCATGCCGCGGGCGACCGTCGACGACCCGAACGACAACGATCGCTTCTCCGACCGCTGGGTCGAGGATGCCGACTACTTCCGCCTGCGGAACCTGCAGATCGGGTACACGCTGCCGGCCGGGTGGCTGGGCACCAGGGAGACCCGCGTCTACCTGGCGGCGACCAACCTCCTCACGCTGACGCCGTACAAGGGGCTGGACCCGGAGTTCACCACCAGCATCGACTTCGTGCGCTCGCGCAACGACCGGCAGATCGATGCGGGCCGGGACACGGGCAACCTGCCCCAGCCGCGGATCTTCCAGATCGGAGTGAGCACGACCTTCTGAGTGGCCGTCCGCCGTCCCCGGGACCTGGCCGTTCCGGGGACGGCGGACACGTTTGCACGCCAACCCTGTCGCGTACGAACATGAGAAGAATCGCACGTTCTATCGGGGTGTCGGTCGGCTGCGCGCTCCTGCTCGCGGGGTGTGACGACCTCCTCGACACCCAGCCGCTGGGCTCGTTGACCGAGCAGACGTTCTATCAGACCGAGAAGGACT
This sequence comes from Longimicrobiales bacterium, assembly GCA_036564015.1. Lineage (GTDB taxonomy): Bacteria > Gemmatimonadota > Gemmatimonadetes > Longimicrobiales > RSA9 > DATCLG01. The sequence continues at coordinate 41,505 of DATCLG010000205.1, forward strand.
TCGACGCGGCGACGCTCGCGCCCTACTCCACCCTGCTCAACCTCACCTACGACCAGTTCGGGCGGGGCTGGTGGAACGGCTTCCTCCAGCCGGATGACGACGTCCAGTACCGCGACCCCAACGGGGAGAACGACGTCTTCAACTGGAGCCCGGTGGACGACGACTTCGCCTGGGTCTGGGAGAATGCTTACAAGGGGATCATGCGAGCGAACGTGGTCCTGGACCAGCTGCCCAAGGCGAAAGGGTTCACCGACGAGAACAACAAGCCGCGTTACGAGGGGGAGGCCAAGTTCATGCGCGCGTACTGGTACTTCCTCCTCGCCCGCAACTGGGGGAACGTTCCCATCATCACGGAGGTGCCCCGGAGCGTGGGGGCCACCTACGTCGGCAACTCGCAGCCGGGAGAGGTGTGGGACCTGATCGAGGCCGATCTGGAGGACGCCGCGAACAAGCTGCCGGCGGACTACGGCAGCGAGAAGGGCCGGGCCACGAAGTATTCGGCGCTCGCGCTCCTCGGGAAGGTGGAGCTCTATCGCGCGCAATGGTTCAACCAGCCGGCGAAGTACCAGGAGGCGATCCAGCACTTCCAGCAGGTCCTCGCCGGCGGCTTCCGCCTGATGGACGACTACGGCGACAACTTCCGGGAGGCGACGGAGAACAACGCCGAGTCGCTCTTCGAGATCCAGGCGACAAAGGGCGACAACATCAACGCGTGGGGGACCACGGACACCGGCGGTGCGGCGGGCCACGCCTGGCCGATCTACGTGAGTCCCTCGTGCTTCTACGGCACCGGCGGCGGCTGCGCGCCGAAAGCGTGGGGGCACGGCTACGGCCAGATCGACATCACGCCGGGGCTGCAGGCGGAGTTCGAGCCGGGCGACCCGCGCAAATTTTACACGATGTACTCGACGGGGGAGGACTACGGTGGGGTTCCGTACCAGATCAATCCGATCACCCATCAGCCGGAGCTGTGGTCGCGCACCGGTTCAACGCCGGCGAAGTACAACCGGCCGTTCGACCCGAACCGGTACCCCGAAAACCTGTCGACGAACAACCTCCGGATCATCCGCTACGCGGATGTCCTGCTCATGCTCGCGGAGGCCGAGCTGTTGGGCAACGGCAACGTGGCGCGGGCGGCCGAGCTCGTGAACCAGGTCCGGGCCCGGGCCCGCAAGACGTACGAGATCCTGCACGGGACGCCGGCGCCAGCCGACCTGCTGCCGGACGTGCCCTCGACCGGTGCGCCCCTGGACTGGTTCCGGACGCACCTGATGCACGAGCGGCGGGTCGAGCTGGCGCTGGAAGGTCACCGCTACGATGACCTCGTGCGCTGGCATCGCGCCGGACTCATCAACATCAAGACGGACATCGACTTCGGGACCTACCCGGAGGCGAACGCGAACTGGCAGGAGAAGCACCTGCTCAAGCCGATCCCGCAAGGGGAGCTGGACCTGAACCCGAACCTGCAACAGAACGAAGGCTACTGAGGGGAGGCGGTGCGGCGGGTCGCGAAAGCGATCCGCCGCGTTCTTTTTTTGCGGGCTCGATGCGAACGGTCCGGGAGCCTGCGTCGGCGGCCGCCGAGCAGGCAGCAGGCGACGTGCTCCGTTCCCTGCAAACGAGCACGAACCGCACCCCGAAGACCACGCGCCCGGTTTTCTCAAGACCATTGACAAGCCGAATCGACCGGGCCAATTTGCGAGTGTTCAACTGCCTGGAGTCACTCGAGTCCTGCTCCCCCGCTCCAGGCCCGTGACCCGTGCGGGTCGTGCGGGCGTGGTGGGGAGATTCCTCGCGAGCCGAAAACCCCGTTCCCCGCCTCGGGCGGGGGCGTCCTGATCTTCGGTTTATCCGAACCCTGCGCCCGGCAGCGCGGGCAGGCCGGCAGGCCTTTTCGTGCCCGTCGCGCGGGAGACGTGCGTACCCGTTCACCGCGTTTGTCCATGACCAGGCACTCCATTCTCGCCGCGGCGCTGCTCGCCGCGATCGGCTGCGGCTCGACGCGGGAGCCCGCGCTCTTCGAGCTCCGCTCCCCCGACGAAACGGGGATCGATTTCGCCAACACGCTCATCGAGGACGACTCCGTATTCAACCCCAACCTCTTCGACTACCTGTACAACGGGGCGGGGGTGGCCGTCGGAGACCTGAACAACGACGGACTCCAGGACATCTACTTCGCCGGCAACCTGGTCTCGAGCCGCCTCTACCTGAACCGCGGGGGGCTCCGCTTCGAGGACGTAACCCAGACGGCCGGCGTGGGAACCGAGGTCTGGGCCACTGGCGTGGCGATGGTCGACATCAACCAGGACGGGTGGCTGGACATCTACGTCTGCGTCGCGGGCAACGTCCCCGAGGCCCAGCGGGCGAACCTGCTGTTCGTCAACCAGGGGGCGGACGAGAACGGCGTTCCCCGCTTCGTCGAGCAGGCAGAGGCCTACGGAATCGCCGACACCGGCTACAGCACCCATGCCGCCTTCCTCGACTACGACCGGGACGGCGACCTGGACCTCTACCTGCTGACCAACGCGCTGGAGAAAACCAACCGCAACCTGATCCGCCCCAAGCGGGTGAACGGCGAGGCCGCCAGCACGGACCGGCTCTACCGGAACAACGGCGACGGCACCTTCACGAACGTCTCCCGCGAGGCCGGGATCCTGATCGAAGGATACGGGCTGGGCGTGGCGGTCAGCGACCTCAACCAGGACGGCTGGCCGGACATCTACGCCGCCAACGACTTCCTCAGCAACGACCTGGTCTGGATCAACAACGGGGACGGGACGTTCACGAACCGGGCCGCGCAGTACCTGAAGCACCAGACCCACAACGCGATGGGGGTTGACATCGCCGATTACAACAACGACGGCCTGGACGACATCATCGTGCTGGACATGCTCCCGCCGGACAACCTGAGGCAGAAGATGATGGTCGGGGGGAGCAACTACGACCGGTTCCACATGGCGCTCCAGATGGGGTACCAGCCGCAGTACATGCGGAACACCCTCCAGCTCAACAACGGGCCCGGTCCGGACGGCCACCCCACCTTCAGCGAGATCGGCCAGCTCGCTGGCGTCCACGAGACCGACTGGAGCTGGGCGCCGCTCTTCGCCGACTTCGACAACGATGGGCTGAGGGACCTCTTCATCAGCAACGGGTACCGGCGGGACGTCACCAACCTGGACTACATCGTCTACACCCAGGAACGGCATGTCACGAGTGGCGACTACATCTACGGTTACGGGTACGGGTCGGGCCTGCCGGTGGGCTCGGAGGAGCGGCACAAGCGGCTGTTCGACGCCCTGATGGAGCTCCCCGAGGTCCGGATCCCGAACTACATCTTCAAGAACAACGGGGACCTCACCTTCTCGGACCGCACCAAAGAATGGGGGCTGGATATCCCCAGCTTCTCGAACGGGGCCGCGTACGCGGATCTCGACAACGACGGCGACCTCGACCTGGTGGTCAACAACATCGACGGTCCGGCCTTCCTCTTCGAGAATCGCGGAGAGCGGTTGCCGAACCGGCACTACCTGCGGATCGCGCTGCAGGGGCCGCCGGGCAACCGGGACGCGCTGGGCACCCGCGTCGTGATCCGATACGGGGGCCAGCAGCAGTACCACTACCATTCGCCCTACCGTGGCTACAAATCCACCGTCGAGCCGATCGTCCACTTCGGGCTGGGCGCGGTCTCGACCGTGGATTCGGTGGAGGTCTACTGGCCTGACGGCAGCTACCAGCTGCTCACGGGCGTGCCTGCCGACCAGGTGATCCGGGTCGACCACGCGGACGCGCGCGAGCGGTGGCCCGCGGAGAAGGCCCGGCCGGCGGCGCTGTTCCGGCAGGTGGCAGATCGTGGCGGTCTCACGTTCCGGCACCAGGAGCGAGAGGTGGCCGACTTCAAGCACACGCCGCTCCTGCCGCACAAGCACTCGAAGAACGGGCCCGGGATCGCGGTCGGGGACGTGGACGGCAACGGCCTGGACGACGTGTATCTCGGCACGGACCGGGGCTTCGCCAAGGAGCTCTTCCTCCAGACGTCGCCGGGCCGCTTCACGCGCCAGACCCTGCCCGGCGACACCGACTACGAGGACATGGGCGCCCTCTTCTTCGACGCCGATGGCGACGGTGACCTCGACCTCTACGTCGTGAGCGGCGGCGCCTTCATCGCCGGAGACGGGCTCTACCAGGACCGGCTTTACCTGAACGACGGCAAGGGCCGCCTGGTGCGGGCGGAAGACGCGCTCCCCCGGGAGAATGCCAGCGGCTCGAGCGTCGTCGCCGCCGACTACGACGGCGACGGCGACCTCGACCTCTTCGTGGGCGGGCGGATCGTGCCAGGGAAGTACCCACTCCCCGCACGGAGCTACCTGCTGCGCAACGACTCCCGTCCCGGCGGCCCGGTGCGGTTCACGGACGTCACGGACGAGGTCGCCCCGGGCCTCGCCGAGGTGGGCCTCGTGACCAGCGCGCTGTGGAGCGATTACGACAACGACGGCGACCCCGACCTCATCGTGGCCGGCGAGTGGATGCCGCTCACGTTCTTCCGGAACGACGGCGGCCGCTTCACCAACGCGACCGCGACGACCGGGCTCGGTGACACCCGCGGCTGGTGGAACAGCCTGGCCGCCGGCGACTTCGACCACGACGGCGACGTGGACTACGTGGCGGGGAACCGCGGGCTGAACTCGCGGTTCAAGGCCAGCCCTGACAGGCCGTTCCGGGTCTACGCCGCGGACTTCGACCAGAACGGGAGCTTCGATCCGATCCTCTTCCATTACATCGGCGACAAGAGCTACCCCGTCGCCTGGCGCGATGCCCTCATCGACCAGATCATCGCGATGAAGGGCCGCTTCCCCCGCTACATCGACTACGCCAGGGCGACCGTGGAGCGGACGCTCTCCGAGAAGGAGCGCCGGAGCGCGTACGTGGCGGAGGTCGTCACCTTCGCGAGCAGCTACGTGGAGAATCTGGGAGGTGGCCGTTTCGCGATCCGGCCGCTGCCGATCCGGGCCCAGGCGGCGCCCATCTTCGGCATGCAGGTGGGCGACTACGACGGCGATGGCTGGCTGGACGTGCTGATCGTCGGGAACTCGTACGCGACGGAGACGCAGGCCGGCTGGTACGATGCCCTGACCGGCGGGATCCTGCGCGGGGACGGCAAGGGGCGGTTCGAGTACATCGACGGCAACCGGAGCGGCTTCTTCGTGGATGGCGACGCCAAGGCGATCGCGGAGGTGCTGCTGGACGAAGGGCGGTCGCTCATTCTGGCGACGCAGAACGCCGACAGCCTCAGGGTCTTCGCGCGGGCCGCGGGGGGCGAGGCCGTCCGGCGCCTGCGGGTGGAGCCGCTCGACGCCTACGCCGTCATCACGCTCCGCGACGGCGGGACCCGGCGGCAGGACCTCACCTACGGCTCGACGTACCTCTCGCAGTCGTCGCGGTACCTGGAGATCCCGGCGAACGCGGTCGAGGTCGTCATATACGATTGCCAGGGCAGCGGGCGGACGATCCGGTTCTGAGGCGCGGGGAAACGTCGCATGGCGGGATAGGGCGCGTCAGCGAGCCGGAGAACCACCAGCGACGGCGAGAGCATACACTCCCTCTGCGAAACGAACGTCGAGAGGTGCGCACCACTATGAGAACGCTCATACCACGGCTCCGCGTAGCGATCCTCCTGGCGCTGGTCGCCGGGTGCAGTCAGCCGTCGCGGGATTACACGGGCGTGGCCAGCGACCCCGAGTTGCTGCACGCCGCCGTCTGGGCGGTCACGGAGGCCATGATGCAGAGCGTGACGAGCCCGCCGGTCGCCGCCCGGACGTATGCGTACTCGAGCGTCGCCGCGTACGAGGCGCTGCGGCACGGCCATGAGGGCTACCGCTCGCTGGCGGGCCAGCTCAACGAGCTCCAGCCGGTGCCGGAGCCGGAGCCCGGGGTCGAGTACCTCCTGCCGCTGGCCGGGGTCAACGCGTTCCTGACGGTGGCCGAGGCGCTGGTCTTCGCGCCGGAGAAGGTCGCGGCGCACCGCGACACCCTCATCCGGCGTCTGCGTGAGAACGGGATCCCGAAGCGCGTGCTCGAGCGCTCGTTCGAGTACGGCGCGGCGGTCGCGCGGCACGTGCTGGACTGGGCGGCCACCGACAACATCAAGCTGGCCCGAGCGGCGCCGCGGCTGCAGATCCGTCACGAGCCCGGGCTCTGGGTGCCCACGCCCCCCGGCTACATGGACGCGGTGGAGCCGAACTGGTGGATGCTGCGGCCGTTCGTGCTGGATTCCGCCGCCGAGGTGGTGCCGCCTCCGCCCGTTCCGTACGACATGCGGAAGGGCAGCCCCTTCTACCGCCTGGTGATGGAGGTCTACGAGACGGGCAAGAACCTGACCCCCGAGCAGCGGTGGATCGCAGGCTTCTGGGACTGTAACCCCTTCACCGTGTACCCTGAGGGCCACTTCATGTCCTCGGCGAAGAAGATCACGCCGGGCGGGCACTGGATGGGGATCACGGCCATCGCCATGCGGCAGACGGGCGCGGACATGATGCGGTCCGCCGAGGCGTACGCGCGGGTGGCGATCGCGCTCTCGGATGCTTTCGTGAGCAACTGGAGGGAAAAGTACCGCAGCGTGCGGGTGCGGCCGGTGACGGTCATCCAGGAGCGGATCGACCCGACCTGGGAGCCGCTCCTGCAGACGCCCCCCTTCCCCGAGTACACGAGCGGGCACAGCGTGATCTCGACCGCGGCCGCCGAGGTCCTGACGGACCTGCTGGGGGAGGAATTCGCCTTCACGGATGACACGGAGCTCCCCTTTGGGATCGCGCCGAGGTCGTTCAGGTCCTTCCGCGAGGCGGCCGCGGAGGCCGCGATCAGTCGGCTCTACGGCGGGATCCACTATCGGGACGCGATCGAAGATGGGGTGGTCCAGGGTCGCGCCATCGGCCGGGCCGTCGTGGCCAGGGTCCACACCAGTCCACCGAGGATCACCCATGCCGGGAGCGGAGATGCGCAGGCGGGCGGGCCCGGAGGGGCCGAGCCACCCGCCGCCAACCTGTGATCCCCGACCGTCGTCGACAAAGCCGGCCACCTGGCCGGCTTTTTTTCGCCCCCTGCGCCCGCGCACAGCCTCCTTGCGCCCGGCGCTCATCCGGCGCATCTATGCACCGGCGGAGCGCGCGTGTCACGCGCACCGCCGGTGCCGTGGTCGCGACTGCGCGACCGTAGCGCGCTCACGCCCGGGGCGCCCGCGCCGACCCGGGCGCATCCCGAGGGCCGGCGCCGGCCAGCGCCGGCGGTCGAAGCCGAGCGTCCTTCTCTTCTGATCTCGTCTCTCGAATCCACCGGACCACCGCCATGCCCCGTGCCTCGAACGTCTTGATCGGCGCGGCGCTGCTCAGCCTCCTGGCCTCTCCGATCCAGGCGCAGCGCCCGAGCGAAGAGATCCGGCTCAACCAGATCGGCTTCTACCCCGGCGCCCCGAAGATCGCGGTCGTGGTGGGGCGATCCGGGGACGAGTTCTACGTCACCACGCCCGACCTGGGCGACACCCTCTTCGCCGGGCGCCTCGGCGAGCCGCGCGTGTCGGACTTCTCGCCCGAAACCCTGCGCGTCGCCGACTTCTCCGCCCTCGAGCGGCCCGGGCGTTACGTGGTGTGGGTGCCGGGGAAGGGCTACTCGCACCCCTTCGAGATCCGCCCGCGCGTGCATGAGGCGCTGGCTCGCGGCGCGCTCAAGGCGTTCTACTTCAACCGCGCCTCGACCGCGCTCCCGCCGGCCTACGCGGGGCCCTGGAGCCGCCCCGCCGGCCACCCCGACGACCAGATCCGCATCCACGCCTCGGCGGCCACGCGGGAACGGCCCGAGGGCTCGGTGATCGCGTCACCGGGCGGCTGGTACGACGCCGGCGACTACAACAAGTACGTGGTCAACTCGGGAATCACGGTCGCCACCCTGCTGTCGCTCTACGAGGACTTCCCCGCCTACGTGGCCACCCTCGACGCCGGCATCCCGGAAAGCGGCAACGCGCTGCCCGACCTGCTGGACGAGGTGCTCTGGAACCTGCGGTGGATGCTGACCATGCAGGACCCGCACGACGGGGGCGTCTACCACAAGCTGACCGAGGCGAACTTCTCCGGGATGGTGATGCCCGCCGAGGCGACGGCGACGCGCTACGTGGTCCAGAAGAGCACGGCCGCCACCCTGGATTTCGCGGCCGTCATGGCGCAGGCCAGCCGGATCTTCCGGCGCTTCGAGCACGTTCTGCCCGGCCTGGCCGACTCGACGCTGACCGCGGCGCTGCGCGCCTGGGCGTGGGCGCGCCGCCACCCCGACGTGGTCTACGACCAGGACCGCATGAACGAACGCTTCGATCCGGACATCCACACGGGGACGTACGGCGATCGCGACCTCCGGGACGAGTTCGCCTGGGCGGCGGCCGAGCTGTACGTGACGACCCGGCAGGACAGCTTCTTCCTCGCCGTGCCTCTCGCGCCCGAGGGCAGCGCCCCGCTGCCATCGTGGATCCAGGTGCGCACCCTGGGCTACTACTCGCTGGTCCGCCACCGCGACCGGCTCACGCCCACGTCGGCCGCTACCGTGCAGGCGATCGAGCGTGCCCTCATCGCCGCGGCCGACTCCCTGGTGCATCGTGCGAGCCAGCGCGCCTACCGCACCCCGATGGGCGCACCCCGCGACTTCGTCTGGGGCAGCAACTCCGTCGCGGCGAACCAGGGCATCGCGCTCATCCAGGCGTACCGGCTCACCGGGAACCCGGCCTATCTGCGGCACGCCCTGTCCAACCTGGACTATCTGCTCGGCCGCAACGCGACGGGCTACTCGTTCGTCACGGGGTTCGGCCACCGCACTCCCCGCCACCCCCACCACCGCCCGTCCCAGGCCGACGGCGTGCCGGAGCCCGTCCCGGGCTGGCTGGTGGGCGGACCGAATCCCGCCCGGCAGGACCGCTGCACCACCTACCCCTCCACCGCGCCCGGCCAGGCATACGTCGACGACGTGTGCTCGTACGCGTCCAACGAGGTGGCGATCAACTGGAACGCGCCCCTGGTCTACCTGGCGGCGGCCCTGGAGGCGCTGCAGTACGAGATCGGCCGCGACCCGCCCACTCAGCGCCTGACGCACAGATAGCCGGCGCCCGCGCGCACGCGCCCCGGGCAGCCCGACGACTGGCCGCCGGACGATCCGACACACCGTCCGGCCGATCTTGCTATTTTCGCGCAACTTATCGATCTTTCCGGCTTCGAGCCTGGAGCTCGAGCAAAGCACCGGTCGGCAAACGGTAGAAGTAGCGTTCACTCCAGACTTTCGTTGCCAGCCGATGACGAGCGCCAACCCCGCGGCGATTCTTCAGATCGCGGGACTGCACAAGCGGTTCGGCGACCTGGCAGCGGTTTGCGGGGTCAGCGAAACGTTCGCCCGCGGCGAGTACTTCTGCATCCTCGGCCCGTCGGGGTGCGGGAAGACCACCCTCCTCCGCCTCGTCGCAGGGTTCGAGGAGCCCACCGCCGGCGAGATCATCCTGAACGGCCAGCGCCTGAACGGCGTCCTCCCGGAACGACGGAACGTCAACGTCGTCTTCCAGAACTACGCCCTCTTCCCCCACATGACCGTCCGGGAGAACGTGGCGTTCGGTCTGCGGATGAAGAAAGAGCCGGCCCAGGTGATCCGCGCGCGAACGGAGGAGGCGCTGCGCCTGGTCCGGCTCGAGGAGCAGGCCGACCGCTACCCGCGGCAGCTCTCCGGCGGCCAGCAGCAGCGCGTGGCGCTCGCCCGCGCGCTCGTCAACCGGCCGCAGGTCCTCCTCCTGGACGAGCCGCTCAGCGCTCTGGACAAGAGCCTCCGCCTCGCCATGCAGGAGGAGCTGCGGAGGATCCAGCGCGAAACCGGGGTCACCTTCCTCCACGTCACCCACGACCAGGCCGAAGCGCTCAGCATGGCCGACCGCGTGGCCGTCATGCGCGCGGGGCGCTTCGTCCAGGTGGGCACCCCGCACGAGGTCTACCACCGGCCGGCCAACCGCTTCGTGGCCGAGTTCCTCGGCGCGGCGAACCTGCTGGACGGCGTGGTCGAGGGCGGCTGCATCCGCGTGGCCGATGGCCTCTACCTCCAGACGGCCAGTCCTCCCGAGACGCTCCGCGAGCGGGCGCGGCTCACCCTGGCCGTGCGCCCCGAGGCGATCCAGCTCTGCCGGCCCGAGGAGAACGGCGGGCCCAATCTCCTCATCGGCCGGCTGCGCCGAACGACGTTCGCCGGGCCGACGATCGAATGCCTGGTCGAAGTCGGCCCGCTCCTGCTGTCGGTTCACCTCCCGACCCGACGGGACGCGCTCCCCCTCTTGGAAGGGGAAACGGTCACGCTCCGCGTCCGCCCGGAGGACGTGATCGTGCTGCCCCCCGACGACGGTCCCGATCCCGTAGATCGCAGGTCCACGCCATGAGCGTCGAACGGGACCGCAAGGCGGTGGCGCTGGCAGTCGGCCCGGCGCTGCTCTATCTGCTCCTGTTCTTCCTGGCGCCCCTGGCGCTGATCGTCGTCTATAGCCTCGCCGTCAACGATCCCCGCGGCGACGTCGAGCTGGCGCTCACGCTCGAGAACTACCGCCGGGCGCTCGATCCCGTCTACCTGGCCGTGCTCGCCCGCTCGGTGGGGTACGCCGCCCTCACCACGGCGATCTCCCTGCTCCTCGGCTACCCCGTCGCCTCCGCGGTGCGCGCGATGGACCGACGCCGCCAGGCCGCCATGCTCGCGCTCCTCATCATCCCGTCGTGGATGAATCTCCTGGTGAAGAACTACGCGTGGATCGTCCTGCTGCGGCGGGAAGGGGTGATCAACACGCTGCTCCAGGCCGCTGGCCTCATCGACGCCCCCCTGCCCCTCCTCTTCACCCCCTGGGCGGTGGTGATCGGGCTGGTGCACACCTACCTCCCGTTCATGGTCCTGCCCGTCTACGCCGCGCTCGAGCGCATGGACTGGAGGCTCGTGGAGGCGGCCCGGGACCTCGGCGCCAACCGCTGGCAGACCTTCCGCCGCGTCATCCTCCCCCAGATCCGGGGAGGCCTGGTCGTCGGGTGCGTCCTCGTTTTCATCCCTTCGCTGGGCGCCTTCGTCACGCCCGACCTCCTCGGCGGGGCCGAAACGCTCATGGTCGCCACCGTCGTCGAGAACCAGGTCCTCCAGGTCCGGGACTGGCCGTTCGCCTCGGCGCTCGCCATCGCCCTCATGGCGCTCGTGATCGGCGCACTGCTGCTCTACCGCCGCTTCGGCGGCGAGGCCGGACAGGAGCGGGTCCTGTGACGACCGGACGCGCGAGCCGGGTCGTGCTCTGGCTGGTCGTGGCGTTCCTCTACGCCCCGATCGCCGTGCTCGTCCTGTACTCCTTCAACGACTCCCGCTTCAGCGCCGCCTGGCAGGGCTTCACCCTCCGCTGGTACGCGCGCCTCTTCCAGAGCCCCGAGACGGCCGCCGCGCTCGTGAACACGCTGATCGTCTCCATCCCCTCCACCCTCGTGGCCACGGTCCTGGGCACGCTCCTGGCCGTCGGACTCCACTTCTACCGCTTCCCCGGCCGCGGCATGGTCGAGCTCCTGCTCTTCCTGCCCGTCGTGCTGCCGGACATCCTCATGGGGGTCTCGCTCCTGGCGTTCTACGTCGCCGCGCACATCCCGCTCGGCCGGCTCTCGATCATCCTGGCCCACATCTCGTTCCAGGTCTCGTTCGTCGCGCTGGTGGTCCGGGGGCGGCTCCAGGAGTTCCCGCCCGCTCTCCTCGAGGCCGCGCGCGACCTCGGCGCCGATCAGGTCCGCGCCTTCCGACACGTCGTGCTCCCGCTCCTCAAACCCGGGATCCTGGCGGGCGCGCTGATCGCCTTCGCGCTCTCGGTCGATGACTTCGTGATCACGTACTTCACCGCCGGCGCCGGCGCCTCGACCCTCCCCATCCGCATCTACTCGATGGTCAGGCGCGGGGTCACGCCGGACATCAACGCGCTCTCCACCCTGATGCTGGTCTTCACGCTCCTCCTCGTCGCCCTCGCGCTCCGGCTGCAGCGGGCGGGGGCGGAGAGGAAGGACTCGGTCGTACCCACGAGAGAACCATGATGCCAGATCTCCGCTACCGCGGGCGCTTCGCGTTCCGGATCCTCGCCGTCGTCGCGGCGACCGCGCTCCTGGCCTGCCGCCCGGACCCCGCCGACCGGCCGCCCGTGATCGAGGCCTACAACCTGCGCGTCGAAAGCGCCCGGCTCGGCGACCGGCTCCACATCTTCATCTGGCCCGATTACCTGGACCCCGAGCTGGTGGAGGAGTTCGAGCGGACGTACGGCGTCCGGGTCGTCATCGACTACTACGACAACAACGAGGCCCTGATCGCCAAGCTGAAGGCCGGCGGGATCGGGCAATACGATCTCGCCGTCGCGTCCGACTACGCCGTCGAGGTGCTCAAGGAGCAGAACCTCCTTCAGCCACTCGACACGACCACCCTTCCGAACCTCGTGAACCTGGACCCGCGCTTCCGCAGCCTGCCGTTCGGCGCGGAGAACCGGTACTCCGTCGCGTACCAGTGGGGCACCAGCGGGCTGGGCGTCCGGACCGATCGGGTTCGGGACCCGGACCGGGTGCTCGCCTCCTGGAAGCTGGTCTTCGACCCGGCCCATGCGCTCGGGCCGTTCGCCATGCTGAACGACCCGCGCGAGACGATCGGCGCGGCGCTCCTCTACCTCGGCTACTCGGCGAACAGCACGGACGAGCGGGAGCTGGCCGAGGCGGAGCGCCTCCTGCTCGCGCAGCGGCCCCGGGTGCTGACGTACGCGCCGTTCGCCACGGCGCGCGACCTCCTGGCCAGCGGCGACGTCGTCGTCTCGCACAACTACAGCGGCGACGTGCTCATGGCGCAGGCCGAGGTCCCCGCGATCCGCTACCTGATCCCCCAGGAAGGGGCGATCGTCTGGACGGACAACCTCGTGATCCCGGCCGGCGCCCCGCACCGGTACACGGCGGAGGTGTTCATCAACTTCCTACTGGACGCCCGGATCGGTGCGCGGCTCTCGAACTTCACCCGCTACGCGACGCCGAACGCGGCGGCGCTACCGTTCGTCGACCCGGAGCTCCGTGCCGACCGCGCGGTCTACCCGGACAGCGCGCTGCTCGACCGGCTGGAGTTCCTGCGCGACGTCGGCCCCGCCCGCGTGGTCTACGACCGGATCTGGACCCGCCTCCGCGCCGGGGCGGAGTAGGCGGAGAGGGGCGGGCGCCGGGGAATCTGGCGGAGCGGAGGGGAAATCCGGCGGAGCGGACACCGTATCCGG
>DATCLG010000206.1:0-1645 GCA_036564015.1 Longimicrobiales bacterium
GTCGGCATCGGCGAGAGCGGCACGCCGCCCATCTCCGCGATCAGGGTACGGAAGGTCTCCTGCATGTGCTTCACCTGGTTGTACTCGTAGTCGCTCCACTTCCAGTGGAAGCGCAGCACCGGGATCCCCCACTGGTCCACCACCTCGGGGTCCAGCTCGCAGTAGCAGTTCTCGTTCGGGATCATTTCGCCACGCCCCGAGAACCCGATCGTGGCGCCGTAGAGGCGACGGTACTCGTCCTTGAGCTGTTTCCCGTAGCCGCCTCCCGAGCCGCCCGGGTGCCGATGGATGCCGCCCATGAAGCCGTACGACGGCATGCCCAGGCCGCCCCACACCTCGATGTGGTAGCCGCGCGGGAAGTCGAGCTTCTTGTTGTCGAGCCACCACGGCATGTAGATGTGCCCGCCGCCGACGCCGTCCTCGTTGTGCGGGACGTGGTCCATCAGCTTCGGGATGAAGCCGACGACGTCGGTGCCGGTGGTGTCGGTGAGGTACTTTCCGACCACGCCGCTCGAGTTGGCGAGCCCCTGGGGGAACAGGCTGGACTTCGAGTTCAGCAGCAGCCGCGCCGTCTCGCAGGCGCTCGCCGCGAGCACGATGATGCGGGCCGAGACGTGCCGGTCTTCGCCGGTCGTCTTGTCGATGTAGGACACCCCGGTGGCGAGGCCGTCCCGGCCGACGGTGACCTCGCGGGCCATGGCGTTCGTGATCAGGGTCAGCCGCCCGGTCCGGAGCGCCGGCTCGATCAGGACGGCGGGGCTCGAGAAGTTCGAGTTGGTCGCGCAGCCGCGGTTGCACTGGCCGCAGTAGTGGCACGCCGGACGGCCGTTGAGCGGCCGCGTCAGGATCGACAGCCGCGCGGGGATGCAGGTGATCCCGAGCCGATCGCACGTCTGCTTGACGAGCAGCTCGTAACAACGCGGCTTCGGCGGCGGCAGGAAGATCCCGTCCGGATCGTTGCGCAGCCCTTCGCGGCTGCCGAAGACCCCGATCAGCCGGTCGACCCGATCGTAGTAGGGCGCGATGTCCTCGTAGCTGATCGGCCAGTCATCGCCCAGTCCGTCGATGCTCTTGCGCCGGAAGTCGTCGGGCCCGAAGCGGAGCGAGATCCGGCCCCAGTGGTTGGTGCGGCCCCCGAGCATCCGGGCGCGGAACCAGTCGAAGCGCGTGCCGGGCGCCGTGGTGTAGGGCTCGCCCGGGATCTCCCAACCCCCGTCGCAGGCGTCGAACTCGCCGAACGGGCGCTCGCGCGTCGATGCGCCCCGGCGCGGGGACTGGTAGACCCAGCGCAGCATCGTGCTGTTGCGGGTGCTGTACCATTCGCGGCCGGCCTCGAGCATGACGACGCGGGCGCCGGCCTGCGTGAGCACGTAGGCGGCCATCCCGCCACCCGCGCCGGAACCGACGATACAGACGTCGTACTCGTTGGAAGACTTCCCGGAGGGCATGTCTCGCTCCTTTGCGACAGGAGTTTCGTGTTGGTCCAGGCTGGCAGGACAGCGCTCCCCTCCGCCGGCCGTGGCGCAGGGCACAGGACATCCGGGCAGGTCACCGCGGTTCAGGCGGCGATCCGGTCCGTCCGGCCGGGGAAAGGAGATGACGCATCGGGTTGCCAGCAAGATAACGAACGCACGGCGCTCGCGCG
>DATCLG010000207.1:0-7944 GCA_036564015.1 Longimicrobiales bacterium
TCTGCGGCGGAGACGATCGCGCGCGGCTACGCCGACGTGGTGATCGCGGGCGGGGCGGAGTCGCTCTCGAACGTCCCGATCCTGCTGGGCCGCAAGCTGGCCGGTGTCCTGACCGCCATTTCGCGGGCCAGGACGCTGACGGAGCGGGTGAAGCTGCTGGCGTCGCTCCGGCCGGGGGACCTGAAGCCGGTCGCGCCGGCGATCGCCGAGCCCTCGACGGGCGAGACGATGGGGCAGAGCGCGGAACGGATGGCGAAGGAGAACGGGATCAGCCGCGCGGAGCAGGACCGCTGGGCGCTCCGCTCCCACCGGCTGGCGCTGCAGGGAACCGAGGACGGGCGGCTGACGCGGGAGATCGTGCCCACTTACGTCCCCCCGGATTACACCGAGGTCGTGACGCGGGACAACGGGATCCGCGCGGACACCGACCTGGAAAAGCTGGCCGCGCTCCCGCCCGTCTTCGACCGGAGGTACGGGACGGTGACCGCGGGCAACTCGTCGCCCCTGACGGACGGCGCCTCGGCGGTGCTGCTCATGAGTGAGGAGAAGGCGAAAGCGCTGGGGTACGAGCCGCTGGGGTACATCCGGAGCTGGGCGTACGCGGCGCTCTCGCCCGCAGGCCAGCTCCTGCTCGGCCCGGCCTACGCGATCCCGAAGGCGCTCGACCGCGCGGGCGTCACGATGAAGGACATCGACCTCGTGGAGATGCACGAAGCGTTCGCCGCCCAGGTCCTCTCGACGCTCAGGGCGCTGGACTCGGACGAGTTCGCCCGCCGGGAGCTCGGCAGGCCCGGGAAGGTCGGGGTCCCCGATGAGGACCGCATCAACGTGATGGGCGGGAGCATCGCGCTGGGGCACCCCTTCGGCGCGACGGGCGGGCGGCTCACCATCACGCTCCTCAACGAGATGAAGCGCCGGGGCGCGGGGCTCGGGCTCATCTCGGTGTGCGCGGCGGGGGCGATGGGGTTCGCGATGGTGCTGGAGCGGGAGTAGCCTCCCGCCGGGCAGGACTCACGTGTCTCCCAGCTCTTCCAGCAGCTTGAGCCGGGCGGCGCGACGCCGCTCGCCCTCGTGGAACCTGCGACGGTCCTCCTCGGTCTCGAGGATCAGCCGCGGCACCGGGACGGGCCGGCCATGCTCGTCGATCGCCACGAAGGTGAGATAGCAGGTGTTGGTGTGCCGCCGCTGGCCGGTCAGCACGTTCTCCGCATAGACCTGGACGCCCACCTCCATCGACGTCCGGCCGACGTAGTTGACGCGCGCGTTGCAGGTGACGAGCTCACCGGCGAAGATCGGCTCCCGGAAGTCGACCCGGTCGATCGACGCGGTGACGCAGACCCGGCCGGCGTGGCGCATCGCGGCCACGGCGGCCACCCGGTCGACCATCGAGAGGATGACGCCGCCGAACACGTGCCCCAGGTTGTTCACCTGGTTCGGCATCATGAGCTCGCTGATGACGGACTCCGAGGCGCGCGGTGGCTTGCCGCCGAGCTCGGCTTCGAGTTCGCGTTCGTCTGCCATCGTCCGACCCTGCGTGAAAGGGGGCGGCCGGGACCCCGGCCGCCCCTTATGCTACGCTGGCGGGATGCACGCGTCCAGGGCACAGGGCGCGTCCTCCCCTGCCCCGCTGCCCGGCCCGGGACGCGCCGCCCCGGCCTCAGTTTCCCGCCACCGCTGTCCTCTCGTACACGACCTCGCCCTGGACGATCGTGTAATCGACCTTGACCTCCGGGATGCGGACCGGGTCGATCGTCAGGATGTTCTCGGAGAGGACGACGAGGTCCGCCAGCTTCCCGGGCTCGAGCGTGCCGAGCTCCTTCTCCATGAACGCGGCGTAGGCCGGGCCGGCGGTGTAGGCGCGGAGCGCTTCCTCGACCGTGATCTTCTGCTCCGGGACCCAGCCGTCGGGGTGCTTGCCGTCCAGGGTGCGGCGGGTGACGGCGGCGTAGATCCCGAGGAGCGGGTCGAGCGGCGCCACGTTCCAGTCGCTGCCGAAGGAGAGCCGGGCGCCGGAGTCCAGGAGCGAGCGGAGCATGTAAGAGGTCCGGATCCGCTCGGGGCCGATCCGCTTCTCGGCCCAGCGCCCGTCGTCGATGATGTGGTACGGCTGCATGGACGCGACGACGTCGAGAGCCGCGAAGCGGCCGACCGCCTCGGGCGTGAGGTGCTGGGCGTGCTCGACGCGGAACCGTCGGTCGCGGCGGCCGTTGCGCCGGATCGTTTCGGCGTAGGCGTCGAGGAGCCAGTCGTTGGCCCGGTCGCCGATCGCGTGCACGGCCACGTGCAGCCCGGCGGCGTCGGCGTCCCGGATCCACGCGGCGAGCTCGGCGCTGTCGGTGACCATGAGGCCGGAGGTGGCCGGGTCATCGTCGTAGGGCCGGTGGAGCCAGGCGGTGCTGGCGCCGAGCGAGCCGTCCACGTAGCCCTTGAGACCGCCCCACCGCAGGCGCCGGTCGCCGGTCCCTTCGCTGGCCACGTAGTCGCGCAGCCGCTCCCAGGTCCCGAGCGGGACGAAGGCGTAGATGCGGATCTTGAGCTTCCCCGCCCTCCGGGCGCGCCGGTAGGTTTCGAGGTCGGCCCAGCTCCCCATGTCGTGGACCAGGGTCACGCCGCGCGCCAGGGCATGGCTCTGCGCGCTGAGGAGCGCCCGTTCCCGTTCCTCCTCCGTCGCCTCCGGGATGAGCCGGCCCACGAGCCCGATCGCGGCGTCCCGGAGCACGCCGGTCGGCTCGCCGGTCCTGGGGTCGCGGACGATGGTGCCGCCCGGCGGGTCGGGCGTCTCGCGCGTGATCCCGGCGAGCTCGAGGGCCCGCGTATTGGCGAGCGCCATGTGCCCGTCGAGGCGGCTGATCAGGACGGGGTGCTCGCGTGTGACCGGGTCGATCCACTCGCGGTGGGGGAGCGTCGCGTCTGGCCAGCGCTCGTGGTCCCAGTCCCCGCCGGTGATCCAGTGCCCCGGGGGCAGACCCCGGGCGAACTCCGCGATCCGCTGGACGAACTCGGCCGGGGTCTTCGCATCACGGAGGTCGAGGCTCTGGAGCTGGAAGCCGCCGCTGATGAAGTGCAGGTGGCTGTCGCCCATGCCGGGGACGACGAGGCGGCCGTCCAGCTCGATGCGGCGGGTGGTCGGGCCGAGGAAGCGGAGGACCTCCGCATCGGTGCCCACGTGAAGGATCCGGCCGTCCCGGATGGCTATGGCCTGGGCGGGCGCGGCTCCAGCGACCCCCGTCCAGACGGTGCCCCCGGTCAGGATGAGGTCCGCCGGGTGCGGTTCGATGGCGCAGGCGGTGGAGAGCACGGCAACCAGCAGGAAAGGACGAGTCGTCTTTCTCATGATGTCAACCGTTGGCGGCGCGCGTGTGGGCGCCGGCGGTCATGTGGTCGATGGCGAAGTGCAGGGTCCGCCAGCCGATCAGCGTGCGGCGGGGCACCGCCCTCCGGCCGTCCCAGGTGCCGTCGTCCTGCTGGGAGAAGGCCAGCAGGTCGGCGGTGCGCCGGATCGCCGCGGCGACCTCTTTCGTCAGGTAGCCGCGCACGGCGGCGGCGTGGAGGACGTCGAGCACCTGGAAGACGTCGGCGTCGGGCCAGCTCCCGTCGGCGCGCTGGGCGCCGGCGATGCAGGCGATGGCTTGCAGGATCGTCTCGTCGGGCGCCTTCCCGTGCCCGTTCGGCGGCTCGGCGTCCAGCAGCGCGGCCGTGGCGGCGAGGAGCACGGGTTGCGGGAAGATGCTGTTCTCCCAGCGTTCCCAGAGCCGGACGATGCGGCGGAGCCCGTCCAGGTGCAGCTCGGCATCCGGGCCGCGCACGCCCCACCGCAGGGAGCTCTGGAGCGCGACGGCGGACGCGACGAGCCGGGCGAAGGCATCGCGCTCGATGCGCACGCCGCAGGCGAGCTCGAGGCCCTCGAGCGATGACTCGGAGGGGCCGGGCGCGAAGAAGCCGCCGAGGAAGTGGTGGCAGAAGCCGAGCTCGTGGTCCCGCGGGGTGCAGCCGTCCCCGAACCGGCCGGGCGCCCCGCGCCGGGTCTTCAGCCAGGCGAGGCCGCGGGTTGCGGCGGGGTCGGCTAGCGGCCGCCCGGCCGCCTCCAGCAGGTCGGCCAGCCGGAGGAGCGACTCGGCAGTCTGGAGCAGGCTCCCTGCCCAGCTCCCATCGGGCGCCTGCGCCCGACGGAGCTCGGCGGCAAGCGCTGCCAGGTCTTCCTCATCCGCTGGCAGTGGGGAGCCTGCCTCCCGGCGAGCGAGCAGGCCCTCGACGGTCGTTGAGCAGAAGAGGCGCTCTTCCGTGCGGGCCAGGGCCCGCTTTACCGCTTCGGAGATCATGCCGATCCTCTATAGAGGGGCTGGACCGGTGCCGCCAGCCGCCTCCCGGTGCCCGGGTCACGGCTCTGGGAGTCCATACGTTGACCTATTGCAAAGGAGCCCGGACGCTGGTAGCTTGATCACGCCGGGGACCCGGCACGGATCGTGCGAGGTCCGGGCGGTGCCCGCCGCGTGGCGGGCGGTATCGACCTCTAGCGCGGGAGGACGTATTCGCACCCTGGGTGTCAGTCTGGTAGCCGTTGCCGCGATCGCTGCTAGCCTCCTGCTCGCGCGTCAGCGCCCGGAAAAGTCGGCTCCGGGCGCGGAGATTCCGGCGGACGAAAGTGCGCCGGCCCGGCAGTCGCTGGACGCGATCCGTGCGGCTGGGTTGTAGCCCGGGCGAAGGGCTACAGTGGCGGCGCGCTCACCCTGCGAGGGTGGGCGCCGTCGTCGTTTTACGGGCGGTCGCTGCGCGGCTGCGGCGGTTGTGAGCCCGGTGCTCGTCGGAGGACCAGACCCGGGCGCTAGTTGGCGGCCGAGGAATGGTCGTGGATGATCCTCCACCCCTGGGGCGTACGGACGAGCACGAGCGAGAACACGCCGTGCCCGGTCGTCTGGTCCGTCGCGGGATCGGAGAGGATGTACCGTCCGATCGCGAGGGCGTGCTCGGCGCCCAGCCGCTGTACTTCCAGGTCCTCGAAGCGGAGGAGATCCCTGGGCCTGCCCGTGCTCCAGTAGCCGGCGCGGTAGCGCCGCCGGATCTCGTCCAGTCCCCGGATGACGCCCGAGCCCCCGACGAAGGCGGTCTGCGGCGAGTCGAGGTAGTCGTCGAGGAAGCCCTCGAGGTCCCCCTGGTTCCAGGATTCGGCCGAGGCGCGGAGCATCGCGGTGATCTCCGGCCCGGGGTCCGGTGCCTGGGGCGTCGGGGCCTCGAGGGTTCTACTGCGCGCGCAGCCGGCCAGCGCCAGGAGGAGTCCGAGCGCGACTCCGAGGTTACTCAAAGAAGGCCCGGTTCTTCTCGATGTAATCGCTCCACTCGGGCGGCACATCGGTATCGGGGAAGATGGCCGTGACGGGGCACTCGGGCTCACAGGCGCCGCAGTCGATGCACTCGTCCGGATGGATGTAGTACTGGTCCTCGCCCTCGTAGATGCAGTCCACCGGACAGACCTCGACGCAGCTCGCGTCCTTGGTCCCGATGCACGGCTCCGTGATCACGTACGGCATTCCGATACCTCCAGCCGCTCACTCCAGTCCACAAGACTTCAACCCCGGCGGGTTCGTGGTCAAAGCTGTTACTCGTTGTGGTTCGTGGCGAAAAAGTGTAACTGGTCGGGCGGCGGTCGCAAGGGGGGTGGTGTGCGGATTTGCGGGCCAGGTGGGGGTGTCAGGTCGGGAGGAGGCCGGCGGGGGAGGGGGTCGGGTCCAGCGCGGCGAGGTAGCGGTGCTGGAACATGTTGCACCACCACCGGTAGCGGCGGGTGAGGGTGGGGTGGGTCCGCTGGGCGATGGGGAGGTAGACCTGGCAGTGGAGCTGGTGGAAGGCCAGCCATTCGTGGGTGGGGCGGAGGTGGAGGTGTCGGGCGTGGTCCATGCGTTCGGCGAGCGCGATGAGGCGGATCGGTTCGTCGGCGATGACGAGGGCCTCGACGAGCTCATCGCCGGCGCGGGCGGGGACGGGCACCTGGTCGACGAGGGAACGGATCTCGGGGCCGAGGGCGTTCTCGATCTCGCGGGGCTCGAGTGCGAACTCGAGGTCGATCGTTTCGGCGAGCGCGCCCGCGGCGAGGATGCGGGGGTCGGTCACTCCCAGGTCCTCGAGCAGGATGAGGGCGGTGCGTGCGGGGTGGAGGAACTGGGGGTGGTGGTCGTCGGAGAGGAGGGCGGCGCGGCGGCCGAGGGCAAGGCGCAGCGCGGAGCCGACGCGGGAGACGGCGGACTCGTCGAGGCCGGCGCGGCGGGTTGCGCGGTCGAGGCGGCGGATCATGGCCTCGGCGCGCTCGGGGAGGTGGGTCTGCATCAGGGCTGTCCCTCCCAGCGGACGTCCTGGTAGCCGGCGCGGTGGTTGGCGAGTCGAGCCGCGACGAAGAGGAGGTCGGAGAGGCGGTTGAGGTAGATGATGATGCCGGGGTCGACCTCCTCCTGCTGGGCGAGGGCGACGACGCGGCGCTCGGCGCGGCGGCAGACGGTGCGGGCCAGGTGGAGCGCGGCGCCGCCGGGTGACCCGCCGGGGAGGATGAAGGCGCGGAGCACGGGGAGCTGTGCGTCGGCCTGGTCGATCCAGCGTTCGAGCTCGGCGGTGCGCTCGGGGGGGAGGGTGGGGGTTTCGGGCCTGCGCTGGCCGGGCTCGGGCGGGAGGGTGGCGAGGCGTGCGCCGATGGTGAAGAGGTCGGCCTGGATGGAGGCGAGCTGGGTCCGGATCTCCTCGTCGTCGAGGACGGCGATCGCCCAGCCGAGCGTGGCGTTGAGCTCGTCGATCTCGCCGTAGGCTTCGACGCGCGGGTGCGCCTTGGGGAGTCGTCCTCCTCCGAGGAGGCCGGTGTCGCCCCGGTCGCCGGTGCGGGTGTAGATGCGGACGCGACGTTCCATGGTGTGATGGATAGTAGCGGGTGGTGCGGGCGGGCGCCACGGGGGCGGGGGCCACGCCGGGAGGGGGCGGGCGTGGTGGCTGGCCGGGTGCGGATCGCGGCGCTATCTTGTTGTGTCCACGTATCCACCTAGCCGGGAGGCCGCCATGTCGGCGATGAACGAGAGCCTTGTCGCGGTAGCGAACCGGCTGTACTGGCATAGCGAGGCGTCGGTGGCCGAGATCGCGGAGCAGCTCGGCCTGTCGCGACGCGGGCTGTACGCGATCCTCCGGCCTGAGCCCGCGGGCGGGCGGTGTTCGGAGTGCGGCGGGGAGCTGGTGTACCCGACGCGGCAGGCGCGAGCGGCGGGGACGCCGTCGTGCCGGGGTTGCGGGCCGGTGGAGGCGGCGGCCGGGGAGGCGGCGCAGCCGCCGGGGGCGCTGCCGGAAGCGGAACCGGAGGTGGAGCAGGAGCTGGACGCCGGGCGCCTGGCGCCGATCGGGACGTGGGGTGCGGCGCTGCGGGCCCGGGCGCTCTTCATTGGCGGCGCCGCGCTGGCGGGGGTCGCGGTCGGGGCGACGATCGCGCTGCTGGCATCGAGGCGGCGGTAACGGCCGGCGCGCGGGGCGTGCGCGTCGGCCGTTGTCCGGGCCGGCCGGCAGCCGGTCACGCCGAGCGGGAATCAGAGGTGCTCATGGCGCGTCGCCGGGTGCTCGGACCGTTCGTAGCGGCGGCTGCGTGGTCGGGCTTCGGGGCGGCGCTGCCGGATGACCCGCTGTTTCCCCTCGCGCATGGTCTCGATCTCGTGCAGGTGGCGGCGGCTGTGGCGGACGTGGGGGTCGAAGGGCAGGTGGTGCCGCTGCTTCGACGCGCCGAGCGTCGCCGCCTCCTCACTCGGGAGCTTGCCGCGCTCGCGGGCCTCGCGGGCGCGCTTGCGACGATAGCGGTTGTCGCCTTCCATCTGGCGGCCAGTCATGGGACCTCCCTGCTCAGTACGAGCGGTACCAGTGGGCGCGGGCCGGCGGCCAGTAGCGCCGGGAGTACTGCTGGTCCTCGAAGAACTCCCGGTTGCCGGGCGG
>DATCLG010000208.1:0-5050 GCA_036564015.1 Longimicrobiales bacterium
GATTCCGCGGCCGAAAGGTCGCGGCCTCATTGAAGTGGCCGGGTGCGGGCTGATTCACCGCACATGGCGGCCGGAATTACACGGCCGAGGGGTCGCGGCCGCATTGAAGCAAACGCAGCGCCGACACCCCCTCGGACGTGCTCGAAATCCTACAACTAGGAGGTTGTGGCCTCATTGAAGCGTAAGCGCCATGGGCGGCGAGTGTCGACGGCGGCCGGGGAATCTGACACTTGGGGCGACCGTGATTCCTACACCCGGCGGGGGGTGATGAGCCCTGGTTGTCGGCTGCTCCCGACGAGGACCGCCTCGTCTCGGTTGAGATTCCTGTAGTTCGGACTCTGTTGTGAGAGCCCGGTAGGGTCGGCGTGATGACGCATGCGGTACCTGCATCACATCGAAGGCTCACCGGTGCCTGGTTCGCTGTGAGCTTCACCTCATAGAACTGCCTGCCGGCAAGCCCCAGGGGCGCCGTTTCATGGGTTTAGTGGTACCGTCGTCGAGCCCGCTTAAATTACGGGGTAGGCAAGAACCGACGGAGAGTGTGCCATGCCTTCGAGACGCACTCCGCTGTCACGGCCCAAACCCGACTCCCAACCGACGTTCTTTTCGGTGCCGCTTTGCGAATCGAAGAAAGTAGAGGACGAGCTGAGGAAGTTCCGCGAGCTCGAGGAGATCGCCCAGATTACCGACCAGACCCACCCGCTCTACGATCCGGACGCGGCGCTGTTGTACGCACTGGAGCGGGAGCGGCTGAGACGAGAGGGTAAGCTCCAGGGAAAGGATTGATCGGCGTTCCCAGCGAAGCACAGCCGGCTATCTCGGTCGGCGAGCCACCATCCCAAAGGCGGCTAAGCGAGGCAGAAGAGATGACCTACGCGGTCCCCACGGGAGCGGGGGTGAGCCGACGGGTTCCGATCCGACCGGTTCCAGGATCAGGTGGTCCCCGCGCGAGCAGGGTTGGAACGAGCCATGCCACAACGTGCCGGCAATTCTCGACGAGAACAGCGGGTGAGCCGACTAGAAAGCCTACCACGTGGACCTACCCTGTCGTGCGAGGACGCCCCAGCAAGCGCGCGTGCTCAAGGAATGGCTAGACATCCACTGTCGCGCGACCGCAAGGCCTTCCGTATCCTCGGTCCGCCTGCAGCGGGCGAGTCCACGAATGCCGACCCGATCGCCATTCGGCGCCGCGCCCGCATCATGGACTCCGGCGAGGCGCAGGCGCTCCTGCCCGAATACGGCGGCGGCCGGCGCGCCGGCACCGTACACCGGCGACACCGGCACATCACAAGCGCCCTTGAAGCCACCGCCCTCGGTGAGAAAATCGTGCTCCCAACGGATCGGCCAGAGCCTGGACCGAACACAGGGGCGGATGGAACGGTTCTCAGCAATCGGCTACGAGATGCATTGAGTGATAAGGAGTTCCCAACGCTGCGGTCGCTGCGGCGCGCCTGCCGAGTCCAAGAAACTGGTCGTGTCGTCGATTCCGATTGGGCGATCGCCTGCAGCAGGTTCTCCGGCCGGTCGAGCGCCAACCCAGCGTCACGATCTAACCGAGGTCCTCCAATGACATCCCGCGAGGCCAAAATCGTCGGCTCTTCAGGGGAGACAGAGCCCTCTCGGACGCCGGGCTCACCCAAGCTCTATCTCACTCGATTCGGGTGGAGTCCGATCGACGTGGACGAGTTTGACCACCAGATGATGATCGAGGCGCTGAAGAGGGCGAAGGCTCGCCTCGAGGCCGAGGGCAAGCTCCCGGCGGCGGCCGAGCGCTAAACCGACCGGAGCGCCGGAAACCAATCCGTTCCTCCGTCGCACCCCCGTCATTCGAATCACCCGTGTACCCCCCGCTGGGCCGAATGGATAGCTGCAGCCTTAGCCGAAGGATGGCGCGTGCTCCCTCTGCGAGCGGGGGTGGACCCTGCTCGTAAACGAGCCGCGCTTCAGGCGCGGAAGTGGTCCCCGCGCGAGAGGGGATAGACCTGAGGGCACGACTTTTCGCTCGCGGAAACGGCGGTGATCCCTGCGAGAGCGCGGGTGCCGATCGCGCTCGAAGACGAAGGGAATAGCGACCCCGCCGCGGCAAGCCCGCCGACTCATTCCCGGGACGATCCCCCCTGGTACACACCTTGCCCTCTCCGCTCGCTCTCGCGAGCGTGGCGCGCGCGGTGGGCAGCGGCCCGGGGGGACGGCGAGTGCGTAGGCGACCACGACCTGCGGACGGTGGCGGCGTGAGCCCGGCGCGCCGCGGGGCGCGGGCGCGGCAGCCTGCCACTGACCACGCGTGAGTGATGCCATGGACGGAGCAGCGCGAGCAGGTGCATGGCGGGCGCCCCGGGAGAGCCGGGCCGACATCCTGATCGTCGGCGGGGGGTTGGGGGGCTGCGCCGCGGCCATGGCCGCCACGTCGCTCGGCCGGCGCGTGATCCTGACCGAGCCGACCGACTGGCTCGGCGGCCAGCTCACGGCCCAGGCCGTGCCCCCGGACGAGCACCGCCACATCGAACGGCTCCCGCTGACCTGCACCTTCCGCTACCACCGCTTCCGCAGCAGCATCCGGCAGTACTACCGCGACCACTACCCGGTGAAGCGGTTCGCCCGCGCGAACCCGTTCCTGGACCCCGGCGGCTGCTGGGTCTCGTACCTCTGCTGCGAGCCGCGCGTGGCCCTGGCGGTGCTCGAGCAGATGATCGCCTACGCGCGCGTCTCCGGCCTGCTCGACGTCCGATTCCGCCGCGCCCCGGTCGCGGTCGAGACCGAGGCCGACCACGTGCGCGCGGTCACGCTCCGCCACCTCGACTCCGGGGACACCGAGCTCGTGCAGGCGACCTACGTGCTCGACGCGACCGAGCTCGGCGACCTGCTCCCGCTGGCTGGCGTCGAGTACGTGACCGGGGCGGAATCGCAGGACGAGACGGGCGAACCGCACGCGGTGACCGGGCCCCCACGGCCGAACGACGTCCAGGCGTTCACCTGGTGCCTGGCGCTCTCCTACGACCCGGACGGCGAGCACGTCATCGAGCGGCCGGCGCAGTATGAGTTCTGGTCGACGTTCATCCCCCAGCTCACCCCGCCATGGCCGGGCCGGCTGCTCGACTGGACGACCCCGGAGCCCATGACGCTCGAGCCCAAGCGGTGGGTGCTCTTCCCCGAGGAGGACGAGGACGGCGACCCGTACCGCAGCCTCTGGCTGTACCGGCGCCTCGTCTCCTCGACCCTCTACGACGCGCCGGTGAAGCCGTGCGACGTGACGCTCGTCAACTGGCCGCAGAACGACTACTTCCTGGGCAACATCATCGACCAGCCGGAAGACGTCGTCGCACGCCACCTCGAGGCGGCCCGGCAGCTCTCGCTGAGCCTCGTCTACTGGCTCCAGACCGAAGCGCCGCGCCCCGACGGCGGCACCGGGTACCCGGGGCTGTACCTCCGGCCCGACATCGTCGGCACCGAGGACGGCCTCGCCAAACAGCCCTACATCCGCGAGGCCCGCCGCATCCGCGCCGAGTTCACCATCACCGAGCAGTACGTCCTCCAGACGGCCGACGCGGCGGCAGAGTCCACCCGCCCGGGCGAAACCGTCGGCATCGGCTGCTGGCACTCGATCGACCTCCACCCAACGACCGGCGGGCGCAACTACATCGACTTCACCACCCCACCGCTCCGCATCCCCCTCGGCGCGCTGATCCCGATCCGGGTCGAGAACCTCCTTCCCGCCTGCAAGAACATCGGCACCACCCACATCACGAACGGCGGCTACCGAGTGCACGCGGTGGAGTGGAGCATCGGCGAGATCGTCGGCCTCCTGACCGCCTTCTGCCTGGAGCGGAAGTGCACCCCGCGGGAGGTCCGGGCGAGCGAGTCCCTGCGCGCCGACTTCCAGGCGCTGCTCCGCGAGGAGGGCGTCATCCAGGACTGGCGGCCGCTCCCCTGACTACCCGGCCGGAGCCTGCGCCTCCCGCCGCGGCTCCCCGCGCTGCTTCAGCAGCCGCACCGCGATGCGGTTCGTCTCGCGCGCCCGCTCCCGGATCGCCGGCAGCAGCCGGTCGATGTGCGCCCGGATCTCGTCGCGCCGGTCCCACGAACGATCGATGTGCGCGATGAGCTGCCCGGTGTTGATCTCGCGCATCGGCAGACCCGGCAGCTCGAGCATGTGGAGGAGACCCAGGACCTTCCCCGCGTACGGCAACGCCACGAACGGCACGCGCTGCATCGCCGCGAACATGAGGAAGTGCAGCCGCATGCCGACGGCGAAGACGGCGTGGCCGGCGAGGGAGAGGAGCTGGCCAGGCGTGTAGTCGCCCCGGAGCACCACCGCGCGCCGGGCGTACGCCATCCGCGAGAGCACCGCGTACGCCTGCTGGAGGTCCAGCACCGCCGGCTCCATCGGGACGAACACCAGGTCGGCATCGTAGCGGTCGACCATGAAGTCCGCCGCGTGCGCGAGCATCGCGTGGTAGTGCTCCTCCTCGATGTCCGGCGCCGCCGGCCCGGGCTCGCGCACCGAGACGCCCACCAGGTTCCGCATCCGGCCGAGCGTCCGTTGCTCGAGCTCGTCCTCGGGGAAGGGCTCCGGCTCGAGCAGGAACGCGGGATCGGCCGTGACGATGATCCGGTTCGTCACACCGGCCGCCTCCAGCACCCGTTGCGCCTCCCGCTCCCGCACGGTCACCACCGCGGCGCGGTCCAGGCACTCCCGCACCATGCGCTGCCGCTCCGGATCCTCGAGCGGGCCCGCGCCGACCGCGTAGATCATGACCGGGACGCCCAGGTCGTGGGCCACGTAGACCTCGCGCAGGTACGTGGCGACGTTCCTGTCGTACAGGATCCCGCCGCCGCCGAGGATGAAGAGGTCCAGGCGACGGATCTCCGGCTCGATCTCGCGTCGGGAGAGCTCGAGCACGGGAACGGCCCGCTCGACCTTGTGCCGCGCGAGGGTGTCCTCGGGGTTGCGGGAGAAGACGGTGATCTCGACCGGCACGGAGCGGCGCAGCTCGGTGATCATGGCCTGGAGGATCGCTTCATCGCCGAGGTTGAAGCCGCCGTAGGAGCC
>DATCLG010000209.1:0-1682 GCA_036564015.1 Longimicrobiales bacterium
GCGAGCATCCCGACGCCGAGGAAGAGGACCAGCACGGGGAGCCCGAGTCGCGACGAGAACTTGCTCGACGCGATCCCGACCAGGATCAGGATGGCGACGATCAGGATGATGCGGTCGACTGCGAACATTCAGCGTATCGGCCGGTTCCGTGGTCGCTCAAAATCAGCAAGCATATGAAAAATCACGGAATTGCGGCCGGGCCGCAACCCGTTTTCGGCCCGGTCACAGGGGCGGAGCGCACAGCGACGCCGACACTTCCGCGCCCTCGCCTCCGGCACCGGCCCGCGGCATCGCCGAGCTGGCGGGGTACCCCGGGTGGGTGCGCCCGTGCCCCGTGGGGTGGAGTGGAGAAGGGAGCTACGGCCGCCGCGGCTTCCGGTGTCGGCGCGTCGTGTCGGAGCCGCCGAGCCAGGCGTCCCCGCCGGGCAGGGTGGAGGTGGAGCGCGTTGGGGTGCTGCTCGGGCGCCGTTTTTCGAGCGAAGCCTCGGGGTTTCACCCCCCGTGGAGGGCGGGGTGGCGGGCTACGGCGGGAGTGTTAGGTGAAGCGGATGTTCACGCGGGCGCAGCAGATCGGACCGGACGGGGTGTGGGAACAGGTCACGATTCTGGCCGGGGTCGCCTGAGGAGCCTGCCGGATTACGGTGAAGCTCGAGGGCGACCTCGACGCGCTTTAGCGGGAGGTCGCGCGCGAGCGGCCGGGAGCGCCGTCAACCTACCCGGCACCTGGCCCAGCGATTGCACCTTCTGCCCGCAAACAGGAGGTGGCCCTTGGACAACGTACAGATCGTCAAGGAGATCACGGATGCGTTCGCCGAGAACCGCATCGACGATCGCATCCTTTCCCAGTACTTCGCCCCGGACTTCGAGCACGTGGTCAACGGCCGCCGCAGCGACCTGCGCGGCTACTCCGACCACCTCGCCCGATACATGCGCGATTACGAGCGCTTCCGCATCTCGGAACTGGACGAGCCGATCGCCGCCGATGACAAGGTCGTGACGTCCTACACGCTCGAGGGCGAGAAGCGCAACGGCGAGAAGGAAGAGATGGCCGTCATGGCGATCTGGCGGCTCGAGGACGGGAAGGTGAAATCCCTGCACGAGGTGGACGCGCCGCTCGAGCATTGAGCGCTCGCGACGCACTAGACCTGGAGCCGCGCCCTGCCGGCCGCGGGACTCGCCCGGCGTCGTCGGTCGCGGGCGCGTAGCGGGGTGGGTCGCCAGGGCTCATTAAATCTTTTCGCCGCGCGCGCGAGCATGGCGACGAACTCCTCGATCCGTCGCGCCCGCGTCTCTGGCTTCTTCGCGTCCTGGATGCGGTAGAGGATCGCGTGGCGGTTCCGCGCATCCAGGGCGCGGGAGAACGCCGCCTCAGGGTTCTCCTCCAGCGCCGCGGGGAGATCCGGCGGGGCCTCGACCCTGCCGGGAGGGGCGTAGGCCACCGCCCAGCGGCTGTCCGCCTTCGCCGCCTCCACCGCCGCCAGCCCCGCCGGCTTCATCTTTCCGGCGCGGATCAGCGCCTCCGCCGCCTCGCAGTTGAGCTCCGACCACTTGCTGCGGCGCGTCCGCGGCGTGAACCGCTGGAGCCAGTACACCTCGTCCTGCCGCCGGGATTGCTCGTCGATCCAGCCGTAGCAGAGCGCGACCTCGACCGCCTCCGCGCGCGAGACCGTCTTCGCGCCGCT
>DATCLG010000210.1:0-23983 GCA_036564015.1 Longimicrobiales bacterium
ACCCAGGAGAGCTGGGCGAAGGGTTCGACGCGCTTTACAACTACGACGTGCTGGAGCACGTGGTCGATCCGATCGGGATGATCCGGGGTTTCCATGAGCGACTCCGGCCGGACGGTCTGCTGCTGGTTGCGCACAGCTTCGGGCTGGTGGGGCCGGATTACCCGGAGCATCTGCCGCAGCACGCGCACCTGGACAACATTTTCGCGCGGTGGGTGCTGCCGTGGTCGGGATTCCGGCTGGAGGCACGGGTGGGTCCGTGGCAGCGACTGCACGTGGCGCGGCGGCGCGGGCGTTGGGCGGGTTCGCGGCTGGCGCTGCGTCCTTGGGTGACTCGGCGGGTGTCGGCGCTGCACCGACGGCTGGTGCGGCTGCGGGAGCTCTTCGGGAGCCAGCGATGAAGGCCCGGGCGTATCTGCTGGGTTTCGGGCTCGCCGTTCTGGGCCTGGCCGGGTCCTCGGACGTGGGACGGGCGCAGGCCTCGCCGTTCGTGGAGTCCGGGTCGTGGGAGGCCGAGCTGATCGAGCGGCTGCGCGCGGCGGGTGCGTTCAGGTCACTGGCGGCGGTGAGCCGGCCTCACGCGGAGGCGGAGGTGCTGGATGCGCTGCGGGAGGTCGACACGCTGCGGCTGAGCAGGGTCGAGCGCGTCTGGTACCTGGAGCTGGGGCGGGAGCTGTGGAGGCGTCGGAGGATGCCGCGCCGGCGGCCTGTGGCGGTGACGCTCCGGTTCGAACCGGGGTTCCGGCTGGGCACGGCTCCGACGCTGGATCCTTTCGTGATTCAGCGTTCCGGGGGGGTGTACCCGGCGGCCTCGGCGGCCGGTGCGGTGGAGTGGGGCTGGGTGGTGGCGGCGTTCGAGGGGGAGTGGACTCGCCGCGAAGCGGGCGAGGCGCCGGTCGGGGATCCGGGGGTGTTGGCGTTCCGGGCGCCGGTGGCTTACGTGCGGGTGGCGCGGACGTGGGGGGATCTCGTCCTGGGGCGAGTGCGGTGGGAGCTGGGCGCCGAAGCGCCGGAATCGCTGTTGCTCGGGGCGCGGCCGGAGCCTCTGCCCGGGCTGGTGTGGTCGGTGGGGTCGCCGCGGTTCCGGTTCCGGCAGGTGGTCTCCAGGCTCGACCGGATCAACGAGGAACGCCGCTACCTGTCGGTGCACCGGCTGGAGTTCCGGCCGGTGAGCGGGCTGGACGTCGGGCTGACGGAGACGGTGGTGTGGGCGGGGCGGGGCCGGGGTTGGGAGCTCGGCTATCTGAATCCCCTGGTCGTCTATTTCAGCGAGCAGGTAAACGATGCGACGCAGCCGGGGAACGTGAAGTACGGGGTGGACGTGGCGTGGCGGCCCCATCGGCGGGTGGAGCTTTACGGGCAGGTGCTGATCGATGACCTGACGTGGGAGGAAGGCTGGCCCCACCGGCTGGGCTGGCTGGCTGGCGTGCGTGCGGGCGGCGTGCTGCCGGGCCTTTCATTCGAGGCGCACGGGGCGAAGGCGAGCGCGCTCCTGTACCAGTCCCGGCGTCTGGGCGAGGCGTACGTTTACCAGGGGCAGGGGATCGGAGCGAACCGGACGGACTACGAGCGTTGGACTTTCGTCCTGCATTGGGACGTTCTGCCCTGGGCCAGGTTTTCGCCGGTGTACGAGCGGTTGCGGCAGGGGCCGCGGAACCTGTGGATGGTGGTCCCGGCTGGAAGCCCTGCACAGGAGCCACGCGGGGTCGGCTACGTCACGGACCGGATCGGGTTCGAGGGGTCTGGCCGCCTCGGGTCCGGGCTGGTGACGCGGTTCTCGGTCTCGTACCTGAAGACCGACGCGCCTGCCGAGGAGTGGCGGTGGCGGGCGGGGGAGCGGCTCCAGGGCTGGATCGAGCTGCAGTATCGGTGGGGGGTGGCATGGTGAAGGAGGGGTGCGGGACGGGGTGGTCGGGGCGGGGGTGGCGGGCTGCGGGGGTGGTGCTGGCGCTGCTGCTGATCCTGCCGGGTGGCGCGGCGGTTGGGCAATCAGCGGCGGGGCCTTACCTGCCCCTGGATAGCTGGGAACACGACGTGGTGGAGCGCCTGCGGGCCCGGGGCTTGCTGCCGGGGCTCTCCGCCATCACACGTCCGTACCGCGCGGGGGAGGTGCGGCGGGCGTTGGCCAGCGTCGATCGATCGCGGCTGTCGCCGCTGGAGCGGAAGTGGATGGAGCGTCTCGATTCGGCGCTGGCGGTGCCCGGTCCGGATGCCGGGTTGAGCTGGCGGCTGGGCATCGCGCCGGAAGTGCAGGCGGGGACGAGCATAAGCCGGGAGCGTTTCTTTCCGTGGGGGAAGGGAGGCAGGTGGCTGGCGCTGGAAGCGGAGGGCGTCCTGGCCGCGGATGCGCTGGTGCTGCACGTCGTCCCGCGCTTCGACCGGCGGCCGGCCGAGGACGACCGCTACGGGGGCAACAAGATCTGGTGGGGCACGCGTGGCACGTACCGGGAGAAGACGGCGTACGTGCTGGCGGCGGGTGAGTACGCGTCCTTCTTCGCGGGGCGGATCGCACGGAATTGGGGTCCGGACGCAGGACAGAGCCTCGTGCTGGGGAAGATCCCCTACCCGTACGACCATGTGGCCTGGGGCCTGGCGCTCGGCCCCGTCCGCGTCATGCAACTGGTCGGGGAGCTGGACGAGATCGGGGGGTTCCGGCGGCATCTCATTGCGAACCGGCTGGAGGCCGAGCTGGGCGGGCGGCTCTCGCTCGCGGTGACGCGGAGCTACGTGCGGGCGACGGAGAAGGCCTTCGAGCTGGGTGCGCTGACGCGATTCCGGGGTGACAGCGCGAACACGTATACCGCCGTGGACGTGTTGTGGCGGGCGGGCGAGCGAACGGAGTTCTTCCTGCAGGCGCTGGAGGACCGGCCACGGCGGGATTCGGCGAGCTCCGGCGCGATCGAGGTGGGGATCCGGGATGCGGGGCGCTGGAACCCGGTGGACCTGGAGCTGACCTACACGCTCGTGGGGTCCCGCACCTACCGTCCCTACAATCGGCCGCAGGACTCTTACCTGTTCTGGTACACGGGGCTCGGGCTCGATCGGTCCGATTTCGAGCGCTGGACGCTGCGCGCGACGGTGCACCCGCACGCGGATGCGCGCCTGGTCCTGCTGGCGGAGCACCTGCGGCAGGGTGCGGGGGACCCCCGGTTACGACGGGAGTTCGCGCCCGGGAGCGACTGGCTGGCATCGGCGGCCCAGGTGACCTGGCGGTTCGGGGTGGATGTCCTGTTACGAGCGGGCCCGCTCGGGGAGATCCGCGCGAACTGGGGGCGGTTGAACCGGGATCTCCGCGTCGTCGATGAGACGGTGCGGGACGGGTGGGCGAACGAGTGGTGGATCTCCTACAGGCGTTACTTCGGCACCCGGGGCCGGCTGCAGGGCGCGGCGGTGTCGCAGGCGGGGGAGTAGGTCACGCGCTGGCACGCCACGCCAGCGCGCTCGGGGCTACAGGGTCGTGAGTCGAGGGGCATGACCGCGGGGCGGTGCTGGCGGCAGGCGGGCGGCCCGTCCTCCGGAGGCGGCGGTCAGGACGGGGCGGGGCGATCTGCGGTGGTTCCTGATCGCCGCTAGCCGCGTCGGCCACGGGTTCGGGCCGCCGCGGTCTGGCGCTGGAACCCGCGGTCGGGCGGGGACCGGGGGGACGTGCCCGGGGGTGCTCTGGCGTCGAGCCGGGAGGGCGGTCGGACCCGCGTGTGCGGACGGCCGCCGGAGTGAGTCACGAGCGGCGTTTTCGAGATCGGCCGGTGCCCGGGATCCGGGAGAGGCAGGAGCAACGGATCGGTGGGGATAGCCGCGCGCCAGGCTGCGGAGCGGGAACGGACGCGGGCGGGCCACCGGGATCCGTGTGATCCGGCGGCGCCGCTGGAACCTGGTCGAGCCCAGCGGCATGGCAACGCGGCGCGGTGGAGCGGCAGGGGCCGCTGGCGCGGGGGAAGGGGCCGGCCGACGGGCACCGCCCGACCGTGGGCAGGTCGGCCGTCCTCGAGCACACCGGCCCGGACGCCAGGTTTCTCCGCTGCGTGTGTTGTCAGTCCTGGCCCGCCGCTGGACCCACGGGGGCGTGGCCGTGCTCGAGGGCCGGGGCCGGGGTGCGCTCGTGCGGCCGAGCCGCGCTGGGGCCCCCTGGGTGCCGGCGGGTGGCTTTCTGTGTTCCGGGGATGGTTGGTTGCGGCGTATCGGGTTGCGGGTGGAAGCGAGCGTCGGGGATTCCGGGGGGCTCACGCCCTCCGTTCGGCGACACGACGGATGACGAGCGAGGCTTCGACGAGCGAGACTTCGCGGCAATGGCCCAGGGTCGGGGTCCTGATCCTGAACTGGAAGGGCTGGCAGGACACCATTGAATGCCTGGAGAGCGTGTTCCGGCAGGATTACCCGAATTTCCGGGTGATCGTGTGCGACAACGCTTCGCCGGATGGCTCCGTGGAACGCCTCAGGGCGTGGGCGGAGGGGCGACTGTCTGCGGTGGCGGCCGTCGGGTCACGCCTTCGGCATCTCTCCTTCCCGCCGGTGGAGAAACCGATCGGGTACGTCGAGTACAGCCGAGGTCAGGCGGAGCGCGGCGGTCGCCCGGGAGCCGACGACGCGCCGCTGGTGATCATCCGTACGGGCGCGAACCTTGGCTATGCGGGGGGCAACAACGTCGGGATCCGGTACGTTCTGGCCCGCGGCAGGGTAGGCTACGACTACGTCTGGTTGCTGAACAACGACGCGGTGGTCGATCCCCGGGCGCTGCGCGCGATGGTCGAGCTCGCGGAACAGGATGGGCGGGTGGCGGCCGTCGGATCGAAGCTCCTGTCGTACGACGAGCCGGAGGTCATCCAGGCGCTGGGGGGGGGGATCCTGGTGCCCTGGCAGGCGCGGAGCGTCCACGTCGGGGAGGGGCGGAGGGATGAGCCAGGATTGCAGCCGGAGCGGCTCGACTACATCACGGGGGCGAGCCTGCTCATGCGGGTTGCGGCGATCCGGGCGGTCGGGCCTCTGGATGAGCGATACTTCCTGTACGCGGAGGAGGCGGACTGGTGCCTGCGGGCGCAGCGGCAAGGGTGGCGGCTGGCGTACTGTCCTGAGAGTCGGGTGTGGCACAAGGGCGGAGGCAGCGTGGGCCACAAGAGCCCGTCGCAGGACTATCATTCGCTGTGGAGCAGTCTGGTGCTGGTGCGGAAGTTCTTCCCGCAGTGGCTGCCGGTGGCGCTGCTCTATTCCCTCTATCGTTCCTGCGCGCCGAAGATCGTGCGGCTGGAGGGCGCGCGGCTCATGGCGGTGCTGAAGGCCTACCGGGATTTCTTCCGGACCGGCGTTCGGACGGCTTGAGACGGGGAGGGCATGGGCTTGCCGGGACGCCGACGGAGTAGAGCTTCGCCGCTCCGGGGGAAGTATCTGGTCCGGGACCGGATCCCGAACGCGGGTCTGGCGCTGGTGGATGGCGTCCTGGGCTTCCTCCTGGGGAGGAGCCGGGCGGGGCGGGAGGTGGGGCGACCGCGGAGGATCCTGGTCGCGATCGGGGGGCACCTTGGCGACGCGGTCATCGCGACGTCGGTGCTGCCGGTGCTACGGGGCGCGTTTCCGGAGGCGGAGCTCGGGGTGCTGGTGGGGTCGTGGGCGCGGCCGGTGCTGGAGGGGCATCCGCTGATCCGCTGGTTCCACGTCGTGGACCACTGGAAGCTGAACCGCTCGGGGGGCAGCCTGGCCGGGCGGCTTCGCCGCTACTGGCGGACGCGGGGGCGGGCTCTGCAGGAGCTGAGGGAGGTGGGGTACGACGTGGCGGTCGACCTGTACGCGTTTTTCCCGAACGCGGCGCCGCTCCTGTGGCGGGCGGGGATTCCGGTGCGGATCGGGTACGTGAGCGGCGGGTTCGCGCCACTGCTGACGCATCCGCTGGAGTGGTCGGAGGGGAAGGCGCACGTCACGGACCATCACATGGAGCTCCTGCGGGTGCTGGGCGTGGCGGTCCCGGGTGAAGCCCGGTATGCGCTGCCTCCGGTCCCGGCCGCGGCGGTTGACGAGGCGGCAACGTTCTCTCGGACGCATGGGCTGGAGTCTGGCGCGTATCTGGTGCTGCACCTGGGTGCCGGGAACCGGCGGAAGGAGTGGCCGCGGGAGCGCTGGCGGGCGCTGGTGGAGCGGCTGACACGGGAGGGTCACCGGCTCGTCTTCACGGGCGCCGGGAGGGAGCAGGCGGCGGAGGTGGCGGCGGTGACCAGCGGATTCGCCGGCTGTGTGGACGCGTGCGACCGGCTGTCCTGGCCGGCCTTCGTCCACGTGATCCGGGAGGCGGGGCTGGTGGTCTGCGTGGACACGGTGGCCGGCCACGTGGCGTCCGGCGTGGGGACGCCGTGCGTCTGGATCGCGGCCGGGATGAGCGATCCGTTCTATTGGCGCCCGGTGGGTGGCCGGACGGTGGTGGTGACGAACCCGGTGCCGTGCTCGCCGTGTTTCCGCAGCCAGGGGTGTCGCACGATGGCGTGCGTGCGCGGGGTGGACGTGGATGCGGTCTACGACGCGGTGAAGGTGCTGCTGGAGCGTGGAGGGGTCGATAGCGCTCCGGGCCGACTCCAGCGGCTGGCGGTTGGCGCGGGGAAGCCGGAAGGGTGATGCGCGAGGCATCCGGCAGCGGGGCGGCGGGGGCCGACCAGGGGCGAAACGGGTCTGGAGAGCTGGAGGGCGTTCGGATCCGGTGGGTTTGCGCGTTCTCGTCGATGCGCGACTCCTGAACGGGGGCGGTATCGGGCGCTACCTGCGCGAGCTGTGCTCGCGCTGGCTGCGGGACCCGCGTCTCGAGTCGATCCGCTTTCTCGGGCGACCGTCGGAGCTGGAGAGCTGGCTCGCGGAGGTGGACGAGCGGGGGATCGGGTCGATCGAACGGTGGCCCGACGGCCCTTACAGTCCGGTGGCGCAGTTGCGGTGGCCGCTCGCGTTTTGGGGTGCGCGGCGGGCGGCGGACGTGGTGTTCTTCCCGCACTACGATGTTCCGTGCCTGGCCCACCCGGCGCCGTCGGTCGTGACTGTGCACGATCTGACGCACTTTCGGGTTCCGGAGCTTTTCCCGGCGGTGAAGCGGTGGGGCGGGCGGCTGTTGCTGCGGGCGGCGCTGAGTCGTGCGACCAGGCTGGTCACGGTGTCGCGGTTTTCCCGGGACGATCTGGTGCGCTGGAGGCCGTCGATCGCGGAGAAGCTCGTGGTGATCCCCAACGGGACGAGCCCTGCGGCGCGGCCTCTGTCGCCGGAGGAGCAGGAGCGGGCGCTGGTGCGTTGGGGAGGATACCGGCCGTACCTCCTCGCGGTGGGAGGCTTTCGGCCGCACAAGAACCTGTCGCTGGCGATCGCGCTCCTGGCGC
The DNA here is from genome assembly GCA_036564015.1 of Longimicrobiales bacterium. GTDB lineage: Bacteria > Gemmatimonadota > Gemmatimonadetes > Longimicrobiales > RSA9 > DATCLG01. The sequence continues at coordinate 7,335 of DATCLG010000210.1, forward strand.
GGCTGCGGCGGTCCCATCCGGATCTCAGGCTGTTGCTGGCGGGCCCGCGGGACGATCATGCGGCGCGCGTGGAGGCGGAGGCCCGGGCCGCGGGGCTCGGGGAGGCGGTGGTGCACGTCGGGCCGGTGGCGGATGATCAGTTGCGGGAGCTTTACGGCCTGGCGGAGATGCTGGTGTTCCCGTCCCTCTACGAGGGGTTCGGGCTGCCGCCTCTGGAGGCGATGGCCTGTGGGACGCCGGTGCTCGTGTCGAATCGGGGGGCGCTGCCCGAGGTCGTGGGAGAGGCGGCGCCGGCGCTGGACCCGGGGGACGTGGCGGCGTGGGAGGAGGAAGCGCTGCGGTTGCTCCGGGATCCGGCGCTTCGGGCGAGGAGGTGTGCAGCGGGGCAGGGGCGTGCGCGTTTGTTCTCCTGGGATCGCTCCGCGAGCGAGACGCTGGAGGTGCTTCTGCGGGTCGCGGCGCGTGGCGGCTGACGCGCGGGCTGCAGGCGATGCGGGTTCACGGTCGTCCAGGTTCGTAACGGTTGGAGAAGCGAGGCGTGGCGAATGGCGGACACGGTGGATGGCGGGGGGCTTGTGACCTCCCCGGTGGTGGGGCCGTCGCTGCGGGAGCGGGAGGTCGCGCCTCGCGTGTTGCACGTGGTCCACACGTTCCTGCCGGATTCGCAGACCGGGACGGAGATCCACACCTACGAGCTGGCGCTGGCGCTGAAGGCGGGCGGTCATGCGGAGGTGGCGGTTTTCCACCCGCGCTACGCCGGGCGGGTTGGGCTGGTGGAGGATGAGGTGGCGGGCATTCCGGTGTTCCGGGCCCTGCATGCGGATCCGTTGCGGCCGGACGAGAATCCGGCGGTGGAGGCTGCGTTCGGGGAGGTGCTGGAGGCAGTTCGACCGGACCTGGTGCACTTCCAGCACTGCGCGTGGGGCGGGGAGGGGTTGCCGGCGCGGGCGGCTGCGCTGGGGGTGCCGAGCGTCATGACGCTTCACGACTACTGGGGGATCTGCCCGCGGTTCACTCTATACGTCGAAGCGGGCCACAACTGCCGCGGTCCGGATGAGAGTGGGAGGCGGTGCCTGGAGACGTGCTGGCTGGCGGCGCCTCCTCGGGCGTTGCGACGACGGGCCGTTTACCTGCTGGATCGCCTGACCGGCGGGCGGCTGCCGGCGCGAGGGCCGCTGGCGGGGCTGGAGCGGGGGAGGCGGTACGCGGCGTCGTGGATCGGGCGGCCGGCGCGGATGCGTGCGCTGTACCGGTGGCCGCGATACCTGATCGCCCCATCCGCGCACGTGCGCTCGCGCTATCTTGCCTACGGGCTCGGGTCGGACCGGATCCGGCACATTCCGCACGGGATCCAGGTGGGGTGGGCGGAGGGGGTGAGGCGCGTGCCGGCGGAGCGGGTCCGGTTCGGCTTCATCGGGACGCCTTTGCCGCACAAGGGGTTACACGTGCTGCTCGAGGCGTTTTCCGGGCTGACGCCCGGGGAGGCGGAGCTGGTCATCTACGCAGACCTGGAGCGGCCGGGGAACGAGTACGCCGCCGCACTGGCGGCCCGGGCGAGAGAGGTGCCGGGGGTGCGGCTGGCGGGAGGGTTCACGCGAGAGGAGCTGGCGCGGGTGTTCGGAGCGATCGACGTGCTGGTGGTTCCGTCGATCTGGGAGGAAGCGTTCGGGCTGGTCGTGCTGGAGGCGCGGGCAGCCGGGGCGGCGGTCGTGGTCTCGGACGCCGGGGGGTTGCCGGAGCTGGTACGGGATGGCGTGGACGGCCTGGTGGCGCCGGCCGGCGATGCGCAGGCGCTGAGGGCGGCGCTGCGCCGGTTCGTCGAGGATCCCGGGCTCGCGGCGCGCATGGCGGCGGAGGCGCCGGCGCCCCGGACGATCGCGGAGTGCGCGGCGGACACGGCGGCCGTGTACCGGGCCGCGCTGGGGGTCGGGGCCGGATGACGCGCGCGGGGAGCAGCCGGATCAGGCGCAATGGGGTGTCCAACCTCGTCCGGCTGGTGGCCACGGTTCCGATCTTCCTCGTCCTCACGCCCTACATGGTGAGGACTCTGGGCGAGGAGGCGTACGGCGCGTGGGCGCTCGTGTCGGCGACGGTGGCGGCCACGGCGCTGGGCGATCTTGGGATCGGCGGGGCACTGATCCGGTACGTCGCGTTCGACGATTCGCGCGCCGACGGGCAGCTCAACACGCTGGTCAACACCGCGGCGGTGATCTACCTCGGGATCGCGGCCGCAATGATGCTGCTGGGGTGGCTGCTGCATCCGTGGTTGCTGAGCGGGTTCTTCCGTGTCCCGGCGGAGCTGTTCCCGGAACTGCGGGTGTTGTTCCTGGGCAGCCTGGCCGCCGTGCTGGTGAACTTCGTGGGGTCGGCGTACTACTCGGTTCTGTTGGGGGTCCAGCGCTACACGACCAGCAACGTCATCGGGATCCTGGGAACGGTGGTGTACGCGGGGGCGGTGTTCGCGGTGCTGGGTGCGGGGGGAGGCCTCGCGGGGCTGGCGGTCGCACCCTGGGCGCAAACGGTGGTGACGGCGGCGGGTCACGTGGTTGCGTTGCGGCGGTACGCGCCCGGCCTGCGGGTGCAGCCGAGCGTGTTTCGGGCGGGAAAGGCGCGGGAGCTGGTCGGCTTCAGCACGCGGGCGTTCGTGGGGCAGATCTGCGAGTACGCGGACCAGCAGATGGACAAACTGATCCTCGGCTACGCCGTGGGATCGGTGGAGGTGGGGGTCTACCACGTGGCGGCGGATGTGGCGCGGCGCCTGCGTGCGGTGCCGATCGCGCTGCTCAACCCGGTGTTACCGGCGGCGAGCGAGCTGGCGGGGCGCGAGGAGCATGGGCGGCTGGTCCAGACGCTGCGGAGTGCGATCCGGCACGCCTGGGCGGTGGGTGTGCTGATCTGCGCCGGGACGCTGGTCTTCGCCGATCGATTCATGGAGGTCTGGCTGGGGTCCGGGTACAGCGCGTCGAATGTGGCCGCGGGTGCGCAGGTGCTCCGGATCCTGGCGGTCGCGCTGTTCCTGAACGTGCTGACCGCGCCCTACACCTACGTCATGCTGGCGGTGGGGGAGCCGCACATTCTGGCCCGGAGCGCGCTGTTGCACCTGACGCTGAACGTCGGGCTGTCGCTGGCGTGGGTGGGCCGGTGGGGGATGCAGGGTGTGGCAAGCGCGACGCTGGTCGCGACGGTCGCGGGGCTCGCGTATCTGATTCTGGTGTGTAACCGGCGGCTCGGCGAGCGCTCCACGGAGCACGTTCGGCTGGCGGCGGGGCCGGTGTTCGCGGCGGTCCTGGCCGCGGTGGTGGACGCGCTCGTGCTGGGGGGGCGGCCGGTGGCGCGGTCGGTGGCGGGGTTTGCGGTCGGCGTCGCTCTCTTTACCGCGACTTACGTGCTGTGCCTGGCGCTTCCACGGGTGCTGCGCGCGAAGGAGCGGCAGGTCGTCCTCGCCGCGGTCCGGTGCCTGGGTTCGCGCGACCGGTTGGGTTCTTTCCGAGCCTGGCGACGGGGGCTCGACGTCCGGGTGGAGTCTCGAGGGACGACCGATGATGGCGGGCGAGCGGAGACGGAAACGGGCGGGTAGTGGGGAGGTCGGGGGCTGGGGGTGCGGAGCCGTTCGCCAGGGGCGTGGAGGGCGCGTGCTGCGGCGGGCGGGCGGGGTCCTCGCGGTGAGCTGGCTGCTCGCCGCCGGCCTGCCCGCGGGGCTCCGGGGTCAGGACGCCGGGGCGCCGGTCGCGGTGGAGGCGGGCGGGTGGGTCAGGGATTACCTGAGCGTGGGGTGGTTGCGAGGGGAGGGTGGGCGCAGCGGATCCCGAGACGCGTTGCTCTTTGCAGATCTGGCGGCCTCGACGCTCTGCGGGGAGGGGCAGGCGAGAGGCGCCTGCGACCGCTTGCTGCGCGGCTACGGGACGGGCGGCGGCGTGGCGACCCGGGTGGGCGCCTGGGCGGCGCTGGCCGATGAGGGAGCGGGTTCGATCGGCGCGGCGCTGTCGTTGTTCGGAGGGAACTGGGGGATCCGCGTGCTGCCCGGCGTCTCGAGCGGGAGGGCAGAGACTTTCGAGCTCGCGCAGCTCTCCGCCGGCTGGCGTGTCGGCGAGCATGTGCTGCTGCTGGCCGGCCGGGATGCCTTCTCGTTCGGGCCTGGTGGCGTGGGCGGGCTGGTACGCGGCGCGGCCGATACGCTGGGTTACGCGGCCGTCCAGGTCCGCGCGGTGAAGCTACCTCGAGGGATCGGGGAAGCCGACCTGTTCTCGTCGCTCAGCCGGTTGTCGGCGGATCGCCCGGGTTCGCCCCGCGCGTGGTGGTGGACGACGCGGGTAGTGTACGCTCCGGTCCCATCCCTCGAGCTGGCGCTGAACCGGAGCGTGCTGTTCGGAGGGGAGGGCGCTGCCGTCCTGGAGCCCTCCGTGCGGCGCATCCTCTACATGTTGATCGGGAAGCACAACACGGTCGTCACCGACTCGGGTGGGTTCGACTTCGACAACCAGATCGTGTCCTTCGACGTCGTGTGGCGACTGCCGGGGCTCCCGGTGGCCCTGTACGGGGAGTGGGGCGGTGAGGATTCGAGCGGCTCGTTCACGAGCGTACCGGGCTGGCGGCTGGGAGGCCGGGCTGCCTGGGCGGGCGGCATCCGCGGATACGCCGGGCTCGAGTTCGGCGGCCTCAGCCGGAGCCGGGACGGCAACCCGCCGTGGTACACGCACGGCACACTGGGGGCCTATGTGAATCGGGGGCGGCCTCTGGGCCATCCGCTGGGAGGCCACGGCTGGGAGTTGGGCGGCACGGTATTCGCCAGCGACCGCGACGCGCGCTGGCGTGTCCGCGCGACCCTGTTCCAGCGGGAGCGGGAAGCGGAGAATGCGCTGGGGCCGCTCGGCCGCAGCACCGGTGGCTCGGTGCGCTTCGAACTCGAGCCGTATGCGGGATTCGAGATCGTCGCCAACGGCGACTTCGAGGCGTTCCGGCGCTCCGAGCTGCGCGACGAAGCAGGCTTTTCTCTCGGGGTTCGCTACGTGCACGGCCCCTCGGGGTTCTCGGGGGGTGCCCGGTGATCGCTGGTTTTCGGGCCGGGTGCAGCGTCTGATCGCGCCGGGGCTGCGGAGCTGCTCCGGGCAGGGCCTGTCGCTGCTGTGAGACCCCTGCACACCCGGCTGGGATCGATCCGTTCCGCAGGAAAAGGGGGGAGGCATTGAGCGAACGGGAGCCGGGCAGCCGGGCCGGCGCGCCGCCGGCCCTACGCGCCAGGCGCAGGTTGCAATGGAAGCGGGGGGCCGGGTGGGTACGCAACCTGGACCGGCTGGTGGGGATTCCCCTGGTGCTGGTGGTGGGCGCGCTCCGGCGCGGGCGTCGGCCGTTTCCCCGTGTGGTGCGGCGCATAGGGGTCATTCGCATGCCCACGATCGGGGACACCGTGCTGCTCTCGGGTGTCCTCCGGGATCTCAGGGAGGCCTTTCCGGACGCCGAGCTGGTTTTCTTCGCGGACGCGCACAACGCCGAGTCGGCGCGTCTGGTGCCCGCGGTCGACCGTGTCGTCGTGCTCGATCTGTTGCGGCCGTGGCACAGCGTGGCTCGGCTGCGGGAGTTCCGGGCGGATGTCGTGCTGGATTTCGGTGGGTGGACCCGGTCGACCGCGCTGCTGGCGGCGCTCTCGGGGGCGCGGTTCACGGCGGGTTTCCGGACGGCGGGCCAGTGGCGTCATTTCGTGTTCGATTGCGTCGTTGATTATCTGGCGACGCGGCACGAGCTGGAGAATCTGCGGGCGCTGGTGAGCGCGCTCGGCGTGCGGACGGGGTCGGCGCCGGAGCTGGTCTACCGGCGGTGCGCGTTGCCGGAGCCGCTAGCGGGGCTGGAGCGATACGTGGTTTTCCACCCGTGGCCGGGCGGCTCGAGGAAGCGGCTCAAGGAGTGGCCGGTCGAGAACTGGATCCGGCTCGCGAGCTGGCTGAGAGGGCGGGGCGTGGCGGTCGTCGTGACGGGAGGGCCGGCGGATCGCGAGCCGGCAGAGGCGCTGGTGCGGGCGTGCCGGGAGGCGGTGCCGGGCCTCGAGGTGGTGAGCGCGGCGGGGGTTTGCACGCTCGAGCAGTGCTGCAATCTCCTGGAAGGAGCGGAGGCGGTGGTGAGTGTGGACACGGGGATCATGCACCTCGCGGCGGCCATTGGGGCGCGGGTGATCGGCCTGCACGGCCCGACGGCCGTGGCCCGCTGGGGCCCGGTCGGTCCGCGGGCGATCGGCATCGACAGTGACTGTCCGGGGTGCGGCTACATCCACCTGGGCTTCGAGCGGCCGAGGCGTCCGCCTCCGTGCATGGAATCGCTTCCGGTCGAGAAGGTGATCGCGGCGTTGGAGGCGTCGGTGAGGCCGGGTGAGGGGGTCGGGCGCGCGGCGGAGCGCGGGTTGGCGGCGGGTAGGTAGTGGTGGGCGCGGCGCCCGGCGGTCGGTTCCCGGGCGCTGTGGATCGGCTGGTCGGGCCGAGTGCCTGATCGCAGCGCGGGCGTTGAGGCTCGGATCGGTCGCGCGGGCGGCGCTCGAGCGCGGGTAAGCGTACCGGGCGCGGCCGCCGTGGCCGGTTCCGGATCGGATACCTCTGTCGGGGAGGGTAGCGGTCATGCAGCCCGGGGATAAGGTCTACGTCGCGGGGCATCGTGGGTTGGTGGGGTCTGCGCTGGTGCGCCGGCTCGAGCGAGAGGGGTTCACCTGCGTGGTGACGCGAACCCGGCAGGAGCTGGACCTCACGGACCGCCGCGCTGTCGTGCGGTTCTTCGAGGAAGAGCGTCCTGAGTACGTTTTCCTGGCGGCGGCGCGAGTGGGGGGGATCTGGGCGAACGCGACGCGACCGGCCGAGTTCATCGCCGAGAACCTGGCCATCGGGCTGAACGTGATCGACGCGGCGTACCGGAGCGGGGTGAAGAAGCTGCTCTACCTGGGGAGCTCCTGCATTTACCCGAAGTTCGCGCCGCAGCCGATCCGGGAGGAGTACCTGTTGACGGGTAAGCTCGAGCCCACGAACGAAGCGTACGCGGTGGCGAAGATCGCGGGGATCGAGCTGTGTCGGGCGTACAACCGCCAGTACGGCACGCGCTTCATCAGTGTGATGCCGACGAATCTGTACGGCCCCGGCGACAACTTCGACCTGGAGACGGCCCACGTCCTTCCTGCGCTGATTCGCAAGTTCCACGAGGCGAAGGAGGCGGGGGCGCCGGAGGTGGTGGTGTGGGGGACGGGCTCGCCGCGGCGGGAGTTCCTGCACGTGGACGATCTGGCGGACGCGTGCGTGTTCCTGATGCGGCGGTACGAGGGGTCGGAGATCCTCAACATCGGTTGGGGCGTGGACATCAGCATCGCGGAGCTGGCGGAGCTCGTCCGGGAGGTGGTCGGCTACCGTGGCCGGATCCGTTTCGATCCGAGCAAGCCGGACGGGACGCCTCGCAAGCTGCTGGACGTCAGCCGTCTGAAGGCGCTGGGTTGGAGGCCGAGGATCGGGCTCCGCGAGGGCATCGAGCAGACGTACGCGTGGTACCTGACGGAAGGGCTGGCTGCTTCCACGAAGGTAGCCACGGTGCCATGAACGGCAGTGGTAGGGTTTTCCCGCCCTGCCCGGGAATCGGGCGGGGCTGGCGAGGGCGGTCGGTCGCGGGATCCGGGGCGCCGGTCGCGCGGAACCGGTGTGGGGCGTGGGCGGTGGTGGCCGGGCCGGCGCGCCTTGTCGGGCCTGGGGCGCGGGGCCTATCTTGCAGCCGCCGCTCAGTCGCCGCTCGTTCTCGCAGCTTTTCCGATCGCTGGTAATCCTCTCGACACGCAGGTGAAATTCTCCATGAAAGGAATCGTGCTCGCCGGAGGTCTCGGCACGCGACTCTACCCGTTGACCCGGGTAACGAACAAGCATCTGCTGCCCGTCTACGACCGGCCGATGGTCTTCTACCCGATCGAAAAGCTGGTCGAAGCCGGGATCGAGGACATTCTGGTGGTGACGGGCGGGAACCACGCGGGCGAGTTCCTGCGGTTGCTGGGCGACGGGAAGGCGCTGGGGGTCAAGCGGCTGAGCTACACGTACCAGGAGGGCGAGGGCGGGATCGCGCAGGCGCTGGGGCTTGCGGAGCATTTCGCCGACGGTGAGCCGGTGGTGGTGATCCTCGGGGACAACATCTTCGAGGCGTCGCTGCGGGACGCGGTCCGTCGGTACCGGGAGCAGGGGGAGGGCGCGAAGATCTTCCTGAAGCAGGTCGATGACCCGGAGCGCTTCGGCGTGCCGGAGCTGGACGGGGATCGCGTGGTCCGGATCGTCGAGAAGCCGAAGAACCCGCCATCCTCGTACGCGGTGACGGGAATCTACATGTACGACAGCCGGGTGTTCGACATCGTGAAGACGCTGCGTCCTTCGGGCAGAGGGGAACTGGAGATCACGGATGTGAACAACCGCTATATCGAGTGGGGCGCCATGACGTACGAGGTGCTCGAGGGCTGGTGGACGGACGCGGGCACGTTCGAGAGCCTTTACCGGGCGAGCACGCTGGTGCGAGAGGCGCGGCGCCGGGCGGGCGGGGTGCGGAGTGAGGAGGAGCGTGTTCCAGCGGGAGGTGCGGCGTGAGTGTGCAGGTCGGTGCGGAGCAGGGGCTGGCGGTGCCGTTGGTGCCGGAGGCGCAGCGTGCGCTGACCTTCCAGCGGTACGGCTCTGGGCCGTCGATCGACGGTGTCTGGACGCGCCCGCTCACGAAGCACCGTGCGGAGAACGGGTGGTTCGCGGAGCTCTTCCGGCTGGGGCGGGGGGAGATCGAGTCGCTGCCTATCGGTGCCGGGAGCTTCGAGCTGCGGCAGCTCTCGGTCTCGTACGCGGCGCCTGGCCGGCTGAACGCGTTCCACATTCACCCGAAGGCTCCGCAGAACGAGATCTGGACGGTGATCGAGGGGCAGCTGCTCGTGTGGCTGGCCGACTGCCGGGCAGGCTCGCCGACGGCGGGGCTGCTGCAACGCGTCATCCTCACGGGCGAGCAGCCGGTGTGGCTCCACATTCCTGCAGGTGTTGCGCACGGGTATCGGGCGGGGCGGGAGGGGGCGCTGCTGGTGTACGCCATGGACCAGCAGTTCGACCCGTCCGACCCGAACGAGGGGCGTTTGCCCTGGGACCATTTCGGCGCCGAGATCTGGGAGGAGGATCGCGGATGAGGGCAGGCGGTTCGGCGGGTGAGGGTTCGTCGATGTACACGGTATTGATCACCGGGGGGCTGGGGTTCATCGGTTCCAACCTCGTGCGGCTGGTGCTGGCGGAGCGGCCGGGCTGGCGCGTGGTCAACCTGGATCTGGTGACGTACGCGGCCAATCCGGAGAACCTCGCGGGAATCGTGGAGGGTCCGCGGTACCGCTTCGTGCGGGGGGATGTCGCGGACCGGCAGCTGGTGGCGGAGCTCTTCGAGGCGGAGCGCTTCGATGCGGTGATCCATTGCGCAGCCGAGACGCACGTGGACCGCTCGATCCACGACAGTGGGCGGTTTCTCCGGACGAACGTAGAGGGCACGCTGGTGCTGCTCGAGGCGGCGTTGGGACGGCCGGGGCTGCGTTTCGTGCAGGTGAGCACGGACGAGGTGTACGGGTCGCTGGGGCCGGAGGACCCGGCGTTCACGGAGGAGACGCCGCTCGCGCCGCGCTCGCCGTACAGTGCGAGCAAGGCGGCGGGGGACCAGCTCGCGCTCGCGTTCCACCACACGTACGGTCTGGATGTGGTGGTGACGCGCTGCTCGAACAACTACGGGCCGTACCAGTATCCGGAGAAGCTGATCCCGCTCATGATCACCTCGGCGTTCCGGGGGCTGCCGTTGCCGGTTTATGGCGATGGCCGGCAGAGGCGCGACTGGATCCACGTCGAGGACCATTGTCGCGGCCTGCTCGCCGCGCTGGAGCGAGGTCGGGCGGGGGAGGTGTACAACTTCGGCGGTGGGGCGGAGCGTGAGAATCTGGAGGTCGTGCGCCGGATCGTGGAGCTCACCGGGGCCGATCCGGGCCTGATCACACACGTGGCCGACAGGCCTGGGCACGACCGGCGTTACGCGATGAGCTACGCGAAAGCCGAGCGAGAGCTGGGCTGGCGGCCGCTCCGGAGCTTCGAGGAAGGGCTGGAAGCAACCGTGGATTGGTACCGGGCGAACGTGGGGTGGTGGCAGAGGGCGGCGGAGGGGGCGTACGACGAGAGCCGGGCGCGGATCGCACGGTGGGCGGCGGCGGGGGGGTGAGCGGTCGGCGGCGTGCGCTGGTGGGCGCAAAAAAGAGAGCGCGGCCGAATCGGGAGGTTCGGCCGCGCTCTCTTTTTTGCCCATCACCCCTTCCTCTCTCTCCGGAAATCCCGGTATGCCTTCTTGAAAGGCTCGAGTGGGTCGGGCCGGGGCCAGGAGGCGGCGGGCTTGCCGTTCAGCCCTGGCGGACTCGCCACGACGAGCTCCCGGGACGCAGTCGGAGTCGGCTCTGGCCGCAACGGAGCAGGGGCAGGTTCCGCCGCCCGGCTGACCGTGGACGTCGGCTCGGTGGCGGCGAGCGGGGCGCGCGGACGGATGATCAGTTCGATCACCACCCGGATCGACTGCCCTTCGGCGACCTCCACCGGCACCTCCACGCGGGGAGACTCCTGCTCGGCCGCCACCCTCCGCCTCCGCCTCCGCCGCACGGTCGGCGCTGCCGTCGTCTCGGTCTTCCGGCTTCGCTTCGTTGCTGCTGCGGCGAGCTCTGCGGCCGGCACGCCGTACGCCTCGGCCAGACGACGCAGCGTCTTCCCGTACGGCTCGCGCTTCCCTTCCTCGTACAGTCGGATGCGCTCGACCGAGATGCCCGACCGCGCGGCCGCCTCCTCCAGGCTCATTGAGCCTCGCGCTTGACGCAGTTTCACCGGGAGCGATTCCGGAGACATGACCTGAACTCCTTGGCTAAAATGGGGTCTTTTGCGGGGCAAAAATACTGACGCAGGAATCGTGCCGACGTCACGGCGGGGGCGAACGCGGGGGCGCACGGGGAGGAAGGGGGGCGGGGCGCTGCTCGTTGTGAAACGGACCCTGCCCCGAGAAAGGCCCGCGGGGAAAGGGTCGGCCGGAGCCGGCGGCCAGGGACAGACCTCCGGCAGCCGGGTCAGAGCGTCCGCGCCGTGGCGCCGGTCTTCTCGATGACCTGGCGGAGGTAGGGGATGGTGCGGCGTAGCCCTTCTTCGAGGGAGATACGGGGCTCCCAACCCAGGAGCCGGCGGGCCAGGGTGATGTCGGGGCGGCGCAAACGCGGGTCGTCAGGCGGCAGAGGCCGGAACTCGATCGTGGAGGTGCTGCCGGTGAGCGCGATGACCCGCTCGGCCAGCTCGAGAATGGTGAACTCGTTGGGATTCCCGATGTTCACCGGCCCCACATAGTCCGACCAGAAGAGCCGGTAGATTCCCTCGATCTCGTCGTCGACGAAGCAGAAGGAACGGGTCTGGGACCCATCGCCGTAGACCGTGAGCGGCTCGCCTCGCAGTGCCTGCACGATGAAGTTGGTGATGACCCGTCCGTCGTCGGGCCGCATGCGCGGACCGTAGGTGTTGAAGATGCGGACGATTCGCACGTCGATGCCATGGCTGCGGTGGTAGGCCATGGTCATCGCCTCGGCGAAGCGTTTCGCCTCGTCGTAGACCCCACGCGGACCGACCGGGTTGACGTGGCCCCAGTAGGTCTCTGGCTGGGGGTGGACCTCCGGGTCGCCGTAGACCTCCGACGTGCTGGCCAGCAGGTAGCGGGCGCCCTTCGCGCGGGCGAGCCCCAGCGTGTTGTGCGTGCCCAGGCTCCCCACCTTGAGCGTCTGGATGGGGAACGCCAGGTAGTCGGGTGGGGAAGCGGGCGAGGCGAAGTGGAGGATGCCGTCCAGCGGCCCATCGATCTGGATTTCCCGGGTGACGTCGTGTTCGATGAACGTGAACCGGGGATGACCCTCGAGATGGGCGAGGTTGTCGGGCGAGCCGGTAATGAAGTTGTCCATGCCGACGACCTCGTGGCCGTCGGCCAGGAAGCGGTCACACAGGTGCGAGCCGAGGAAGCCAGCTGCTCCGGTGATCAGTACGCGCATCGACCTCTTCGTCGGCGAGTGTCATGCCAGTACGGTGGCCCCGGTGGTCACGGGTGGAGCGGTTGCGCGCGCAACCACTCGATGAAGCGCGGAATGCCCACCTCGACCGGCGTCGTCGGACGGTACCCGAGCAAGCGTTCGGCCTTGCTGACGTCTGCGTAGGTGCGGAGCACATCGCCGGGCTGCATGGGGTGCCTGTCGATGTGGGGTTTGATTCCCAGGGATTCGGCGATCAGCTCGACCAGCCGGGCGAGGGAAGTGGTGCGGCTCCCGCCGAGATTGATGATCTCGAACTCGCCGGGAACCGCGCGGGTGCGCTGGATGGCCGCGGCGATGCCGCGCACGATGTCGTCGATCCAGGTGTAGTCGCGCTCGGTGGAGCCGTCGCCGTAGAGGGGCACCGGTCTGCCGCGGAGCATGAGGGTGGCGAACTTCCGGATCGCGAGGTCGGGCCGCTGGCGGGGTCCGTAGACCGTGAAGAAGCGGAGCGACAGCACACCCATCCCGTGGAGGTGGTGGTAGGTGTGGCACAGGAGCTCGCAGGCCCGCTTCGTCGCGGCGTACGGCGAGATCGGGCGCTCGACCGGATCGTCCTCGGCGAAGGGGACTTTGGCGTTGTTGCCGTAAACGGAGGAGGACGAGCCGAAGACGAACCGTGTGACCCCGCGGCGGCGGGCGAGCTCGAGCATCGCCTGCGTGGCCAGGACGTTGGCGCGGATGTAGGTCAGCGGCTCGGCGATCGAGGGTCGGACGCCGGCGCGGGCGGCGAGGTGCACGACGACGTCGAACTCGACGTCGCGGAGCGCAGCTTCGAGCGTCTCGAGCTCGGCGCAATCGGTTTCGATCAACCGGAAGCGGGGGTGGGCCTGTGCGGCGGTGAGGTTGCGGCGCTTCTCCTCGGGCGAGTAGAACGGATCGAAGTTGTCGACCCCGATCACCGTGTGGCCCAGCTCGAGGAGGTGATCCACGAGGTGGCTGCCGATGAAGCCTGCCGCGCCGGTCACCAGGACCCGCTCGGCGTTCGTCCCGGAATGCACGTGTCCGTTCATCGCCCGCTCCCCTCCGGTCGAAGGATTCTTTGGGGGCTGCGAGCCGGCGGCCGGCCGCCCGCCGGGCGCGCAAGCCATGAGAGTACGCTATTCTAGCGGCCGCATCCGGCGGATGGAAGGCCGGGGTGCGCCCTTGCTCCCCACCAGCGGCGGGCTTACCTTTCTGGCCCGCTCTGGGGGAGGTTCACCCGGGATGGACAGGAGCATGCACGCTGTGAGCAGAGGCGCCCCAACGTATCCGATCCGGTATCCGGCGGCGGAGGAGCGGGCGGGGCGTGAGCACGTTCTTTCGACCGGACAAGGGCGCGGCCTCGAGGCCGTAGGGTTTGGGAAAGTCGCGCCACGCGGCGCCGTCGGCGGCCGCGTGGTCGCGCGTGGCGTCGTCCTGCTCAGCGGCCGGGTCTGATGGCGGTCCCGCTGATCGATCTCGAGGCGCAGTACGCCTCGATCCGCGACGAGATCGACGCCGCGATCGCCGAGGTCGTCCGCTCGCAGCGTTTCGTCCTGGGGCCGGTCGTCGAGCGCTTCGAGGCAGAGATCGCGGCCCTGCTCGGCGTGCGGCACGCGATCGGCTGCGCGAGCGGCACGGACGCCCTCCTCCTCGCCCTCCGGGCGCTGGACCTCGAGCCGGGCGACGAGGTCATCGTCCCCGCCTTCACGTTCTTCGCAACCGCCGGAGCCGTGTGGAACGCCGGGCTGCGGCCCGTCTTCGCCGACATCGACCCTGAGACGTTCAACCTGACGGCGAGCACGGCGAGCGCGGTGCTGACGCCGCGCACGCGGGCGGTCATCGCGGTACATCTGTTCGGCCAGATGGCCGACATGACGTCCTTGCGGGAATTCGCCGGGCGGCACGGGCTGGCGCTGATCGAGGACGCGGCCCAGGCGATCGGCGCACGGCAGAGGATCGGCGGGCAGTGGCGTCACGCCGGCACTGTCGGCACGGCCGGGTGTTTCTCTTTCTTCCCGACCAAGAACCTGGGTGCGTTCGGCGACGCGGGAATGGTCACGACCGACGACGACGTCCTCGCCGAGCGCATCCGCAAGCTGCGCGTGCACGGCGGCCGCCAGATGTACCATCACGAGCTCGTCGGGACCAACTCCCGGCTGGATGCGCTGCAGGCGGCGGTGCTCTCGGCCAAGCTGCCGCACCTCGCGCGGTGGACGGAGCGCCGTCGTGCGAACGCGGCGGCGTACACCGAGCGGCTCGCCGGCGTGCCGGGGATCCGGGTGCCCGTCGTCCGGCCCGGGAACGAGCACGTTTTCAACCAGTACACACTGCGCGTGGATCGTCGGGACGAGTTGAAGGCTCATCTCGACAGGCAGGGGATCGGGAACGCGATCTATTATCCCGTCCCGCTGCACCTTCAGCCCTGTTTCGCGCCGCTGGGCTACGGGCCGGGCGATTTCCCGGTGAGCGAACGAGCGGCGCGCGAAGTCCTGAGCATACCCGTATACCCGGAGCTGACCGCGGCGCAGCTCGACGAGGTGGCCGGTCGGATCGCGGAGTTCGGTCGGTCGGGCGGTGCAGCCTGACGGGCCAGTGCCCGGGGGAGCGGGTCCGGAGCAGGTCGCGGTCCGGGCTGTTGGCGATTCGGGCCCGCGCACCGAATCGCACGACGGCGGGGCAGAGTGAGGTCGCGGGGGGCTGGCCGTCCTGGCATCGGCTTTGCAGGGCGGCGCAGCGCGAACCGGGGCGCCTGGCGCTCCAGACTCCACTCCTCCTTCGTTCATGGGGACCAGCGATGAAGGTATCGGTGATCGGAACGGGATACGTGGGCCTCGTCGTCGGGGCGTGCCTGGCGGAGAGCGGGAACGACGTGATCTGCGCGGACATCGACGCCGAGAAGATCGCCAGGCTGCAGCGGGGCGAGATGCCGATTTACGAGCCCGGGCTGGAGCCGCTCGTGGAGCGGAACCTGGCGGACGGGCGGCTGCACTTCACGACGGATGTGGGCTGGGCGGTCCGGGCTTCCGACATCATCTTCATCGCGGTCCCGACGCCGCCGGATGAGGACGGCAGTGCGGACCTGCAACACGTGCTGGCGGTCGCCGAGACGATCGGCCGGAACATGAACGGCGAGAAGATCGTCATCACGAAGAGCACGGTCCCGGTCGGCACGGCGGCGAAGGTGCGGGCGGTCATCGAACGGTACTCGGCCTTCCCGGTGCACGTCTGCTCGAATCCGGAGTTCCTGAAGGAGGGCGCGGCGGTCGACGACTTCATGAAGCCGGATCGAGTGGTGGTGGGTGTGGATTCGGAGTATGCGCGGAAGGTGCTCGAAGAGCTTTACGCGCCGTTCGTGCGTACGGGCAAGCCGATGCTGTTCATGAGCATCCCGTCGGCGGAGATCACGAAGTACGCGGCGAACGCGATGCTGGCGACGCGGATCTCGTTCATGAACATGATCGCTCGGCTGTGCGCGGAGGTGGGAGCGGACATCGATGAGGTGCGCCGGGGAATCGGGACGGATTCGCGGATAGGGCCGGCGTTCCTGTTCGCGGGGTGTGGCTACGGGGGGAGCTGCTTTCCGAAGGACATCCGCGCGCTGGTCCGCACGCTCGAGGAGTACGGCATCGATGGCTCCATCCTGCAGGCGGTGGAACGGGTGAACGAGTCGCAGAAGCGGCTGCTCCTGGACATGGTGGATGAGCGGTTCGGGAAGCAGCTGGGCGGCCGGACCTTCGCGATCTGGGGCCTGAGCTTCAAGCCGGAAACGGACGACATGCGGGAGGCGCCGTCGCTGGTGATCGTGGAAGGGCTGCTGGAGCGCGGCGCGCGGGTGCAGGTGCACGATCCGGAGGCGATGGCGGTGGCGCGGCGGCATTTCGGAGACCGGGTGGTGTACTGCGATCACAACTACGACGCTCTTGCCGGGGCGGATGCGCTCATCATCATCACGGAGTGGAAGCCGTACCGCCGGCCGGACTTCCAGAAGATGCGGGGCCTGATGCGGCAACCCATCATCCTGGATGGTCGCAACCTGTTCGAGCCCGAGCGGATGCGGGAGCTTGGGTTCGAGTACATGAGCATCGGCCGGTCCCGGGTGGCCCCGCTGAGGGCGATTGCGGCGAGCTGAGGCGGGCGGAGACGGGAGGCGGGATCTGGCCGGGGCGGCCCGTGGCGATGCGGGCAGGCCGGCGTTATTTTGAGCGACGTGGACCGTCACATCGAGGAGCTGATCCGGGCCGGCCGCGAGGCCTACGATCGGCGAGACTACAGTGTAGCGCTGGCGCGGTTCACGCAGGTCCTGGAGGCGCACCCCGGTTTCGCGGATATCCACAACTACGCCGGGGTCTGCCTGAGTCTGCTGGGGCAGCCGGAAGCGGCGCTGGCGGAGTTCGATCGGGCGATCGAGCTGAACGAGGGCTACATCGAAGCCCACCTGAACCGCGCCATTACGCTGAACGAGCTCGGGCGCTACGAGGAGGCGCAGCGGGCGTTCGAGCGGGCCGGAGAGCAGGAGGCGCGGGAGGCGGGGCGGTTCCCGTCGGCGATCTCGAGCAGGCTGGCGAACGCGCACGCCGCCGTCGGCGAGCTG
>DATCLG010000211.1:0-13242 GCA_036564015.1 Longimicrobiales bacterium
GCGGACCGACTGCTCGGAGTGGATCTCTCCTACCGGTTCGTGAAAGGGGTACAGGCGATCCGGGAACGGGTGCGCACCGGCGAGCTCGGCCGGATCTACGCGATCGACCTGGTCTTCCACAACGCCTACGGCCCGGACAAGCCCTGGTTCTACGATCCCGCGCTCTCTGGCGGCGGCTGCGTTCTCGACCTCGGCACCCACCTCGTCGACCTCGCGCTCTGGGTCCTGGATTGGCCGCGGGTGCGGGAGGTCTCGAGCCGGCTCTTCGTGCGTGGCGAGCCGGTCAGGCGGCCCGGCGACCGCAGCGAGGATTACGCCGTCGCTCGCCTCGATCTCGACGATGGCGCGGTGGTCCGCCTGGCCTGCTCGTGGAACCTGCCCGCGGGCTGTGACTGCGTCATCGAAGCGTCGTTCTACGGAGTGAACGGCGGCGCCTCACTGCGCAACGTGCGAGGCTCGTTCTACGACTTCGTCGCCGAGCGGTTCCACGGCACCGCGCGTCAAACCCTGGCGGAACCGCCGGACGAGTGGGGCGGGCGAGCGGCCGTCGACTGGGCATGCCGGCTGGCGGCAGGTCACGGCTTCGACCCCGAGGTCGAACGCGTGGTCGACGTGGCGGCGGCGCTGGACGCGATCTACGGCCGATGAGGATCCTTCTGACAGCCGATACGGTGGGGGGCGTCTGGACGTACGCTCTGGAGCTGGCCGGCGCGCTCCGGGAGCACGGGGTCGAGATCGCGCTGGCCACGCTGGGCGAGCCGCTCTCTGCCTGGCAGCGCGAGGAGGTGCAGGAGCACCCGAACATCGCGCTCTTCGAGAGTCGATTCCGGCTGGAGTGGATGGAAGACCCGTGGGATGACGTCCGTCGCGCCGGTGACTGGCTCCTCGAGCTCGAGCAGCGCGTCCGGCCCGCGGTCGTGCACCTGAACGGATACGCCCACGCGGCGCTTCCCTGGAAGGCGCCGGTGCTGGTCGTCGGGCACTCGTGCGTCCTTTCGTGGTGGACGGCGGTCAGACGCGAGCGGGCCCCCGCGACGTGGGATCGCTACCGCGCGGCGGTGGCGCACGGCCTGGCTGCGGCGGACCTGGTGCTCGCGCCGTCCACGGCCATGCTCCGCGCGCTGGAGGAACACTACGGCCCCCTTCCGCGCTCAGGCGTCGTTTACAACGGCCGTGACCCGGACCGTTTTCGACCGGGCGTGAAGGAGCCGTTCATCCTCACGGCGGGGCGGGTCTGGGATGAAGGGAAGAACGTCGGGGCGCTGGCGGCGATCGCCACGTCGCTCGACTGGCCGATCTTCGTCGCCGGGGAAGGGAAGCATCAGGATAGGGGCGCGGTCGCGCACGAGGGACTCCACCAGCTCGGCCGCCTCCCGGGCCGCGAACTCGCCGCGTGGCTCGGCCGGGCGGCGGTATTCGCGCTCCCGGCGCGTTACGAGCCGTTCGGCTTCACGCCTCTCGAGGCGGCGCTCGCCGGCTGTGCGCTCGTGCTGGGCGACATTCCCAGCCTCCGGGAAGTCTGGGGCGACGCGGCCGTTTTCGTCCCGCCCGACGACCCCGAGGCGCTCCGCTCCGCGCTGCAGCGCCTGATCGCCGACGATGCGGCGCGCACGGCGCTGGCCGGTCGCGCCCACGTCCGTGCCCTCCGCTTCACGCCGCAGCGCATGGCCGCCGGGTACCTGGCCGCCTACCGCTCGCTGCTGGCCGACCGCTCCCGTCCTGCCAGGGGGACGCTCGCATGCGCATCGTAATGTTCTACCACTCCCTGGTCTCCGACTGGAATCACGGCAACGCCCATTTCCTGCGCGGCGTCGCGACGGAGCTCCTGGCGCGGGGACACGACGTCCGGATCTACGAGCCGAGGGATGCCTGGAGCGTCGCCAACCTGATCGCGGAGCACGGCGAAGATCCCATCCGGCGGTTCCATCGCGCGTATCCCGGTCTCCGGAGCACGCGTTACGACCTGGAGACGCTGGACCTCGACGAGGCACTCGACGGCGCGAGCCTGGTGCTCGTCCACGAATGGAACGCACCGGAGCTCGTGCGACGCATCGGTTTGCATCGACGGCGCTCAGGGGCGTACCGGCTGCTTTTCCATGACACGCACCACCGCGCGGCCACGGCCCCGGCCGCCCTCGCGTCTGACGCGCTCGCGGATTTCGATGGCGTGCTGGCGTATGGCGAATCCCTTCGCGAGCTCTACCTGACCCGGGGGTGGGCGCAACGGGTTTGGACCTGGCACGAAGCGGCGGACACCCGGGTCTTCCGGCCCGTTTTCGGAGAGGAGCGAGAGGGTGACCTGGTCTGGATCGGGAACTGGGGGGACGAGGAACGCACCGCCGAGCTGTACGAGTTCCTGATCGAGCCGACCGCGGCGCTCGGCCTGAGGGCCACGGCCTACGGGGTCCGCTACCCGGCCGAGGCGCGGCGACGGCTGGGTGAGGCGGGGATCCGCTACGGCGGCTGGCTCCCGAACTACGAAGCCCCGCAGGTCTACGCGCGGTACCGGGTGACGCTCCACGTGCCCCGGCGACCCTACGTCGAAGCATTGCCGGGCATCCCGACGATCCGCGTGTTCGAGGCCCTGGCGTGCGGGATCCCGCTGATCTGCTCGCCCTGGGCCGATGTCGAAGGGCTGTTCCGGCCGGGCGCGGACTACCTGGTGGCCCGTGACGGCACGGAGATGCGGCGACACCTGCGGGCCGTGCTCTCCGATGAGGGGCTGGCCCGAGAGCTCGCCACGCATGGTCGCCTCACGATCCTCGAGCGGCACACCTGCGCGCACCGGGTCGATGAGCTCCTGGCGATCCACGCCGAGCTCGTCCACGGCCGCCGAACACCGACCGCTTCGGCTCCGTTGACCCGCATGGCGGGCGACTGAAAGCCGGTTCACGCTTTCCCCGGCGGGGCCGTGTAGGCTCGTGAGGCCTCACGCGCGCGTCGACGCGCGGGCGCACCAGCTCTGGCCAGCGGGTTAGCGATCACTGCCACGCGAGGAGACCTACCATGAAGCACGGCCTCGAGATCGCGTTCTTCGGCTCGAGTCTGGTATCAGCGTACTGGAACGGCGCGGCCACCTATTACCGGGGCCTCCTCCGGGCGCTGGCCGACCGCGGCCATCGCATCGTGTTCTACGAGCCGGATGCGTACGATCGGCAGCGGCACCGGGACATCCCGGACCCGAGCTGGGCCCGGGTCGTCGTGTACCCCGGCGAGGGGGAGGAGGGTGTGCTGCGGGCACTGGAGCTGGCCCGCAGCGCCGACCTGGTGGTCAAGGCCAGCGGCGTCGGCGTGTTCGATGATCTGCTCGACCGCGAGGTGCTGCGGCTGCAGCGCCCCGGCACGCTGGTCGTCTTTTGGGACGTGGACGCGCCGGCCACGCTGGACCGCATCGAGCGCAACCCGGACGACCCGTTCCGCGCGCTGATTCCGTGCTACGACCTGATCTTCACATACGGCGGCGGCGCGCCTGTGGTACAGGCGTACGAGGCGCTGGGCGCCCGGGCCTGCATCCCGGTCTACAACGCTCTCGATCCAGGAACGCACTATCCGGTTGCTCCGGATCCACGCTTCGAGGCCGACCTGGCGTTCATGGGGCATCGGCTGCCGGACCGGGAGGCGCGGGTGGAGGAGTTTTTCCTGCGCGCGGCGAGCCTGGCGCCGGAAGCGACGTTCTTGCTGGGCGGGCTCGGGTGGAACGGCAAGCCGATGCCGCCCAACGTGCGCTGGCTCGGGCACATCTACACGCACGAGCACAACGCCTTCAACAGCACTCCTCGCGCGATCCTGAACATCGACCGGGAAAGCATGGCGAGGACCGGGTATTCGCCGCCGACACGGGTGTTCGAGGCGGCGGGCGCCGGCGCCTGCATCATCACCGACCGTTGGGCGGGGATCGAGCTCTTTCTCGAGCCGGGTGTCGAGGTCCTGGTCGCGGATGACGCTGAGGCGGTCGTCGAACACCTCCGGGCGCTCACGCCGGAGCGTGCCCGGGCGATCGGCCAGGCCGCCTACCGGCGCATCCTCAGCGAACATACCTACGCTCACCGTGCGGCCCAGGTGGAAGCCGTGCTGGACGGCAAGCTGGTCGCCGCCGGGCGGGGAGTGGTCGGCTGATGGCGGGCCCGCTCCGGATCGTCATTCTCGGGCTGTCGGTGACCTCCTCGTGGGGGAACGGGCACGCGACGACGTATCGCGCGCTCATGAAGGGGCTCAGCGCTCGTGGGCACGATGTCCTGTTCCTGGAGCGAGACCTACCGTGGTATGCCGAGAACCGGGACCTTCCCAACCCTCCCTATGGACGCACGGAGCTGTACTCGAGCCTGGCGGAGCTGAAGCGACGGTTCACGGGCGAGGTGCGCGGCGCCGACCTGGTGATGGTGGGCTCGTACGTGCCCGAAGGCGTGGCGGTGGGGGAGTGGGTGACCCGGACGGCGCAGGGCGTGACCGCCTTCTACGACATCGACACGCCGGTCACGCTGGAGAAGCTCGAGCGAGACGATGCGGAGTACCTCTCGCCTGCGCTGGTCCGCCGCTACCGCCTTTACTTGTCGTTCACAGGCGGGCCGGTGCTGCGCCGGATCGAGGGCGAGTACGGGTCGCCGCTGGCGCGGCCGCTCTACTGCTCGGTGGACCCGTCGCTCTACCGTCCGGAGTCATGCGAGGTGGAGTGGGACCTGGGGTACATGGGGACCTATAGCCCGGATCGGCAGCCAGCACTCGAGCGCATGCTGCTGGAGCCGGCGCGGCGCTGGCGCCAGGGGCGGTTCGTGGTGGTGGGGCCGCAGTACCCCGAAGGCATCCCCTGGCCGAGCAACGTCCAGCGCGTGATCCACCTCTCTCCGCGGGAGCACCGCGCCTTCTACAACGCTCAGCGCTTCACGCTGAACGTGACGCGGAGGCGGATGGTCGAAGCAGGCTGGTCGCCGAGCGTGCGGCTGTTCGAGGCCTGCGCTTGCGGGACGGCCGTCATCAGCGACTCCTGGGAGGGGCTCGAGACGTTCTTCCGGCCAGGTGAAGAGATCCTGATCGCCCACGACGCGGAGGACGTCCTCCGGTATCTCCACGACTTCCCCGAGGCAGAGCGGGCCGCAATCGGCCGGCGCGCGCGTGCCCGGGTGCTGGCCGAGCACACGGACGCACATCGTGCTACGCAACTCGAGGAGTACGTCCGGGAGGCGCTCGCAGGCAGACCAGCGCGCCAGCCCGAACCCGCAACCGGGATCGGATGCCCATGAAACTCGTGATCTTCGGCCTGACAGTGAGCTCGTCCTGGGGCAACGGACACGCGACGCCGTGGCGCGGGCTGATCAAGGCCCTGGGGAGGCGAGGCCATCGGGTGGTCTTCTTCGAGCGGGACACGCCGTACTACGCCTCCCATCGGGATCTGGAGGCGCTGGAAGGGGGGCAACTCCGGCTGTACCGGGACTGGGCGGAGGTCCGCCCGGTCGCCGATGCGGAGCTGCGGGATGCGGACGTGGCGATCGTCACGTCGTACTGCCCGGACGGCGTGGCGGCGTGCGAGCTCATGCTCGCTTCGCCTGCGCGACTCCGGGTCTTCTACGACATGGACACGCCGGTCACGCTCGAACGCCTGGAGAAGGGGGACACGGTACAATACCTGCCGCCGCGTGGACTCGGCGATTTCGACCTCGTTCTGAGCTTTGCCGGCGGCCGTGCGCTCACCGAGCTCCAGACTCGCCTGGGCGCCCGGCGAGTGGCGCCGCTGTACGGCTGCGTCGATCCGGAGGTGCACCGTCCCGTTCCTCCCGCCCTCCGCTACCGGGCGGACCTCTCGTACCTGGGCACCTACTCGCCGGATCGACAGGAGATGCTGGATCGGCTCTTCCTCGCGCCGGCACGCCGGTTGCCAGGCCGTCGCTTCGTGCTGGGCGGCTCGCTGTACCCCGAGGGCTTCCCCTGGACGGCGAACATTGCCTACCTCCACCACGTGCCACCGGCGGAGCATCCGGTCTTCTACTGCTCCTCCCGCCTCACCCTCAACGTGACGCGGGGGCCTATGGCGCGCATGGGCTACTGTCCGTCCGGCCGCATCTTCGAGGCAGCAGCCTGCGGCGTACCGATCCTGAGTGACGCGTGGGAGGGCATCGAGGCGTTCTTCGAGCCGGGCGTGGAGATCCTCGTCGCGCGGACCACCGAGGACGCGGTCGCTGCGCTCGAACGCTCCGACGAGGAACTGGCCGTGATCGCCCAGGCTGCGTACGAACGCGCCCTCGCCCAGCACACGGCCGGGCGTCGGGCAGAAGAGCTGGAAGCTGTCCTTCAGGCTGCGTACGACCATCGAGGGCCAGAGGTTTCCCCGGTCACCCAGGCGGTTGCGCACCGGGCGTGATCAGCGCAGAGGTCGACGCATGTGGGGGATCATCCCGGCGGCAGGCGCAGGGAGCAGGATCCAGCCGCTCGCCTTCTCGAAGGAGCTCCTGCCGGTGGGCAGCCGCATCGAAGGTGGGGTGGAGCGGCCGCGCGCGGTGAGCGAGTACCTCGTCGAGCGGATGATCCTCGCCGGGGCGGACAAGCTGTGCTTCGTGATCGCGCCCGGGAAGTCCGACATCCTGGAGTACTTCGGCGGGAGCATTGGCGCCGCCCACGCGTGTTACGTGGTCCAGCCCCGTCCCGCAGGGCTCTGCGACGCGATCTTCCGCGCGCTCCCCCTGATCCCGCGGGACGAGCCGGTGATCGTCGGGCTGCCGGACACGATCTGGTTCCCGGAGGACGCCCTGGCGCGCCTGGACGACGGCGTGCTCACCTTCCTCCTCTTTCCCGTCGAACGCCCCGAGCTCTTCGACGCTGTGGTCACGGACGAAGAGGGGCGCGTGCTCGAGGTCCGGGTGAAGGAGCCGGGCGTCGGCTGCAACTGGGTGTGGGGCGCGTTCCGGATGCCGGGCGCCGTGCTCTGGGAGCTCCACCGCCTGTGGTGCGAGCGCAGCCAGAGGGACGAGTACTTCGGGACGCTGGTCAACGCCTACCTGGCGCGGGGAGGGGAAGCCAGAGGCGTACGCGCCGGCGAGGCCTACGTCGATGTGGGCACCGTGCACGGCTACCGGGAGGCGATACGCCTGCTCGCGGCCCGGCCATGCGGCTCTCCGACGCCGTAGACCGCCCATGCACGTAGCGGGAGAAGCCATGAACACCGGATCGCCGTCGCACACCCCCGCTGCGGACCTCACACCCGAGCAGATCCAGGAGCGCGTGCGCGAGCTCGGCGAATGGTTCCACAACCTGGACCTGCGCGGCGTCCGGACGGCGCCCAACCATTTCCTGGGCGATTACCCGGCCATCAAGTGGTCCAGGTTCGCCCACGCGATCCCGGCGGACCTCAGCGGCAAGAGCGTCCTCGATATCGGCTGCAACGCAGGGTTCTACTCTATCGAGATGAAGCGCCGCGGCGCGGCGCGGGTCGTCGGCATCGACACGGACGAGCATTACCTGGCCCAGGCGCGCTTCGCAGCCGAGGTCTGCGAGGTAGAGATCGAGTTCCGGCAACTCTCCGTCTACGACGTCGCCCAGCTCGGGGAGCGCTTCGACCTGGTGCTCTTCCTGGGGGTGCTCTACCACCTCCGCTACCCGTTGCTCGCCCTGGACCTGCTCCACGAGCACGTGGTGAAGGACCTGCTCGTCTTCCAGTCGATGCTGCGCGGGGCAGACGAAGTCGAGCCCATCGCGGACGATTACCCCTTCTCGGAAACCGCCATCTTCGATCGGCCCGGATTCCCGCGCATGCACTTCGTCGAGAAACGGTATTCGGGCGACCCGACCAACTGGTGGATCCCGAATCGGGCGTGCGCCGAGGCGATGCTTCGGAGCGCGGGGTTCGAGATCATCGACCATCCCGAGGAGGAGGTGTTCATCTGCCGACGACTCGAGCGCAAGCCCGGCGACGTCTCCACCGTGACGGAGGAGGTGCAGCCTTGATCGAGGCGGTGATGTTCTGGAACGAGCCGAACAACAAGTCTCACTGGGACTTCGAGCTCGACCCCGACTGGCGCATCTACGGCGAGATGGTCAAACTCGCGGCGGACGCGGTCCGGGCTGAGAATCCGCGGTTGCTGCGGGTGCTCGGCGGGATCAGCCCCATTGACCCCGATTTCATCACCAACCTGGCCGGCCAGGGCGTCCTCGACCACGTGGACGTCGTGGCGGTGCACGGCTTCCCCCTGGACTGGAATCACTGGACGATCCACGAGTGGCCGCAGAAGCTCGAGGAGATCCGGGCCGTCACCGATCTCCCGATCTGGGTCTCGGAGGTCGGGGTTTCCACCTTCGGCGCGGAGGAGGTACAGGAGTGGGGGCTCTGTCGCACGGCCGAGCTCCTTGTCGGCCGCACGCCGCGGATTCACTGGTACAGCCTTTGGGATCTTCCGCGTGCCTGGCCGGCCACGACGCGGCACAAAGAGGCGGAAGGCTCGGCCTATTATCGCCATTTCTACATGGGACTCCTGAGGGAGGACGGCACACCGAAGCTCGCGCTCCGGCGCTTCGTCGAGTTCACACCAGAGCTGGGGATCTGTCAGTGGTTCCACTTCGAGGATTACCGGCTCGATGATGCCGTTCGCTGGATGAAGGAGCTCGGGGTCCGGCACCTGCGGACCGGCCTGAGCTGGGCCGACAGCTTCCGCCCGAACGCGGACGCCTGGTTCGACCGCCAGATGCAGGTGCTCGAGGCCTTCGACGTCACCCTCACCTTCTGCTTCACGCCGGAGGCGAAGGGCGTGAGGCCTCACCACACCAGTCCACCGCAGAAGCTGGAGGAGTACGCCGAGTTCTGCGTCCGGATGGTCCGTCGTTACGCCTGCTGAGCCCGGGCTCCGCCTCCCGGGGTGCGGGCAGGCGGGGCGTCAGGAGTGGGCCGGATGATCGTGTACGGGACGCGAGAGGAGGAGGCGGACCCGAGGGAGCGCCTTACTGCCCTTCGTCGACTGCTCCTCGAGGCCCGGGCGGGAAGCCCTCCCGGCCAGCACGATCAGATCGTCGAACTGCTCATCGCATTCGGCGAACTCGAGGCGGCGCTGGTCGACGCGCTGTGTCCCGAGGCAGATGCCGACCCGCCGCTGGCGCAGAGGCTCCGCCACGCAGCCGTCCTCATCGCCCATGCGTTCTATCACTCCTGGGCCGGACAGACTGCCCAGGCACGAGCGTGGCTGGGAAGGGCGGATGGCGCGCTCAGCCGCGTCTCCTCCAGCGAGCTCCCCGCCAGGGTCCTGTTCCGGGTCGCGGAAGGCTACGCGTACTATGGCCTCTACCCGGAGTGCTACCTCGACGCGGCCGCCCGGTTCTTCCGCGAGGTGCAGCCCACGGCGACCGTCTGCATAGGGATCCGGAGCATCGGGACGAGTCTCTGCGCGGTCGTGGCCGCCGTGCTCGAGGAACTGGGCTGCGATGTCTGGTCCTGCACCGTTCGCCCGCGTGGACACCCGTTCCACCGGCGGCTAGCCCTGTCGGCCCGGTTCGCGGAGGAGCTGCGCGCCTGCAGTTCGCGGTACGCACTCGTGGTCGACGAAGGGCCCGGGCTCAGCGGGTCCTCGCTGGCCGCGGTCGCGGAGAAGGCCGCCGAACTGGGCTTCCCCGACGACCGGATCATCCTCTTTCCGAGCTGGGAGCCCCCCGGCGACGTCCTCCTTTCCGAATCGGCACGAGCCCGCTGGTCCAGGCACCGGAAGTACACGACGAGCTTCGAGGCCGTCTGGATCGAGAGCGGCCGTCTGGCCCGCTCGCTCCCGCGGGGCGAGCTCCTGGACCTTTCCGCGGGCCGGTGGCGAGCGCTCGTCTACCACGGGGATGCCGATTATCCGGCCGTACAGCCGCAGCACGAACGACGCAAGTACCTCCTCCGCGCCGCGCCCGACGCGCCCACCGGGTCGGCGCCGCTCCTGATGAAGTTCGCCGGTCTGGGGCGGTACGGCAGAGCCGCGCTCGCCCGCGGCGAAAGGCTGGCCGCGGCGGGATTCGGCCCACCCGTGTTGGGCCTGGCCCAGGGCTTTCTCCTCTCCTCCTTCGTGCCGGGCAGACCGCTCGCGGCTTCAGGCGTCGATGCCGAGCTGCTCGATGCCGTCGCCCGGTACATCGCTTTTGTCGCTCGCGCGTTTCCCGCCGCCCGTCCGGTGCCGTTCGACGAGACGGTGGAGATGGTCCGCGTCAACACCGAAGAAGGTCTCGGACCCGGCTGGACCGAGGCGCTGCGGGCTCTGGAGCGGATGCGACCCGAAGTGTGCGCACGGCCCACGGTGGCGATCGACGGCCGTATGCTCCCCCACGAGTGGCTCCGCACGCCGCAGGGCTACCTCAAGACCGATGGCATCGAACACCACGCCGACCATTTCTTCCCCGGTTGCCAGGACATCGCCTGGGACCTCGCAGGGGCCATCCTGGAGTTCGACCTGGACGCGGCCGCACGGGCCGCGCTGCTCGCCCGTTACCAGACGTTGACGAACGACGGGACGGTGGCTCGGGTGCTTCCGTTCTACTGCGTCGCCTACGCGGCCTACCGGCTGGGGTACGCCACCCTGGCCAGCCAGGCGCTCGGGCAGGGAGCAGAGGCGGCTCGGTGGCAGGCGCTCGCGGCCCGCTACGCCTCGCGGCTGCGCCAGCTGCTGGCCTCCGCACCGGACGCCTGAGCGCGCTCGCCGCTCGGGTCGGCTCCCCGACCGGAGAAGCCGCACGAGCTGACGTTGCAGAACATATTGGCGGTACGTGAATTGCGCCATTCGCCGTTGAGTAAGCCGATCGGTACCGTTAGCGGCCAGGAGGCGCTATGGCGACGTATCACAGGCCGGAGCACGAGGGCCCATCGCCTGGCATGGAGACGGGTGCCGGCCAGGTGGAAGAGAAGGCGCAGAGGGTGCGCGAGCAGGTGCAGGGCAGGTTGAGCCGCATGGCCGAGGCAGGCAAGGCGCGGATCGCGGACCAGCTCGATCGTCTCGGTCAGGGGCTGGAGGACCGCGTGCGGCCGTGGGAGGAGCAGGGAGGAGGGAAGGGGAGGATCGGGTCGGTGGTGCATCGCGCGGGCGATATGCTGGAGAACGGCGCGGAGTACCTTCGTACGCACGAGATCGGCCAGATCCGGGATGATGTGAGGGATCAGATCGTGGCCCATCCGTTCCTGAGCTGCGGTCTCGCGTTGGGGACGGGGTTCGTGCTGGGTCGGATCTTCAGCCCTGGCGAGGAGGAGGAGAGGTACGAGCGGCCGGAGCGGCGGCGCCGGCGCGGCATGACGAGCAGGGCGGGCCGCGTCCTCATGGCGGGCGCCAGTGCGATGCTGGCCCGCAGGCTTCGCCATTAGGCGACGGCGCGTTGAGCCAACGGGGAGGCGGGATTCGAGCCGGTGAGTCGCGGAGCCGCCACCCGTCGGCTCCTCGTGTCGCGGGGCGCGGTTGCTTGACAGGGGGAGGCGGTGGGGGCACCTTTGGGCCGTCCGGCGACCGGCCGTCGTGGTGGCGGCCGGGCTCGCCGCTCACCGGCGGCGGGTCGGACCGGCTGCTCGTGGTGCGCGATGACGGCTCCGAACGGAACGGTGGTTGACTTGCCGCCCTGGCGCTGGCGGATCCTGCTTGCGCTTCTCCGCCGGCTCCCGGTGGTCGCTCTGAGTCGGGCGTTCGGGCGGATCGCGGACCTCCGGCTCCCACACTTGCTCCGGCGGCCGGTGCTCGGCGGTTTCGCGCGGCTCGCCCGCATCGACGTCACGGAAGCGGAGCGCCCCCTCGAGGCCTACTCCTCCCTGAACGAGTTCTTCGTCCGCCGGCTGCGTCCCGGGCTGCGGTCCTGGCCCCGTGATCCCGAGGTGGCGGCCAGCCCGGTCGATGGGAGGCTGGGGCAGTGCGGGGTGGTGACCGACGGCAGGATCATCCAGGCGAAGGGCCGCTGGTACTCTGCGGCCGATCTACTGGACGACGCCGAGGAGGCGCGTCACTTCGAGGGGGGCGTGTTCGCCACGCTTTACCTGAGCCCCCGCGACTACCACCGGATCCATAGCCCGTGCGACGGCGTCATCCGCTACGCGAGGCACATCCCCGGGACGCTCCTGCCGGTGAACGCCCCTGCCGTGGCCCACATCCCGGACCTCTTCGCGCAGAACGAGCGGATCGTCTGCTACCTGGATGGCCCGCTGGGGCGCGTCGCCCTGGTCGCCGTTGGCGCCTACAACGTCGGGCGGATCTCCACGGCGTTCGACCCGGCGTGGCGCCCGCCGCCAGGGCGGAACCGTCGGCGATTGGCTCGCCCGCGGCAGCGGCTGCCCGAGACGCGCGTCTACGACCCGCCCGTGCCGATCTTCCAGGGCGACGAGCTGATGGCGTTCCACCTCGGATCCACGGTCGTGGTGCTCTTCGAGCCCGGCCGGGTCGCGTTGCGATCCGAGCTGGAGCCGGGGGCCGTGGTGAAGGTGGGAGAGCCGCTCGGCCGGTCCCTTCGACCGAGCTGAGTGGCTCCTCGGTCGCTACCGCCGTTGCGGACGATCGAGCGAGGGACCCGGGAACCCGCCGGGCCGTCCTCCCGCCCCTCGCCTTCCACACCGAGTCGGTTTCGCCAGGCTGGATCGCGCCGGGTACGACCGCGGCTCCAGCGATGCGTCCGCTCGGACGCCTCGAGCACCGCAACGCCCGAGTCGGTCGGCCGGCAGGTAGATGCGGTAGCCCGTCTCCTCCGGGTCGGACTGGGGCTGGCAGCGCGGTTCGAGCCGATGGTCACCCGCCGCGGTGCGCGGCCGACCGTGGTGCAGGCGGCAATGCGGGCCGGACCCGGGAGTCAGGACGTGCCGGCCAGCCCCAGAGTGGTCCTCCCCGAGGCCCATAGAGGACGAGGAAGTCCCTTCCGCCTATCCCCCTTCACGGCCCCAGGACGACCGCGCCCGCCGTCGCGCCGGCGCCGAACCCGACGAGCAGCACGGGCGCGTCCTGCGGCAAGCGCCCTTCGCCGGCGGCCTCCGCCAGCGCGATCGGGATCGTGGCCGCGCCGGTGTTGCCGTAGCGGTCGATGTTGACGTAGACCCGGTCCAGGGGGACCTCGAGGTCTTCGGCCAGCGCCTCGATGATCCGCAGGTTGGCCTGGTGCGGGACGATGAGGCCAAGGTCTTCGATCCCGACACCCGCGCGCTGGAGCGCGACCCTGGCCTGCTTCGCCATGGTCCGGACCGCCTGCCGGAACAGACGCGTCCCCTCCATGCGCAGGAGATGGCTCCGCTCCTCGAGCACCCGCTGGTCGAACGGCTGGAGCGCGCCTCCGGCAGGACGG
>DATCLG010000212.1:0-9763 GCA_036564015.1 Longimicrobiales bacterium
TACCGGCCCAGCCGGTAACCGGATGCCCCAGCGCGAGCGAGGGGCGCAAAGCACGGCACCGGGAACAGGCGCGGGCCTGGCGGAAGACCAGGCAATGCGCTCGTTGTCGCGTCGATTCCCACTCCCGGTCCGGCGGCGGAAGGCAGCCGTGTTCACGCCGGCACCGGGGTGAGGGGCAGGGGCGGATCGGATGCGGCCTTCCGCCCGGTGGCAAGCAGTCCCGTCGCCCGTGATGGCGAAGGTCGTGGGCCTTCGAGGGCCTCCCGCGCGGCCGAAAAGGGCCATGAGGAACCTGCGTGACGCCGTTTTCGGGCGCCCCGCGATCGAACCGTCGCCGGTCACATCCCCGCGCCTCGACTTCATCCCATGGATCCGGAGTTGTGCGGGAAGGTCATTGGCACCCGGGGCGATTGCCGCTCGGCGGGACGGGGATTCGCCCGGCGCCGCGCCCCCGTGCGCCTTGAACATTTGGCGCAGGGGAATGCGGGAGAGATTTCACCGGAATATATGCGGATCGGCGCGGGCAGTGTCAAGAAAAAAAATGGCTTCGCGCCCCGGCCGCCGGACCCGTCTGACGCCACGATTTCGGAGAACACGATGGTTCGGCGCGGGTACGACGATCTGTGTATGTCGAAACTGGTCAACCATTTGAGTCGAAATATCGCGAATGCGGAGCGGAAGGTATTCGGTGCAGATCGACCTGGAGGCGGCGGGCGGGGTGGAGCCCGGTCGTCTGGAGCGGTCGCTCGGGCTCCGGGTGCGGCGGGTGGGTACGGGTCGCTACCTGGTGACCGGCGGCAGGGAGCCGCACTGGGTGGATCTCTACACGCGCGGGTTCCCGCGCTGCGACTGCGCCGATCACCTGTGGCGGGAGCGGGTGTGCAAGCACATTCTGGCGGTGATGCTGAGAGAGGGCGATGAGCGGGTGATCGCGGCGGTGGCAGGGCTCGTGGCCGGGCTGCGCGAGCGGGTACGGGAGGGGCGACGGTCGAGGCGCCGGTAGCCCCGCGGCTCCCGGCGCCCGCTGCATACAGGTCCGGCGCCGATGCACACCCCGCTGAGTCCATGCGGCGTCTCTGGACAGCCCGGGGGCCGGGGACCTAGACTCCTGTCCATGCACCAGACGATGGGCCACGGCTGGATCGAAGTCATCAGCGGGGTCATGTTCAGCGGCAAGTCCGAGGAACTGATCCGCCGGGTGCGCCGCGCGATCCTGGCGCGCAAGAAGGTCCAGGTCTTCAAGTCGCACCTGGACGATCGTTACGCCGGGATCCGGGCGGTGAGCTCGCACGACGGCGGCCAGATCGACGCCGTGCCCGTCCGATCGTCGGTCGAGCTGATGGCGCAGGTGGAGGAGGACACCGAGGTGGTGGCGGTGGACGAAGTGCAGTTCCTGGACCCGGGGATCGTCACGGTGGCGAACGCGTTGGCGGACCGGGGGATCCGCGTGATCCTGGCGGGAACGGACATGGACTTCCGTGGCCGGCCGTTCGGCCCTATGCCGGAGCTCATGGCCATCGCCGAGGTGGTCGACAAGCTGCACGCCATCTGCGTTCGCTGCGGCAATCCCGCGACCCGCAACCAGCGGCTGATCGACGGCCGTCCGGCGCCTGCGGAGGGACCCACGATCCACGTCGGGGGTCTCGAGTCGTACGAGGCGCGCTGCCGTCGGTGCCATGACGTGCCGTCGGCGGCGCAGGCTCAGATGTCGTTGCTGGACGGACGAGACTGAGGGCGACAGGCCGGCGCCGCCCAACCCACCCCCCCGGCGCCGGCCCCCTCCGCTCCGCTGACAGACTCCGCTGACTCCACTGGGTGGGTGGGCGATGGACATCAGCGTCCATCATGCGCCCCCCACAGTGGGGGCGAACAATCATCACGGTGTCATCAGGGCATCAAGTTATTGACCCGTATTGAGGTGGGTTCCGTGAGGCGGGGCCGGCGCCGCAGGGCGAGCTCGCCGCGCCGCGGCCCCGGCAGATCGAGGGCGCACGGAGCCGGATGGACACGTGCCGGCTCCTCCGCCGTCAGGCCCGGCGCAGCCGCCGGCTACGAGTCGCGCCCGCCCGCACCACGGATCCCTGTTCGGAGCAATGCGATCGGGTGACACTGATTTGCGCGTCGAAGCGGGCGCCATCGTGGTGCTCCGCCTCTACGAGGTCGCCTACGGCATCGACCTGCCCCGGGTCGAACAGATCGCCGCGGCCCAGGTTCTGGCCGCGGTGTCGCGCCTCCGGCTGACCCGCGCGGAGCCGAAGGCGATCGCCTTCGGCGTTCCGCCGGTCGAGATCGCGCTCGGCCCCATCGATTTCGAGCTGGACGGGTCCCGCCGCAGCGCCGAGGTCACCGCGCGTGCCTACGAGTTCGGGGTCGTCTCGATCGCCGTGCGCATTCCGGTGACGGGGACGCCCTGGGACGAGTTCGTCGACCTGGCGACCGCGGTGGATCGGTCGGCCAGCTCAACGGCCGCGGCCGAGATGTGGAGCGAGCTCCTCGAGCGGGTGCGGCGGCTCATCGGGCCCGCGCTCGAGCGGCCGTCCGAGACCGCGCTCGAGGAAGACTACCTGCTGACCATCGTCCGGAGCTTCGATCCGCCGGTCACCGCCGACGACATCCTCCGCCGCGTGGACCTCGTCCCGCTCCTCGCCGGGGAGCGTCGGGAGCTCTCCGAGCCGGCCCGGCGGGAGCTACTCCGGCATTCGTTCTCGTACTACCGTAACGACCTGGCGGTCGTCACCTGGGACCACGCCTTCATCTACGAGCCGTCGGGCGACATGGACGTGGCGGACGTCCTGGAGGTCGCGAACGCGCAGCTCCTGGAGCTCCGCTACTACGACGAGCTGCTGGATGCGGAGCTGCCCCGGATGTACGAGCGGGTGAAGGAGACCCGGCGCGGGCTGCGCGGCCTGTCGCGCGGCCGCTTCGCCAATCTGGCGCGCGATCTCCACACGCTCGTCGCGGAGGTCACGGAGATCACCGAGAAGGTGGACAACACGCTCAAGGTCACGGAGGACGTGTACCTGGCGCGCATCTACGGCACCGCGCTGGAGCTCTTCCGGGTGCCGGTCTGGGCGGCTTCGGTGGGCCGGAAGCTGGACATCATCCGCGAGACCTACACGGCGCTGTACGACGAGGCGGCGACCGCGCGGGCTGAGCTGCTCGAGGCGGCGATCGTGCTGCTGATCGTCCTCGAGATCATCCTGGCGTTCGTATTCAGGTAGAGTGCAACCATGCGTGACCGCAAACCGGAAACCACGATCGACACTTTCCTCGCCCTGGACATTCGCGCCGGCCGGGTCGTGCGCGCCGAGCCGTTCCCCGAGGCGCGCAAGCCGGCGATCAAGCTGTGGATCGACTTCGGCGAGCCGATCGGGGTAAAGCAGTCGAGCGCGCAGCTCACGCGCCGATACACCCCCGAAACGCTCGTCGGGACGGACGTGCTCGCCGTGGTCAATTTCCCCCCGCGACGCGTCGCGGGGTTCAGCAGCGAGGTCCTCGTCCTGGGGGTGGTGAACCCGGCCGATCCCGGCGACGTCGTGCTGGTCCGGCCGGACGCGCCTGACGTGCGGGGGTGGGAGCTGGCGTAGGGGCTGGCACGCGGCCGGGCGCCTGAGCCGGATGGGTCGCCGCGCCCGCCGCTATGACAGCCGATCCGATACCCGGCGTCTCGCTCCCGTCCCACCTGTCCATGGTGCCGCCCCGGGTCCGGCCACTTCATCCGGGGCGTGGCCAGATCGACCGACTCCTTCGAGGCGCTCTTGCGCGCCGCAACGGGCCCGGCCGGGGTCGCGGCGCTGCTCCGGGCGCTCGGGTTCCCGGCGCGCTCGCCGCTCCCGTGCGACCCGCCCGACGCGTGGGGGCTCGCGGGCGTGCCCGGGGTGCGGCGCGTGCTGCCCGGGGGCGAGCGAGGCGGGCTGGCGGCGCTGGTGATCGAGCTGGAGGATGGCGGGCCCGAGGCGGTGGCGCGGGTGGCCCGGCGGGTGCGGGCGCACAACCCTGCGCGGCTGCATCTGTTCGTCTTCGCGGGCCCGGGCTACCGGAGGCTGACGCTCGCGACGTTCGGCCTCGGCGAGGAGCTGCGGCAGCTCGTCCTGGACCGCACGGAGCCGAAGTGCACGGACCTGGAGGCGCTCGCGGAGCTCGTGCCGGGGGAGGGCGAGGGGGGCGTGGCGCTGGCGGTGCGGCACGCCCGCGCGCTGGACCGGAGCCGGGTCACGCGGCAGTTCTTCCGGGATTTCCGGGCGCACCGCGCGAGGATCGCGGCGGCGTGGACGGGGATCGCGCCGGAGGCCGCGGCGGACCGGGCAGCGCTCGCGCTGCTCCTGCTCTCCCGTTTGCTCTTCCTGTACTTCCTCCAGAAGGAAGGCCATCTGGCCGGCGACCCGTCGTACCTGTCGTCGCTGCTCAACCGCTGGCGCCGAGCGCCGCGTGAGGGGACGTTCTACCGTGCGGTGCTGGGCCCGCTCTTCTTCGGCGCGCTGAACACCCGGCCGGACCGGCGGGACGCGGCGGCCCGTGCGCTGGGGGATCTGCCGTACCTGAACGGGGGGCTCTTCGAGCGGCACGCGCTGGAGCGGCGCCACCCGGAGCTGGACCTCCCGGACGACGTGCTGGCGGGGGCGTTCGACGGGCTCCTCGAGCGGTACCGGTTCACGACCCGGGAGGCGGTCGAAGCGGCCGCGGACGAGGCGGGCGAGCTGGGCGTGGACCCGGAGATGCTGGGCCGGGTGTTCGAGGGGCTCATGGCCGCCGAGCGGCGAGGCGCGACGGGTACGTTCTACACGCCGGCGGGGGTGGTGAACCGGCTGGTCCGGGAGGCGCTCGCGGCGTACCTGGCGGGGAAGGGAGGGCTGCAGCCCGAAGAGGCGGCAACGCTCGTGCGGGGCGGGGGTGTGGAGTGGCTCGATAAGGATCGGAGGCGGAGGCTCGCGCGGGTGCTGGAAGGGGTGCGGGTTCTGGACCCGGCCTGCGGGTCGGGCGCGTTCCTGCTCGGCGCGCTCTCGCGGGTCTCGCGGCTCCGGTGCGCGCTCACGGGCGGCGATCCCGGCGCGATCCGGAGGGACGTCGTCGCCCGGACGCTGCACGGGGTGGACGTGCAGGAGGACGCCGCGCTGCTCTGCGCCCTGCGGCTGTGGCTGGCACTCGCGCTGGGGTCGGGCGCCGGCGCGAGCCCGGGCGCGGGCCGCGAGCCGGTCCCCCCGCTGCCGAACCTGGACCGGCGCATCCGGCAGGGCGACGCGCTGGTGGACCCGCTCGACCTGATGGCCGAGGACGAGGGCAGCGGGTCGATGTGGCGGCGAGCGGGCTGGGATCATCACGTCCGTGGGGCAGTTAGGGCGATCGAGCCGCTGGCCGCACGTTACCTTACAGCGGAGCCCGGGGAGAAGCAGGCGCTGCAGGAGGCGCTGGTCGCCGCCGAAGCGGCGCTCGCGCGGGCGTGGCTGGAGGCGCTCGATCGGCGCATGGGCCGGCGGCTCGCCGAGCTCTGTGCGCAGGCGGAGGCTCGAGACCTGTTCGGGGAGCGGCCGCCGGAGGCGCGGCGGGCGGAGGCGGCGCGGCGCGCGCTCGAAACCCGGCGCGCCGAGATCGCGCGTTTGCGCGAGTCGCTCGATGAGGCGGGCGTGCTCCCGTTCTTCAGCTTCGGGGTGCACTTCGCGGAAGCAGCGGCGGAGGGGTTCGATCTGATCCTGTCGAATCCGCCGTGGGTTCGGGCGCATCGCTGGCCGGGCCCGATCCGTCGGCTCGTGCGGCGGCGCTACGCGGTGTGCCGGGAGGCGGGGTGGCGGCGGGGGGCCGCGCTCGCGGGCGCGCCGGGCGGCGTTGCGGCGCAGGTGGACCTCTCGCTGCTCTTCCTCGAGCGCTCGCTCCGGCTGCTCTCCCCGGGAGGCGTGCTGGCCATGCTGGTTCCGGCCAAGGTGCTGCGGTCGCTGTACGGCGGCGGCGCCCGGCGCCTGCTGCTTCGGGAGACGACGCTCGTCGCGCTGGAGGACCACAGCCTGGACCAGCGGTCGATCTTCCAGGCGGATGCCTATGCGGCGGCGGTGGTGGCGATGCGGAACAGGGGTGGCGGGGCGGATAACCGGAACGACGGGAGGCCGCGTCCAGGGGAGCGGATCCAGGCGCCAGCGGTGCGCGTTACGCTGATCCGGCGGGATGTGCAACCGCTCCGGTTCGCGGTGAGGCAGGACGAGCTGCCGCTCATCCCGGGCGACCTCGAGGCGCCGTGGCTGCTCGCGCCTCCCGCCGCTCGGGCGGCGCTCCGGCGGATGCAGGCCGCGGGGCCGCCGCTCGGCGCGCGGGCGGAGCTCAGGGTCCGGCGCGGCGTGGTGACCGGCGCGAACGAGGTCCTGCTCGTCCGGGAAGCGGAGCCGAAGCTCGGCGGCTTCGCCTGGATCCGGGCGGAAGGGTACTTCCGCGCCCGGCGAGTCGGCCAGGCGGTGACCGAATCCAGGCGGTACGAGGCGCTCATTGAGGGCGCGGCGCTCCGACCCCTCGTGCGGGGCAGCGGGATCGCGGCCTGGCGGTACCGGACGGCTGGCCACGTGGTCTGGGTGCACGACGATGCGACCGCCGCTGCCCTCCCCCCGCCTCCCCACACCGCCCGGTACCTGGCGCGGCACGCCGCCCGGCTCCAAGGGCGGTCGGGGTGGCGGCCGGGGCTCCCGCTCGGGGCGCTCTTCCGCCTCTCCCCGGACACCCTCTCGCCCAAGGTGGCCTGGCACGACCTGGCGGAGACGCTGAAGGCCGTGGCCCTGCCCGCTCGGACGCGCGGCATCGACGGACTCGCCCGGCCGCTCATCCCCCTCAACACCGTCTACTTCATCCCCACCGCCCGCGAGGAGGACGCGCTGCTGCTGGCCGCGTTCTTCAACTCCCTGCCGGTGCGGACCTTCGCCCGCGCCATCGCCGAGCGGGCCAAAGACGCCCGGTTCCGCTTCTTCGCCTGGACGATCGCGCTCCTGCCCCTGCCCGACAACTGGAACTCCGGCCCCGCGGCCGAGCGCCTGCTCCGGCTCTCCCGCGAGGCGCACCGCCGCGGCGGGCTCCAGCCGGAGGGCGAGGCGGAGCTGAACGCCACCATCGCCGCGCTCTACCGGCTGACCGGCGAGGACCTCGACGCCCTCGCCGCCTTCGACCGCTGGCTTCGCGGAGAACGAGCGCCATGAATACACCCATCCTCATCGACCAGCGCTGCTCGCCGTCGCTGCGCGAGATCCTCGGCGCACTCCTCTCCCGCGCGACCGAAGCCGACTTCGCCATCGCACGCATCCGGCTCGACGGCATCGACCTCGCCCCCGGCGAGATCGCGACCGTCCGCCGCTGCCGCGTGCTCGTCGGCCGCATCGACGCCGACACGCTCTCCGATGCCGCGTACGCCGCCGGTGACCCGGATCGCCGCCGCCACCTCGAGGTCATGTACCGCTTCATCGAGAGCGGGCGGCTCGAGGTCCGCGCGGCGAGCTTCGACGCCTGGTCCCCGGATTTTTCTGTCCTGCGTGGGGTTACGGATGCAAGCACCGGCCCGGACCTCGTCCTGGTCGGCGCGCATTACTTCGCGAGGCCGCATCCATCTGATGGACCGGCATTTACGT
This sequence comes from Longimicrobiales bacterium, assembly GCA_036564015.1. Lineage (GTDB taxonomy): Bacteria > Gemmatimonadota > Gemmatimonadetes > Longimicrobiales > RSA9 > DATCLG01. The sequence goes on from DATCLG010000212.1 coordinate 7,593, forward strand.
GCGTGATCCCCGGCGGCGCCGCGGCCCGCCGCGCGGCCGCGCGCTTCGAGGAGATCTGGAGCCGGGGCTACGACGTCCTCCCGGTCCTCAGGGAGACCCTGGCCCGGGTCCTTCGGCCGGGTCCACCAGGCGGGGGAAACGGAGGATACCGCCATTCCCAGAACTCAGCATCGGACCGGCCGTTACGGATGGTCCGTGAGCGTGCGCCAGCCTGGGCTCCGGCCACGCCGCGGGCGGTGGCGCTCGACGTCCTCGCCGCCCGCTTCCCCGACGCCGCGGACGCACCGGACTCGGGCGATGGCCCCGTTTTCGACCTGGCCTGCTTCCAGGCCGACGCCGTTCGCCGCGCCGAGGAGATCCTCGCCGTTCGCCGTGGGGTGCTGATCGCCGACAGCGTCGGGCTCGGCAAGACGTTCGTCGCCCTGGCGCTGGTCGAGCGGGTGCTGCGGAGAGGTGGACGGGCGGCGGTCGTCGCCCCCGCGGCGCTCCGCCGGGACTGGTGCGCCCGGCTCCGCCGCCTCGCCCGGGCCCTGGGCGTGCGGGACACCTGGGGGCTCGGCAACAACGGCGGTTCGAACAGCGCCCGGGTTCTGCCGGGCGAAGGCGAGTCCGGCCCGCGTGCCGGGCCCGCAGCCCCGCCCGGCGCCTTCCTCGCCTGGCTCTCGCACACGGCGCTCAGCCGCGGCACGCACCGGCCCGACCGGCTGCAGCCCCTCGACCTGATCGTGGTGGACGAGGCGCACGCGTTCCGGTCCCCCCACACCCGCCGCTACCGCGCGCTGGCCGAGCTGTGCCGCGGCACACGGGTCGTCCTGCTCACCGCCACGCCGGTCAACAATTCGTTGATGGACCTGTATTTCCAGCTTCGTCTCTTCGCCGGGGACGGCGCGTTCCGCGATGTCGGCGTCGCGGACCTCGGCGAGGCGTTCCGCGCGGCGGCGGCAGGGGAGGGAGGGGCGGCGCCGCCGTCGCTCCTGCCCGTGCTCCGGGCCGTGATGATCCGGCGAACGCGCCCTTTCCTCCGCGAGCATTACCGCGGGGTGCGACTGCCCGGCGGAGCCGGCGCGCCGGTCCTGACCTTCCCGTGCCGCGCGCCCCCGAGGCCGGTCCGCTACACGCTGGAGGACGCCTACCCCGGCCTCTTCCCGGAGATGGCCGCCTTCCTCGATGCGCTCACCCTGGCGCCGCTCCGTCTGGCGGACTACGGTGCACCGCTCACCCGCCACACGACGGGCGGCGAGGCCGAGCTGGTCCGGCTGGTCCTGCTCAAGCGCCTCGAGTCCAGCCTGGCGGCGTTCCGCGCCAGCATCGTGCGTCAGGTCCGGTTCTACGACGCGTTCCTCGCCGCGCTCGGCCGGGGACGGTTGCTGGCCGGCGCCGAGGACCGGGCGCTCCACGCCGGTGAGGACGCCGACGTCGCCCAGCTCGTGCTGGAGGAGGTGACGCTGCGGCCGATTCCTCCGGGGCTCGATGTCGATCGGCTAGCTGCCGACGCCCGAGCCGACCTCGTGCGGCTCTCACTGGTCGCCAGGCGGCTGGCGGGGTTCAGCGCGGAGTGCGACCCGAAGCTCGCCCGCCTGCGAGAGTTGCTCGACGGCGAGCTCCGCGGCGCCAAGGTGGTGCTCTTCACCGAGTTCCGGGAGACGGCGCGGTACCTCTGGCGGGCCCTGGTCTCGCGCGGCGGCGTCGCTCTCGTGGACGGCGGGGGCGCGTTCCTCGGCCGATCGCCCTGCGGCCGCCGCGAGGTGATCGAGCGCTTCGCGCCACGCGCGAACCGGAGCGGCGGGCCCATGGCGCGGGACGGGCCCACACCGCCTCCTCGGGAACGCGTGGACCTCCTCATCGCCACCGACGTGCTGGCCGAAGGGCTCAACCTGCACGACGCCGACCGGGTGATCAGCTACGACCTCCCGTGGAACCCGGTCCGGCTCATCCAGCGCGTGGGTCGGGTGGACCGGCTGGGGTCGCCGCACCCGGTGATCCATGCCTACCACTTCCTCCCGGACCGGGGGCTGGACGCTTTGCTCGGACTGGTGGCCCGGCTCCGGGCCAAGCTCGCGGCGATCGGGCGCACGGTGGGGGCGGAGGGGGCGGTGCTCGACGCGGCGGAGGAGGTGGATCCGGGTCTCGGGAACTTCGTCGACCGCCTCGCGGCAGGCGATCCTGAGGTC
>DATCLG010000213.1:0-14965 GCA_036564015.1 Longimicrobiales bacterium
GTCCCGGTGGCGTTCACCGCGAACGCGAGCGCTTCCTCCCGCTCGGCGTCGTCCACCCGGGTGTAGGCGGCGCCCTGGATCACGGCGTCGGGCCGGAACTCGCGGATCGCGCGCTCGACCGCCGCCGCGTCCGTGATGTCCAGCGCCCCGCGGTCCGGCGCATGGACCTCGTGGCCCCGCCGCTCGAGCTCGAGACGGACCGCCCGGGCCAGCATGCCGGCACCGCCCGTGATCAGGACCCTCATTCCCTCCCCTCCCTCCCACCACCCGCCGTGGGCACCAGCGTCTCCGCGCTCTCCCGACTATCCGGAGCCTCCTGCGCCCAGCCCCCGGCCGCCCCCGCCGTAGCCGGCCGGTACCGGGGCGCCCGCGGCGGCAGCAGGTTCGAACGCAGGATGTGCCACAACGCCGCGACACCGTCCTTCCAGTTGATCTTCTTCCCCTCCGCGTACGTCCGGCCGTGGTAGCTGATCGGCACCTCGTAGACCCGCGCGCCCGCCTGCGCCAGCCGCGCGGTCAGCTCCGGCTCGATCCCGAACCGGTTCGACCGGAGCGGCAGACTCTTCATGAGGTCCGCCCGCACCATCTTATAGCACGTCTCCATGTCCGTCAGGTTCAGGTTGGTGAACATGTTGGACAGGAGCGTGAGCAGCCCGTTCCCCACCCGGTGCCAGAAGTAGAGCACCCGTCGCGGGCTCCCCAGGAACCGGCTCCCGAACACCGCGTCCGCCCGCCCGTCGGCGATCGGCTCCAGCAGCCTCGGCAGATCGAACGGGTCGTACTCCAGGTCCGCGTCCTGGATCACGATCACATCGCCCGTCGCCCGCGGGATCGCCGACCGCACCGCCGCACCCTTCCCCATGTTGCGCGGGTGCACCACCAGCTTGTCGATGACCCCCTCCGCACGCAGCCGCTCCAGCACCTCTCGCGTGCCATCGGTCGACGCGTCATCCACGCAGACGATCTCCATCGCGAGCGGGACCGAGCGTAGCCGCCGCAGCGACGTCTCCACCGTCGCAGCCTCGTTGTAGACGGGCACCAGCACGCTCAGCCGCAGCCCGTCCCCGACTCGTCTCGTCATTCGTTCAGTCCGTAGCGGTTCAACTTGCGGTAGAGCGTCGAGGGATCGATCCCCAGCACCTCGGCGGCCCGCGCCTTGTTGCCCCCCTCCGCCCGGAGCACCCACAGGATGTACGCCCGCTCGATCACCTCGAGCGTCGGGTTCTCCGGCGGCCGCTCGGATACCAGCGGCTTCGGCGCCGGGTTCTTGATCCGGTCCGGGAGCACGTCCAGCCCGATGACCTGGCCACGGCAGAGCACCGCGGCCCGCTCGAGCGCGTTCTCCAGCTCGCGCACGTTGCCCGGCCAGTCGTAGCGCTGCAGCGCGGCCAGCGCCTCCTCGCTCAGCTCGAATGGCCCGCGCCCCCCTTCCCCGAGCCGCTGGAGGAAGTGCTGCGCCAGCAACGGAATGTCGTCCACCCGCTCACGCAGCGGCGGCAGGTGCAGCGTGATCACGTTCAGCCGGTAGTACAGGTCGCTGCGGAAGGTGCCCCGGCGGATCTCCTGCTCGAGGTCCCGGTTCGTCGCCGCGATGATCCGCACGTCGATCGGGATCGGCTCGGTCGCGCCGACGGGCACCACCTCCCGCTCCTGCAGCGCGCGCAGCAGCTTCACCTGCAGCGCCGGCGACATCTCGCCGACCTCGTCCAGGAAGAACGTGCCCCCCTTCGCCGCTACCAGCAGGCCGACCTTGTCCCGCACCGCGCCGGTGAAGGCGCCCTTCACGTGGCCGAAGAGCTCCGACTCGAGCAGCGTCTCCGGCAGCGCGCCGCAGTTGATCGAGACGAACGGGCCGCTCTCACGCTCCGAAAGCGCGTGGACGTAGCGCGCGAGGATCTCCTTGCCCGTCCCGCTCTCGCCCGTGATCAGCAGCGTCGAATCCGTGGGCGCCACCGTCTCGGCCAGCCGGATGACTTCGAGGAACCCCCGATTCTTGCCCACCGGCCGCACGACGCCCCGACGGTCGCGGCGCCGGATCTCCCGCCGCAACGCGTGGTTCTCCCGCCTCAACTCCCGCGTCTCCGCGGCCCGCCGGCAGATCGCCACCAGCTCGTCGTTGCTGAACGGCTTCTGCAGGTAGTAGAACGCGCCCTGGTTCACCGCCTGCACCGCCGACTGGAGCGACGCCTGCGCCGTCATCAGGATGACCGGCACCTCGGGATCCCGCTCCCGCACCGCCGCGAGCAGGTCGAGCCCGCTCACGCCCGGCATCCGGATGTCGCTCAGGATCACGTCGGGCGAAAATTCCTCCAGCCGCTCCAGCGCCTCGCGTCCGCTCTGCGCGGCCGCCACCTCGAACCCCTTCCCCCGGAGGAGAATCTGGAGCGTGTCCAGGATCGACCGCTCGTCGTCGACGATCAGCACCCTGGGGCCCATCTCACCCCTTCTCCTCGGGCCGCCCCGGCAGGTACATCGTGAACTGCGCGCCCCCACGCGGCCCGTTGTCCACGAAGATCGCTCCGTGATGTGCTTCCACGGCCCGGTGCACCAGCGCCAGGCCCAGCCCCGTGCCACCCTTCCGGCGGGTGAAGAATGGGTCGAAGATCCGCGACCGGTCTTCGGCCTTGATCCCGGGGCCGGTGTCGCTGACGGCCAGCCGGACCGGCGCGGCGAGATTCACGCCAGGAGGCAGCGCCCGGGGGGCCGCCGAACCCAGCTCGACCCGCACGGACCCCTCGGGGCCGGCGTGCTGCACCGCGTTCAGCACCAGGTTGAAGACCGCACGGTGCAGCAGGTCCTCATCCCCATCGACCAGCAGCGGCCGGTCCGGCGCCCGGAACTCGACCCGCGCGCCGTTCGCCCCGTCCGGGTGCTGCGCCACCAGCCGGATCGCGTCCCGCGTGATCGCCACCAGGTCCACCGGCTCGAGCCGCCGAAGCTCCACCCGGCTGAACTCGATGAACTCCGAGAGCAGCCGGCTCAACCGGTCGGACTCGGAGAGCACCAGCCGCTGGAGGACCTCCCGGTCCTCTACCGCGAGCCCGTCCGTCGTGAGCTGCTCGACGGCGCTCCGGATCGACGCCAGCGGGTTCTTGATCTCGTGCGCCAGTGAGGCCGCCAGCGCCGCCACCGCCTGCAGCCGCGCCGTCTGGCGGTCCAGCTCCTCGAGCCGTTTGCCGTCCGTGATGTCCTGGAACACCAGCGTCACCCACGGCCGCCCGTCGCGCTCGAGGATCGTCGTCCGTGCCCCCCACACCCGCCCCTCCGCCGCGGGCCCGCCGGCCAGCTCCTGCCGCCGCAGCGGCGTCCCCGTCTCGACCGTCCTCTCGACCATCCGCCCCAGCCCGGGTGCCCGCCGCTCCAGCTCCGCGAGCACCGGCCGCCCGCGCCATTCCCGCGCAGAGAGGCCGAGCAGCGCCTCCCCCGCCGCGTTCAGGTAGGCCAGCCGGCCGTCGGCATCGATCGTCGCGACCCCGGTCTCGATCGCGCCCAGGATGTCGTCCGTCTCGAGCCGGAGCTGGCGCAGCTCGGAGGCCATCTCCCCCAGCGCCGTCCCGGCCTTCCGCAGCCGGTCCCCCAGCGCGCCCGCCACCAGCGCCATCAGCACGAACAGTCCCATCTGCACGAAGACCGTCGCCGGCGGCGGCGCCGTGTGCCACCACACCAGGTCGCCCAGGTACAGCAGGCTGGCCAGCGCGCCGATCATGACCGCGCCCGAGAGCGGGAGCAGCAACGCCGCGACCGCGAGCACCAGGATGTAGAGCGGCGCGAAGTCGCTCTCGCCGCCCCCGGTCAGGTGCACCACGGCCGTGACCAGCAGCGTGTCGAACACCGCCTGGGCGTGCAGGAACCCGCGCCCTGGCGCCCGGCCACGCACGTGTGTGTGCCAGTAGCTCGGCAGCGTCACGCCCAGCGTGCCGAGCAGCAGGAGCGTCGCGATCAGCGTCGTCTCCGGCGTGGTCCGCGGCCACACCAGCAACGCGCCGCCGAAGATCCCGGCAGCCAGCGTGAGCCGGCCGAGGTAGAGTCCGCGCAGCAGGCGCAGCGGATGAACCATGGCCATGGGTCGGTTTTCCGGGGGAGCGCCGGCCGCAGGGCCGGCGAGCGGTGGGCGTCCGGAAGCTAATCGTTGGCGCCGCATTCTGCAATGGTCGGGTTTCGCAAATCTCCAGAGCGCGGAGGACGGGCGCGAACGTTGCACGTCTGGCGGGTGGCGGCCCCTCCTCAGGGGCCGCGCCGGGCGGGCCGCGCCTCCGGCCATGGCCGCCCGGCCGGGGACTGGAAGGCAGCATGGACGCAGAGGCGCTCCCCTCGGCGCTTCCCACCGGGAAGGTGACGGTAGATTTGGCCGTGGGCCAGCGGAACGGCCGTGATGACGTCTTCGTGGGATGGCTGCGGGAGGCCTGTGCCCACCGCGGGCTCTCGTGCGAGGTGCTGGACGAGACGGTCGTCGAGGAGGCCCGGGCCGCGATCTGCGAGCGGCGGCTCCTGGTCCGGGTGCTGCTCGATCTCACCGCCCGCTGGTGGAACGATGACGATCCCTACGTCCGGCTCTGCTACGCGGTGAAGGACGCGGGCGGCCGCGTGATCGACGACCCGGACACCGCGATGATCGCCGACCACAAGGCGGCCACGCACCACCGGCTCCAGCGCGCGGGGCTGCCCGTCCCGCCGACGGTGGTGCTCCGCCGCTGGACGCCCGACCGGGAGCTCACGGCCGAGGAACAGGCGCTGGTCGGCGACCGGGTGGTGATCAAGCCCGCGAAAGGGTGGGGGTGCAAGGGGGTGGTGCTGGACGCGCGCGCCGAGCCGTCGATCATCGCCCGGGCCCGGGACTTCGACCGGAGCGACGACTTCCTGGTGCAACGGCAGATCCCGTATCTCTGGCTCGAGGACGACGAAGGCCGGCGCCGGCCGGCTTGGTTCCGCGTCTTCTACCTGTTCGGCGAGGTGATCCCGTGCTGGTGGCACCCGTCGACGGGCGAATACCGGCACATGAGCCTGCGGGAGATGTGGTTGCACCAGCTCATGCCGCTGGCGCGGATGACCGTCGAGATTGCCCGGCTGACGCAGATGGACTTCTTCTCGACGGAGATCTGCCTGGCGGAGGAGGAGGCGCCCCCCGGCACCCTCTACCAGGCCCTGGGGCACCCGTTCTACGCGATCGACTACGTCAACGACCAGTGCGACCTGCGGGTGCAGAGCCAGGACCCGTCCGCCCCGCCCGACGCCGTGGTCCGGCACCTGGCCGGTCGCTTCGCCGAGCTGGCGTGGCGTCACATTCGTGGGCTGCCGCTCGACGAGCACCGCTCCGTCTGGTTCCGCTGCGGGCCCGACGGCGACCCGACGGTGTGAAACCAGGCCCGGCAGCGCTGGAGCGGTGCGCCCGCCGTTCGCGGCTTTACGCCCGGCCCCCGCGTCGCGGCGCCGGCTTCGAGTGACGAAAACCCCGCTCCAGGCGAAGGCGCCGCGTGCGCCACCGCCGGGCGGGGACACTCGAACGAACGGCCCAGGACCTCAGTCCCGGATCGCGTGCGCGCACCCGCAGGGCCGGCCCGTCGTCGGGCAGTGGCCCCACGAATCCGCGTCCGAGCGGGAACCGGCCAGCGCCGGGACCGAGAGCAGGAGCGACGTCTCCTTGCCCCCGCACTCGGGGCAGGTCTGCGCAGCCAGCCGCTCCTCGAAATTCAGACGCCGCTCGAACGCGGCGCCGCAGCTCCGGCACGCGTACTCGTAGAGAGGCATCGATCCGACTCCTGCGTTGGCTCGTCCAGACCCGGCTTTCTCCCCGGTCAGCGCGCGGCCGCCCGGGTAGCCGCGCCCGCCGCGAGGCCGGGTTGCTTCAGCGCAGAGACGAGGACCCGTCCATCCAGCGGCTCCGTCGGCCGGACCCGGGCGACGTGGGCCAGCGTCGGCGCGATGTCCACCACGCGCGCGAACTCCTCGTAGCGACCAGGCTTGAACGGCGGCCCGTAGAAGATCACCGGCACGTGCGCGTCGTAGTCGTGCGGCGTCCCGTGCTGCGCGCTCGTCCCGTTCCCCCGCACGTGGTACGGCTCGAAGGTCAGCACCAGGTCGACCTGCATGTCGGGCGGGAGCATGTGGATCCACCGCCGGGCGATCGCATCCTTCACCGTGTCCCGCCGCGCGAGCGTGTTGACCAGGTCGGCGCGCAGCACCCCCGGCCTCGCCGCTGCCGCGGCGGCGAAGACACCGAGCACAGAATCGGCGTTCAGGCCGGCCCGCGCGAACGCCTCCCGATCCACGGAGACCAGCGGGCCGTTGACCCTGAACGCTCTGTCGTCGAGCCCCTTCTCCCGCAGCTCGGCCCGCATGGCCCGGATCAGGTCCGAGAGGTCGACGCGCAGCGAGCTCGCCTTCTCTTTCGCGTGCACCTCCGGGAACGGCGCGACCCCGTGGTCGGCCGTCAGCGCGATGACGACGCGGCTCGAATCGCGCAGTGCGAAGAGCGAATCGAGGAACGCGCCGAGCACGCGGTCGAGCCGCAGGATCTGGTCGTGCAGCTCCTTCGAGTCCGGCCCGAAGCGGTGGCCGATCGCGTCCGTGGTCGACAGCGAGATCGCCAGGAGGTCCGTCTGCGGACCCGTGCCGAGGCCCAGCTCACGCAGACCTTCCAGCGCGAAGGCCAGCGTGACGGAGTCCATCCAGGGGAACTCCGGGAGCTGCCGGGCCGCCGCGACCGGATCGGAGGGCAGGATATGCGGGAACGTGTAGTCCTTGCCGCCGCTCTCGACCGGGACGTCATCCGGTTCGGGGTACGCGCTGTCCGGGAGCAGCGGCGTCCACACCCGCCCCGCCATCCGCGCCGGGAGCTGCCGCGCGTTGAAGCGCTGGACCCACGTGGGCAGCGTGTCCGCGTAGTACGTGCTCGTGGTGAACCGCCCGTCCGAGGCGTACCAGTAGACGTGCTGCTTCGCCCGCCCGACCGGGAGGATCGCGCCCCGGTCCTTGCGCGAGACCGAAAGCGCCCGGCTGCGCGGGTCCTTGACCCGGAGCCAGTCGATCAGCGTGCTCCCCCGGAAGCGGAAGGGCGACGCCCCCGACCCCCCGCCGCCGATCAGCGGCGCCTGCGGGTCCTCGACCCCCAGGCTGTTCATCACGATCCCCGTGCTCCTCGGGAAACGGCCGGCCAGCGTGGCCGAATGGCCGGGCGCGGTCTCCGTCAGCCCGTGATCGTGGTACGCATTCGCGAAGTGCGCGCCGCCCCGGACCAGGCGGGCCAGCCCGCCCGTCAGTTGCGCACCGAACCGGTCCAGGTAGTCGCCCCGGAGCTGGTCCACCGTGATGAAGACGATCAGCGTAGGCGGCTCGAACTCGGCAGGCGGTGCCGCCTGCGCCAGAACCGGCCGGGCAGGCGCCAGCGCCGCCAGGCCGACGCCCATCAGGAAGGCACTGAGACGCATATTCGCTCCCCGCTCAGGGTGCCGATCGGCCGGCCGACTTCGGCCCGGCCGAAACGTATCCTTTCTTCTCCAGCCAGTCGAGCGTCTTTTCCAGCTGATCGCCGAAAACGATGACCCGGTCGATGCTGTGGGGGTCGAACTTCGGGTCGTACGGGCTCACGTTCGGCCCGCCCGCGACCTCCAGCACCGCATCGTGCCGGTAGGAGACCACGCGACCCGTCCGCGGATCCCGCCACGAGCCTTCCACGGCCAGCCTCCGGTTCTTCGGCCACATCCCCAGCGGCAGCGCAAAGGTCCGGATCCGGTAGCCGGGGACGGCCGAGTCCACGGCCAGGGCCAGGCGGGCGATCTGCTCCTGGACCGCCTCGTCGGACATCTTGTCCAGCCGGGCATGCCAGAGCGTGTGGTTGCAGATCTCGAACCCCTGCTCGACCAGGAAGCGGATCTTCCGGTGCCGCCACTCGGTCTTCTGCCCCTCGATGCCCCGGTCCCCGAAGAAGGACCGCCCGGCCTCCGCGCCGGAGAGGACGCAGAACACCGCCTTGTTTTCCCAGTCCGGGTGGGTTTTCCGGAAGTCGAGCCAGATGCCGACCGCGCTCTGGGGATCGATCTCGAGCGTCCCGTCCGGCTTCTCGATGTACCGGAACTGGCTCGGGCTCGCATCGTCGAACACGATCGCGACCGGCCGCATCCCGGCCGGCAGGTCGATCTTCCGGTCGACGATGTCCGAAATCGAGACCGGCCGGTACCCGCGCTCGTAGAGGAGTTCGAGGTCGCGGCGGAATCGCTCCGGCGGCCGGCGCCACTGGCCGCCGCCCTCCTCGATCAGGTGGTACTCGAGGACGGGGATCAGCCCCAGCTCGTTGGGGGCGACGTCGGGCGCCGCAGGCGCTGCGGTGGGCGGCGCCTCCGCGGCTCCGACGGCCTCCTCGACCGCCGCGGCCTGCGGCACGAGCGCGTCCGCTTTACCCTCCGACTCTGCCGAAGATGCCGTCTCGGCCGGCCCGCACGCCGCCGCGACGACAAGGGTCAGGACACCGCACGACCGTGCGATGGCCCTTCGTTCTCGTGCTGCCCGTCGAAGCAAGGCGCGTCGCGAAAGAAACCGGTCCTTCCAGGCGGCGCCGACCCCGCTCGGCCGGCGCGTCGCACTACGTACGTTTCAAGGTAGCAAATGGCGGGCGAAGGCGACAGTCCCGCCGGCCGGAAGGGACCGGCGCACCGCGGCCGCGCGGCCGGGGCCGTGGACCTAGCGCGCCGCGTCCAGGAGCTCCGCGATCAGCTCCGCGTTCCGCGCGGCGCCGCCGAGCCGCGAGCGGACGTACTGGACGGCCTGCTCCCCCATCCGCCTGCGCGCATCCGGGTCCGCGGCCAGCTCCCTGAGACGGGCGGCCAGGGTGGCTTCGTCCCCCACCACCGCCCCGCCCCCCGCCGCCGCCAGCTCCCCCGCCTCCCGGGCGTTGCCGTGCTGCGGGCCGAAGAGCACCGGCACGCCGAGCGCCGCCGGCTCCACCACCGAGTGCAGCCCCGCTGCGTGGAACCCGCCGCCCACGTAGGCCACGTCGCCCACGGCGTACACGTCGGCCAGCACCCCGACCCGGTCGATCACGACCACCTCCGGCAGCTCGCCGCTCTCTCGCTCCACCCGCGCCAGCCGCGCGTGCCGGAGCCCCGCGGCATCCAGCCTCCGCTCGAGCCCCTCGAGGTGCGCCTCGTCCGGCTCGTGCGGCGCCACGATCAGGCGGAACGGCCCGCCGGCCCGCACCCGCGCGAACGCCGGCACCAGCCGCTTCTCGTCCGCCGGCCAGGTCGACCCCGCCACCACCGTCGTCACCCGCGGGTCCCGCAGACGCTCGAGCAACCGCGACCCGCGGTCCAGCCCCGAAACCCGCGACCAGACCTGGTCGAACCGGGCATCCCCCGTGACCCGGACCCGCTCCGCCGGAACGCCCAGCAGCGGGAACCGCCCCGCATCCTCCGCCGCCACCGCCCCCACCGCGTCCAGCCGCCCATAGGCCGGCCCGAGAAAATACCGCGAGACCGCGCCCAGCCGGCTCGAGCCCGCCGACAACACGGCGTTCACGAGAGCGAGCCGCGCACCCGCCCCCTTCGCCTCCCGCACCAGCCCCGGCCAGATCTCCGTCCGCACGAACGCGATGACCGCCGGCTTCAGCGCCGCCACCACCCGCCCCACCTCCCGCCCCACATCCCACGGCAGGTAGCCGTACGCGTCCGCGCCCACCCGCCCCACCAGCCGCTCCGCCGACGGCGAGAAATGCGTGAAGACCACCTGCACCTCCGGCCGCTCACGTCGCAGCGCGTCCACGATCGCCTGCGCCATGAGTCCCTCACCCACCGAGGGCGCATGCACCCACACCAGCGGACGCGCCGGGTCCCGCGACTCCGCCGCCCACGCCGCCAGCGCCGCCGCCGCCCCGCTCCACCCCGCTACCCCGCGCGCCAGCTTGCCATCCAGCGGCGCGGCCAGCCGCACCACCGGCCGGACCGCCCGCAGCACCGAATCGTAGATGACTTCGCGGAAAAGCATGGAACCGAAGGTAGCACCCACCACGACGACGCCACAACCCAGACGCCGCAGCCACCCCCTCCGTCACAATGATCCTACCACTACCCCGGCCCGTACTCCCGCTCCGTCGGCTCCAGCAGCAGCCGCACCTCCACCAGGTCCGCCGTCGGCTCTACCTCCGCCGGAAACGCCTCCACGACCCGCCGCAGCGCCCCGACCACCGTCTCCGCCTCCACGTCCAGGACATGGTACCGCTGCCCCCGTCCCCCGTACCGGATCGTCACCCGAAACAGTGCCATTCCTCGCCTCCCCGATGGACGCACCGCTCTCACCCGCGTATATTCGCCGCGCCATGCGCTACATCGGCAACAAAACCCGGCTCCTGGGCTTCATCCGCGACGTGCTCCGCACCCGCGGCATCCGTCCCGGTACAGCCGTCGACCCCTTCACCGGCACCGCCAGCGTCGCCCGCGCCCTCAAACGCTGGGGCTTCCGCGTCCTCGCCTCCGACATCATGGAGTACGCCTTCGTCTTCGGCCGCGCCTACGTCGAGGTCCAGCCCCCGCTCGAACTCTCCGGCCTAGCCGACGAGCTCGGCAACCCCTCACCCACCCTCCGCACCACCATCGCCTACCTCAACCGCCTCCCGCCCGCGCCCGGGTTCATCTACACCCACTTCACCCCCGAGGGCGAAGAGGGAAGACGCCACGGGCGCATGTACTTCACCCCCGAGAACGCCGCCCGCATCGACGCCATCCGCACCACCATCCAGCGCTGGCGCAAGGAGGCGAAGATCGACGACGACGCCTTCCACGTCCTCCTCGCCGCCCTCATCGAGGCCGCAGACCGCGTCGCCAACACGACCGGCGTCTACGCCTCTTTCGTCAAGACCTGGCAGCCCAACGCGCTCCGACCCCTACGGCTCCGGACTCCGCGCCTCCTGCCCGGCAACGGGTGCCGCGCCGCTCGCCGCGACGCCATCGAGCTCGTCTCCGAGCTCGATCCCTTCGACCTGCTCTACCTCGACCCGCCCTACAACACCCGCCAGTACCCCGGCTACTACCACATCCCCGAGCTCCTCGCCCTCGGCTGGTTCGATGGCCCCGTCCACCTCCGCGGCAAGACCGGCCTCCTCCCCGACCAGGACAAACGCAGCGACTGGGCCCGCCGCGGCCGCTGCGAGGAGGCCCTCGAAGCGCTCGTCGCCCGCGCGCCCTGCAAGCACATCGTGATGAGCTACAACACGGAGGGCATCATCCCTGAGGCCACCATCCGGCGCGTGCTCACGAGCTACGGCCGGAGGTCGACCTACGAGAAGTACACCCTCCGCTACAAACGCTACCGCTCCGACTCAGACGGGGAAAACCGGAGGTACCGCGGGGACATCGTCGAGGAGTGCCTCTACTGCGTGGACCGCTAGCCGCTCACCCGGCGCGGAACGCCGCCCACGCCAGGAGCCCCCACCCGATCAGGAAGGAAACGCCGCCGAAGGGCGTGATCGCCCCGAACCAGCGCGGCGCGCCAAAGCTCAGCGCGTACAGCGAGCCGCAGAAGATCAACACCCCGGAAAGGAAGAACCAGCCGGCCGCCGCGCTCGCGCCGCCCGGCCACCGCTGCGCCGCCCACGCCGCCCCCAGCAGCGCCAGGGCATGATACATCTGATACCGCGCGGCCAGCTCGAACCACTCCATGCGCTCCGGCCCCAGCCGCCCCTCCAGCGCGTGCGCGGCGAACGCCGCCGCCGCCACCGCAAGGAGCCCGATCACTCCGCCCAGGCAGAAAAAGACCCGATCCATGAGTCGTTGCCGTGTTCAACAGGGAACGATCAGGGACCCGCGGGCACGGGAGCCGTCTTGCCGGAAGGACCGTCGCCAGGCTGTATCCCGGCGAGCGGCAGGTTCACTATGAATTCGGAGCCCGCACCATACTCGCTCTCGACCCGAATGTCGCCGCCCATCAGCCGGGCGATACGGCGCGCGATCGCCAGCCCCAACCCCGTTCCCCCACTGCTCCGCGACAGGCCGCTCTCGATCTGGTAGAACTCCTCGAAGATCAGCTCCCGCTGGCTCGGCGGGATCCCGGGACCCGTGTCCTTCACCCGGATCTCCACCCGGTCCTCCCCCGTCCCGTACCGGACGCGAATCCCACCCTCATTCGTAAACTTGACCGCGTTCGACAGCAGATTCAAGAGAATCTGGCTCAAACGCATCGCGTCCGCGCTGACCACGACCGGCGTCCCGCTCTCCGCCGGCTCCACCGTCAACCGCAGCCCCTTCGAGGTCGCCAGCGGGAGCATCTGCTGCACGGCACTGTCCACCACCTCCCCCACATCCACCCGGCTGAAGGTCAGCTCCATCTGCCCCGCGTCGATCTTCCGCAGGTCCAGCACCTCGTTGATCAGGTTGAGCAGGTGCTTGGATGTCTCCCGGATCCGCCCGACCATCGCCTTCTGGTCCTGGTTCAGCGTCCCCTTCACCTCCAGGTCCAGCAGGTCGGTGTAACCCATGATCGCGTTGATCGGGGTCCGGAGCTCGTGGCTCATCACCGCCAGGAACTGATCCTTCGCCTCCGTCGCCTCCCGCAGCACCCGGTTGACGGCCTCCAGCTCCTCCGCCTGACGACGCAGCTCGGCGTTCACGTGCCGGAGCATCTCCGCGTACTGGTGCTCATCCGTCACGTCCCGGATGACCATCGCCGCGCCAGTCACCGCGCCCGACGGGGTCTGGATCGGCATCGCCGAGGCCGAAAGGTACCGGTCCGTGCCGCCGCTCGTCCGCGAGATGAACGTCACCCGCCGGACGTGCTCCCCCCGGCACGCCCGGCAGAGCGGGAAATCGCTGGCCGCGTACGGCTCGCCGTCCACCGTCGTGATCCCATAGCGGCTCGCCCACTCCTCGAGCGGAAGCTGGTTCAGCTCAGGCGAAAGCAGCTCCGCCGCGGCCTTGTTCGAGAGCTCGACCCGCCCCTCCGCGTCCACGATCACCACCCCGTCGGCCATCTGGTCGAGCACCGTCGCGAACCGCAGCGCCTCCCGCGCCGCCTGCTCCCGCGCGGCTTCGAGCGAGGCGAACAGGTCGGCGGCCTGGAGCGCCGCGGCGGCCGGAGCCGCCAGCCCCTGCGCGAAGGCGATCTTCCCCCGGTCGAAGCTGCGCGGCCTCCCGCAACTCTCCCACTGCGCGACCCCGACCGTGTGCCCCGAGACCCGCAGCGGGATCGTCACCGAGGCCGGAGCCCCCGCCGCCCCGCGATCCCCCTCCACCACGCACGGCTCGCCCGTCGTCACCGCCTTCTCCAGCAACGGGAAGCGTGAGACCGGAGCACGCACCCGCTCGGTCTCCTCCGCTGCCCGCCGGACCGTCGGCCCCGCATCCCGGAACACCATCCGCTTCCGCCCCACCACCACCTGCCCCTCCTCCTCGAACGTGTAGAGCGAGGCCACGTCCGCCTCCAGCACCTCCGCCACGCTGCCCAGGAACAGCTCGACCACGTCGTTCGGGTCCAGCGACGTGGACAGCTTCTGCCCCGCCTGGAGCGCCGCCTCGAGCTGGACCGCCAGCGCCCGCGCCTCCGCCGCCAGCCGCCGCGCCTCGCGCGCCCGACGACTCGCCTCCTCCTCCGCCTCCCGCCGCCGCGCGATCTCCTCCCGCTGCAGCAGGATCGTCCGCCGCAGCAGCAACAGCATCACCGAAAGCGCCGTCAGCAGCACCAGCCCGCTCGCCCACAGCGCCACCCGCTCCACCCGGTACGCGCCCCCGCCCACACCCGGGTACGCCAGCCGCACCATCCACTCCGTGTCCGCAACCCGCACCTCGCTCTCCGCCACCGGCCAGTCCGCCGGCATCGGGACCCCCGCAATGTGCACACCGCCCGGGCCCACGAACGCGAAGAACGGCAGCCGCACCGTGTCCACCCGCGCCGCATCTAGCGCCACGCGCAGGATTCCCCGCGGCTCCAGCTCCGCCGCCACCACCGCGCCCACCCCGCCCCCGTGCACCACCGGCTCGAACACCACCACCCGCCGCCCCGGCGGAAGCTCCAGCACCCCCGTCGCCGACGCCTGCCCGCTCGCCAGCGCGCGACGGTACGCCTGCGCCAGCACGCTGTCCTCAGCCAGCCCGAAGCCCGGCAGCCCGAACCCCGCACCCGCCCCACGCCTCACCTCTCCCGAGGGGTAGATCACCGAGATCGCCGCCAGCCCCTCCAGGTGCGCCGTCGCACTGTCCAGCGCCGCATAGAACTCCTCCGCCCCCACCGACTCCCCCACCGACGCAAAACGCAGCTTCGCCGCCGTCAGCGCCCCGATCCGCTCGCTCACCACCTTCCCGATCTCCTCCGCCACCCGCTCCGCTCGCCGCTCCGCCTCCAATGCCGCGTCCCGCCGCGCCCGCTCCAGCTCCCGCGCCCGCTGGCGGTCCAGCAACAACAAACCCCCGAGCCCCACCAGGAACGCCACCAGCGGGACCAGCCAGCCATGTCTGCCCAGGATCCACCTCGTCATCGCGCGTCGGTCGCCATGACTCCCAACTTCAACCGAGAGCCGCTTGGTCCTTATTATTCCACACGATCACAGACCGCGGCAAGCAAACAAGCGTCGCAACCCCGCCTCCCACACCACCCTCCCACCCACCAGCCCCCGGAACCCTCACCCCACGAGCGGGGTTCTTGCATCCGGAGTGCTCCCGGAGACCAGATCGCGATGCGCAAGAAACTCATCCTCCTGTCGGTCATCCTCGCCCTCGCCGCCGCCGCGACCGCTACCTGCTCCCCGTTCTACGTCCTCCGCGCCGGCGTCGAGGAAGCCAAGATCCTCAGCCGCCGCCGCCCCATCACCGAAGTCATCGACGACCCCGCCACCAGCGAGGAGCTCCGCCGCAAGCTCGACCTCGTGCTCCAGGCCCGCACCTTCGCCAGCGAACACCTGAACCTCCGCGCCGGGGACAGCTACACCTCCTACTCCTGGGTCGACCGCGACACCCTCGCCCTCGTGCTCTCCGCCGCACGCAAGGACCGCTTC
>DATCLG010000214.1:0-11534 GCA_036564015.1 Longimicrobiales bacterium
CCCCAGCTCCTCGGCACGCGCTGGGACCTCGAGTTGGCCGCCGGCCGCACCCGCGCCGGCACCTTCGTCGGCCAGTCGGTGGCCTATCCTTTCGTGGGCGAAGTGGGGCGGTGGGCGGCGCGCCAGGGCTTCCGCCGTGACGACCAGTTCTTCGACTACATCGTCGGGAGCGATCCCGAGCTGCACGTGCTCGCGCCAGTCCGCGACAAGTCGTTCAACATCGCCCTGCTCACTCGCCGTGGCGCGCCCGGGAACCAGACCCTGCTCGGCGCGGCGCTGGATCGCCAGGAGCTGACCTACCCCGGGGGCGAGGACGGCATCCAGCAGGTCGTGGGCGACGACTTCGACGACCGGCAGGCGGCCGACCCCGCCCTGAAGGCCGAGGTGCTCCGCCAGCGCGAAGACCTCAACAACCTGCGTCTGCTCTTCCTCCTCGGGCGGCGGAAGATCCGGTGGGTCACGCGGCGGGGGTTCGACAGCATGCGGGGGCAGGAGGACATCGGCCTCGGGACGGAACTGGGGTTCGCCCTCGGCCCTTCGCTCCCCGCACTCTCTCGGGACGACGACATCTTCGCCGCCCTCACGTTCTATCACACCGCCGAGCGGGGGCCGGCCCTCTTCTCCGCTCGCCTGCACACGGATGGCCGCCACGACCTCGACGCGCTCGCCGGCGAGTCGGGCTGGCGGGACATCTTCTCCGAGGGCGAGCTCCTCGCCTACCTCCGCCCGGGTGGCTCCGGGCGCCAGGTGCTGGTCTTCCGCGCGGCGGGCGCGGGTGGGTGGAACACCCGCACGCCCTTCCAGCTCACGCTCGGCGGCGACGATGGCGTGCGGGGTTACCGACCCGAGGAGTTCCCGGGCGGACGCCGCGCGCTCTTCACCGTCGAGGACCGGTTCTACCTCGGCTCGCCCCGCGATGTGCTGGACCTGGGCGGAACCGTGTTCTTCGACGTGGGACGCATCTGGCCTGGCGACGCGCCGTTCGGCGTGGACTCCGGGTGGAAGGCCGCCGCCGGGATCGGCCTCCGCGGCGCCTTCCCGGCCGGCAGCCGGACCACGTATCGTCTGGACGTGGCGTTCCCGCTACGGGATGGGCTCCGCTGGAGCGACGCCCGCCTGATCTTCTCCGTGGGCGAGCCGCGCGGCGTGACCGCGAGGTTCGGCGATCCGCAACTGTTGCGTTCCCGTCGCGTCGATGTCGCCAGGGAGATTTTCCACTTCCCCAACTGAGGCGGCCCCGGCATCTTTCACCGCGATGAAGCTTCGCCCGGCTCGCTACGCTGCCCGTTGGGTGCTCCCGGTCACCTCGCCGCCGATCCGCGATGGCGCGGTCCTGGTGGACGAGGCGGGGCGCATCGCGGCCGTGGGCCCGGCGGCGAGCGTTCCCGTTCCCGAGGATGCGGAGCGCATCGAGCTGGGCGAGGCGGCGCTGCTGCCGGGCCTGGTGAACGTGCACGCGCATCCCGAGCTGACGGCGCTGCGCGGCCTGCTCGAGGACCTGCCGTTCCACGAGTGGATACCGGCTCTCATCCGCGCCAAACACGAGGCGCGACTGTCGGAGGAGGACCACGCCGTCGCCGCTCGCTGGACCATGATCGAAGCCCTCGCCGCGGGCATCACCACCCTCGCGGCGACGGAGGACTCCGGCGCCGCGCTGGACGCGCTCGTCGAGGCCGGGATGCGGGGCATGGTCTACCGCGAGGTCTTCGGGCCCGCGCCCGAGCAGGCTGAGGAATCGCTCGCCGCGCTGCGCACGAAGGTCGCAGCGATGCGCGCGCGAGAGACCGATCGGGTCCGGGTCGGCATCTCCCCGCACGCCCCGTACTCCGTCTCCGACCGACTCTTCCAGATGGCCGCCGGGTACGCCCGCGACGAGGGCCTCCCGATCGCCATCCACGCGGCCGAGGCGGAGGCCGAGGAACTCCTCGTGCGCTACGGCAAGGGTCCGTTCGCCGGCGGTCTGCGCACGCGAGGGATCGAGACCCCGCCCCGCGCCCGCTCCACCATCGCGCTCCTCGACCGCCTGGGCGTGCTCGAAGCCCGGCCCCTCCTCATCCATTGCGTGCGGGTGGACCACGAGGACATCCGCCGCATCGCCGACCACGGCGCCGCCGTCGCCCACTGCCCGGCCGCCAACGCTCGCCTGGGCCACGGCATCGCCCCGCTCGTCGAGCTGCTCGAAGCCGGCGTGACCGTCGGGCTCGGCACCGACTCCGTGGCCAGCAACAACCGCCTGGACATCCTGGAGGAGGCCCGGCTCGCCCAGCTCTTCCAGCGGGCCCGCCTCCGCTCCGCCGGCGCCCTCCCGGCCGACCGGCTCCTCCGGCTCGCCACGCTCGACGGCGCCCGCGCGCTCGGCCTCGACTCCAGGATCGGCTCCCTCGAGCCCGGCAAGGACGCGGACCTCTGCGCCGTCTCCCTCGTCGGCCCACACGTCGTTCCCTTGAACGACGACCCCGTGACCGCCATCTTCCACGCCGCCCGCGGCTCCGACGTCGTCCTCACCGCCGTGCAGGGACGGGTCCTCTACCGCGACGGACGGGTCCTCTCCCTCGATGCCGAGCGCATCCGGCCACGACTCGAGGACGCGGCAAACCGGCTCGCGCGGGCAAGAGGTCGCACATGAGGTCGTCCGCGCATCCGGATTACGCCGTCCTCGAGTCGCGCCACCGCGAGATCCGTCGCGTCCTCCAGTGGACGCTCGCTGCAAACGTGGCCGTCGTCCTGGCCAAGGCGCTGGCCGGCTGGCTCTCCAATACCCTCAGCGTCCTCGCCGACGCCGCCCACTCCTCCGTCGACGGGCTCAACAACGCGCTCGGGCTCGCGCTCGCCCACGTCGCCGCCCAGGAGCCCGACGAGATGCACCCCTACGGCCACTCGAAGTTCGAGACGCTGGGCGCTCTGGCCGTCGTCGCCTTCCTCTCGATCACCATGTTCGAGCTGATCAAGGGCGCGGTCGGCCGCCTCGTCGGCGGCGCCCAGCCGGAGGCCACGCCGCTCACGCTCGCCGTCATGGCCGGCTCTGCCGTCGTGAGCGCCATCGTCTCCCATTACGAGGCCCGGCGGGGCCGCGAGCTGCGTAGTGAGCTCCTCACCGCGGACGCCGCCCACACCCGTTCCGACCTCTACGCCTCCCTCTCCGTCCTCCTCGGCCTCGTCTTCGTCCGGCTCGGTTACCTCTGGGCCGACGCCGTCGTCACTCTCTTCGTCGCCCTCGTGATCGGCCGCGCCGGATGGCGCATCCTCGAGACCACCGTCCCGATCCTGGTCGATCAGCGGGCCGTCGAGGAGAAGACGATCCGCCACATCGCGCTCGACACGCCCGGTGTCCTCGACTGCTACGACGTGCGCTCCCGGGGCCGCCAGGGCGAGATTTTTGCCGAGCTGACGATCACCGTGCCCGGCGACATGGATGTCGAACGGGCCCACGCCATCGCCGACGAGGTCGAACGGCGCGTGGCTCGCCACGTGGGCGCCCGCGAGGTCATCGCCCACATCGAGCCGGAACGGCGCCTGAAGAACGGCGCCCGGAGCTATTGATCCCGAACGCCAGGTGATGTGATCCCGTTCCCCCGCAGGCTCGAGCACGCCGTCGAACGTCTCGACGCCCCCGTCCACGATGACGCCGAGCTCGAAGCCTCCCTGGACGACGTCGCCGCCGTGAACCGCTGGCTCGGCGGCTGGACCTCCCTCCTCGAGAACCTGGGCCCGCTCTTGCCCGCGGGCCGGACCGCCCGGATCCTGGACGTCGGCACGGGATCCGCCGACATCCCGCGCCGCCTCGTCGAGTGGGCCCGGCGGAGCCGCCGGCGGCTCCAGGTCGTCGCTGTCGACCGCAACGCCCAGACGGTCCGGATCGCGCGCCGCAAGACGGCCGCCTACCCGGAGATCGAGGTCCAGCGCGCCGATGCCCTGGCGCTCCCCTACGCCGACCGCGCCTTCGATGTCGCCCTCCTGACCCTCACGCTCCACCACTTCGAGGGGGACGACCAGCTCCGTACGCTGCGCGAGCTCTGGCGGGTCGCGCGCCGCGGCATCGTGGTCGGCGAGCTCGAGCGCTGCTGGCCCAACTACCTGGGCGCCAGGCTCCTCGCGGCGACAGTGTGGCGGAAGAACCGCCTGACCCGCCACGACGGCCCGTTGTCTGTCCGCCGCGCGTTCACGCGACGAGAGCTGCTCGACCTCGCCCGCCGGGCCGGGCTCGACCACCCCCGAGTGTCACGCCACTTCTTCCACCGGCTGGTCCTGCGAGCGACCAGGGAGCGCCCGACATGGACGTGATCGTGGTCGGCGCTGGACCCGCTGGCGCCGCCACCGCCCTCCTCCTCGCCCGTGCCGGCTACGAGGTCGCCCTGCTCGACCGCCAGACCTTCCCTCGCGCCAAGCCCTGCGGCGACTGCCTGAGCGCCGGCGCCGCCCGCGTCCTCGACCGCCTCGGGCTCCTCCAGGCCGTCGAGGCCGAGCGTCCCGCCCGCCTCGAAGGCTGGCGGATCACGGCGCCCGGCGGCCACGCGTTCGAGGCTCGCTTCGCCCTCGTCGCCGATGGAGACCAGCGCGTCGCCACCGCGATCGCGCTGGCCCGCCAGAGGCTCGACCGCGTGCTCCTCGAAGGCGCACGCCGCGCCGGCGCCGATTTCCGCCCGGGCATCCACGTGACCGACCTCCTCCGCGACCCCGGCGGCCGCGTCGTCGGCGTGACCGGCCGCGGCCCCGACGGCGCCCCGGCAACGCTGCGCGCCCGCCTCGTCGTCGGCGCCGACGGCCTCCGCTCCATCGTCGCACGACGCCTCGGCCTCATCCGCCGCCCCCCACGCCTCCGCAAGCTCTCCCTCACCGCGCACCTGCACGGCGTCCGAGGCATCGGGCGCCTCGGCGAAATGCACCTCGCCGCCGGCGCCTGCGCCGGCCTCGCGCCCGTCGAGGACGCCCCGGGCGACACCGCCTGCTGCAACCTCACCCTGGTCGTCGACGCCGCCCGGTTCGGCGCCGAAGCCAGACGCGACCCCACAGGCTTCTACTGGCGGACGCTCGCACGCTTCCCCGGCCTCGCCCGCCGCCTCGACGACGCGCGGCCCGCCGGCACCGATCCCCGCCCCCTCCTCGCCTCCGGCCCCTTCGACTGGCCCACCCGTACCGCCGCCACCCACGGCGCCGCGCTCGTCGGCGACGCCGCAGGCTACTACGACCCCTTCACCGGGCAGGGCATCCACCTCGCCCTCGCCAGCGCCGAGATCCTCGCCGAAGAAGCCGACGCCGCACTCCGCAGCGGCGACCTCCGCCTCCGGCGATACGCCCGCCGCCACGCACGACTCCTCCGCGGAACCCGCGCGCTCCAGCACCTGATCGAGCTCGTCGTCTCCCGCCCCCGCCTCGCCGGCGCCGCGATCCGCCGCCTCGCCCGTAACCCCTCCGCCGCCCACGCCCTCATCGCCACCACCGCCGGCCTCCGCCCCCCACGGTCCTTGCTTTCGCGCCCCCTCCTCCTATCTTTCCTCTTCGGCTCGCCCCTTCGGGATCGACCCGCATGACCACCATCGACGAACGCCTCATGCGCGCACCCCCGCGCGCCTGCTTCCGCGTCGCCGCCGACGTCGAACGCTGGCCCGAGATCCTCCCCCACTACCGCTGGGTCCGGTTCTACGAGCGCTCCGGCTTCGGCTGCGGCCGCGTCGAAATGGCTGCCTGGCGCGCCTTTGGCCCATGGCTCCGCTACCCCACCTGGTGGGTCTCCGAGATGCGCGCCGACCCCGACCGACCCGCAATCCACTACCGCCACGTCGAAGGCATCACCCGCGGCATGGACGTCGTCTGGGAGTTCCACCCCGAAGGCCCCGACACGACCCGCGTCAGGATCGTCCACACCTGGAACGGGCCCGCCTGGCCCCTCATCGGCCGGTTCGCCGCTGAGCGCATCATCGGCCCCCACTTCATCAGCGCCATCGCCCAACGCACCCTCGCCGGCGTCGCCGCCGAGGTCGAACGCTCCGCCCCATGACTCCACCCTACCGCGTCGCCGTCACCGGCCTCGGCCCCATCACCGCCGTCGGGATCGGCGTCGAAAACACCTGGCAAGGCCTCCGCCGCGAACGCTCGCCCATCCGCCGCATAACCCGCTTCGACCCCACACCCTGGAAATCCCGGATCGCCGCCGAGGTCGACGACTTCGAGCCCGAACGGTTCATGGACCCCAAGACCGCCCGGCGCCTCGACCGCTTCTCCCAGTTCTCGATCGCCGCCACCCGGCTCGCCCTCGAGGACGCCGGCCTCCGGCCCGAAGACCTCGAACCCGACCGCGTCGCCGTGCAGATGGGGTCCGCCCTCGGCGGCGTGGCCTACGCCGAACTGCAGGCGCTCAACCTCGCCACGCAGGGCATCCGGGCCGTCGACCCCCGCGTCGCCCTCACCACCTTCGCCGGCGCGGCGAGCTGCTCCATCGCCATCGAGTTCGGGTTCACCGGCCCCAACGCGACCAACGCCATGTCGTGCGCCTCCGGCACGATCGCGCTCGGCGAGGCCTGGCGCCTGATCCGCGAAGGTCTGGCCGACGCCGCCATCGCCGGCGGCGTCGAGGCGCCGCTCGCCCCCCTCTGCTTCGGCGCCTTCGCCCTGATCCGCGCCATGAGCACCCGTAACGACGACCCCGAGCACGCCTGCCGCCCCTTCGACCGCGAACGCGACGGCTTCGTCATGGGCGAGGGCGCCGCCGTCCTCGTCCTCGAACGCTGGGAGCACGCCCGCGCGCGCGGCGCACGCATCTACGCCGAGCTGGCCGGCTACGGCACCACCAACGACGCCCACCACATGACCGCGCCCCGCCCCGACGGCAGCCAGGCCGCCCGCGCCATCCGCATCGCCCTCGCCACGGCCGGCGTCTCGCCCGACGACGTCGACTACGTCAACCCCCACGGCTCCTCCACCCCCCTCAACGACTCCACCGAAACCCGGGCGATCAAGCAGGCCCTCGGCGAGCGCGCTTACCAGATCCCCATCAGCGGCACCAAGCCGTTCCACGCCCACGCGCTCGGCGCCTCGGGCGCCATCGAGGCCGCCATCTGCTGCCTCGCCATCCAGCGCGGCTGGATCCCCCCGACCCTCAACCTCGAGACGGCCGACGCCGACTGCGACCTCGATTACGTCCCTCGCCACGGCCGCGACTTCCGGCCCAGCGTCTGCCTCTCCAACTCCTTCGGCTTCGGCGGCATCAACGCCGCCCTCGTCCTCAAGCGTCCCGACTAGCCCCACGCCGGGCCGCCCGGCCCCACGCTTGCGCCACGCCCCGCCCCCAGGCTACGTTCGCCCCGCGCGCCCGGCGGGCTGCCCGGCCCCCGGGCGTCGCCCGCAAGCTTTACCCGCCCGCGAACCCGCGGGCACAGCCCGAACCGGTAGCCCATGGACCTCGAAGAATTCCGCCGCTTCCGTGAGCGGCTCAACCAGCGCATCCTCGACGCGGACAACCTCGACATCCGCCGCTTCTTCGCCCTCGACTCCCGCGTCTACGAGCCCGGCGCGCTCCCCGCCCAGACCAAGGAGCTCCTCGGCCTCGTCGCCTCTCTCGTCCTCCGCTGCGACGACTGCGTCACCTACCACCTCATCCGCTGCGTCGAAGCCGGCCTGACCGACGAAGAACTCTTCGAGGCCTTCGCCATCGGCCTCGTCGTCGGCGGCTCCATCGTCATCCCTCACCTCCGCCGCGCCGTCGACCGCCTCGACGAGCTGCGGAACCTCAAGCCCTCAGCGGGGTAAACGCCTCCGGCTTCGGGGTTCCCCCGGGGTTTACAGACGACGCGTCTGCGCCTATATTCTGGCGGTCTATGATCGGAGAGGCTTCGAGCAAAAGAGGGGTGCGAGTCGTGACGCCCTCGGGGAGCCGCCCGAGTTCCTCCGCAACAAGAGCAGCGAGTGTCGCTAGACGACATCATCGCTGCTTTTTCCGTTTTCACCCGATGCCAGGATACCAGGGGCTATGTTCTTGAATTCTCGCGCTTTGGACTCCTTCGACCAGTACCTCCTCGACGTCGAGAAGTACCCCCTGATCGAGGATCCCGAGGAGGAGCGCGAACTGGCACGCCGCGCTCGCGCCGGTGACAGGGAGGCCGCTGAGCGGCTCGTGACCGCGAACCTGCGGTTCGTCATCTCCTACGTCAAGAAGTACCAGGGTCGAGGCCTCGGCCTCGCCGAGCTCGTCTGTATCGGCAACGAAGGCCTGCTCAAGGCCGTCAAGAAGTTCGACCCCGACAAAGGGGTGAAATTCATCTCCTACGCCGTATGGTGGATCCGCCAGACGGTGCTCCAGGCGCTCGCCGAGCAGACCCGCTCGGTACGGATCCCCCTCAACCAGAACTCGAACCTCGTCAAGCTCTCCCGTACGGAAACCGCGCTCACTCAGCTCCTCGGACGCTCGCCCACGGATCAGGAAATCGCTGACGAGATGGGTGAGCCGGTGGAGACGATTCGCGCGCTCCGGCGGGTCGCTGCCTCGGAGCTCTCCCTGGATGCCCCGATCGACCGTGCGGACCGCGACAGCGCATCCTTCGGCGAGCGCTTCGCCGGCAGCGAAGCCGACGACATCGAGGAGCAGGTGGAGGCGCAGGCTCGGCGGGAGTTCCTGGACAAGATGTTCGAGAAGTACCTCACCGAGCGGGAGCGCCGGATCCTCTACCTCTACTACGGCCTGGACGACGGGGAGGAGCGGACGCTGGAGGAGATCGGGTCGCTCCTGGGTGTCACGCGGGAGCGGATCCGCCAGATCCGGAACCGTGCCTTCGAGAAGCTCCGCGAGAGCCCGGATGGCGAGGCGCTGGCCGGGTTCTGGAGCGCGAACTGAGCGCGACCGGCTTTTCGGTTCCGTTTCCGGGCCTGCCAGGCCGGTGTTTCACGGTTATTGCCGATTGCGCCGGAGGGCCCCGCGAGGGCTCTCCGGTGTTTTGTTGCCCGGGCACTGGCCTCGCGTGTGCCGGAACCGGCACCGGCAGAGGATGTATCATACCCGGTTCGCCTGCTGGAACTCTTCGATCCCGGAACTCCGGAAGGGCTGGCCGGTTCGCCCCTGCCGGAGCGCCGCCGACGCCCGCGATGCCGGCGGGATCCCGGTGGTTCGCGCCGGCCGACGTCGGCCGGGTGGGAATCGTCCGGGGGAGCGCGCGCTTCCCGGCTGCCCGGCGGCTCGCGACGCGAGACCTGCGGCGCGGCGGTGGCGGCCGGGGCTACCCCGCAGGCGGGCCCGAATCGAGCGGCGCCCGCGCGAGCCTGGCCGCGCGGCCCCCTCGCGGCGCGCTCGCTCCCCTCGTTCGCACGCAAACGCATGGACGCCGGCGCCTCCGCCGTTCTGTGCCGGGCTTCACGCCCCGCTCTGCGCGGCCCGGATGTCCTTCGTAAGCAGCGCAGGTCACCGATGAGCTGGAAGGCCTCCTGTCTCTTCCTGCTGGTCCTCGTGGGCGCCACCCGGCCGCTCCCCGCACAGCAGGCCGGCGAATGGAACACCCCACGAGTCCTCGAACTGATCGAGAGGGCGCGCGTCCGACGGACCGCCCCTCGCGCCGACTCGGGGCTCTACAACTACCAGGCCAGGGCCAACGGGTACGTCTACTTCTTCCTCGACCACAGGGACTCCGAAGAGCGCACCCTGGTGAAGGTCGACCAGTTAGCGCTCGAGGTCTACTGGCAGGCCCCCAACCACACGAAGCAGCGGATCGTCGGGCTCCGCGACGTCAGCCGCCTTCCGAACCGGATGTACTACCATCTGGACCACCTCACCGTCGTCCAGGACGGGTTCGGCGACGTGATCCGGCTCGGCGATGGCGATGAGGTGCGCGACGTGCCCCACCCTGTCGCCCCGGGCGCCGATTCCATCTACGACTACCGGCTGGCCGACTCCCTCACCCTCACGCTCCCCGGGTCCGCCCGGCCGGTGCGCGTCTATGAGATCGAGGTGCGCCCCACCCGGCCCGACCGGCCCGCGTTCGTCGGCTCCCTGTTCCTCGACCAGGCCACGGCGCACATCGTCCGCATGACCTTCACCTTCACGCCGGCCGCATACGTCGACCGGCGGCTCGACTACATCCAGATCTCGCTGGACAACGCCCTGTGGGAGGGCCGCTACTGGCTGCCCCACGAGCAGCGCCTCGAGATCCGACGCCAGCTCCCCGAGCTCGATTTCCCGATCGGGAGCGTCATCCGCGGCGTGCTACGCATGAGCGACTACCGGTTCAATCAGGTGTTCCCGGTGAGTCTCTTCAGCGGCCCGCCCGTCGAGGCCGCCCCACGCGCCGAGCGCGAGGCGTACCCGTTCGAACAGGGCCTCTTCGATGGCCTGAACGAGGAAGGCCTGGCCCCTCCGCCTCAGCTCTCCGAGCTGAGGAAGATGGCCGTGGAGCTGATCGGCCGTCGGCGTCTGAGTGCGCTGCCGCGCCTCCGCTTCCACCTGCCCAACGCCTCGTCCGCGCTGCGCTACAACCGGGCCGAGGGCCTCTTCCTCGGCGGCGGCGCCGCGTACACGCTCGGTGGCCTCGGCCAGGTGGAAGCCCGCCTCGGCTACGCCACGGGTCCGGGCCAGCTCTCCGCCGGCAGCCTGATCCGCCTGAACGACATCCTGGGGATGGACTTCCGCCTCGAGGCGCACCACAACGCGCTCCGCGACCTCGGCATCCGCCCCGGCATCCCCGGCGCGCTCAACACGATCCTGGCCGCCACCAGCGGCGTGGATTACCTCGACCCGTATTTCGCCTCCGGGGGCAGCATCGCGGCGGAGCGCCGCCTCTCCGATCGCTGGCGCCTCACGCTCGGCCTCGCCCTGGAGGAACACCGGAGCGCCCGGCTCGACCAGCGCGCCGCGCCCTTCGACGACTCGGCCCTCTTCCGTACGGTCCGGCCGATCGATGAAGGCACCTTCGTGGGCGGCCGCCTCCTCCTCCGCCGCACCGCCGCCGAGACGAGCGGTCTGCACTGGAGCGGCGAGCTCGCGCTGGACGCCGGGACCCTCGAGGGTGAGGCGTTCGGCCGCCCCACCGCCACCCTCGCGGCCGCCTACCGGTCCCCCGACCGGAAGTCCACCCTCGAGGTGCGCGGCGCCGCAGGTTTCGGCCTCGGCCGCCTCCCCGCCCAGCACCTCTTCCTCCTGGGCGGCCGCGCCACCCTCCCGGGCTACGACTACCGCGGCTTCGCCGGCGACCGCTTCGCCCTCGGCGAGGTGGAACTCTCGCACGAGGTCGTCGGCCCGTGGCTCCGGCTCCGCGCCCTCGGCGCCGTCGGCTGGACCGACTTCGCCCGCTCCGCTCTGCCCCCTGGCTGGGACGTGACCCCGACCGGCACCGCCCGCGCCAGCCTCGGCGCCGGCGTCGGCCTCATCTACGACGTCCTTCGCATCGACCTCGTGCGCGGCCTCGACGGCGGGAAATGGCAGGCGGTCCTCTCCGTCCACCCGGGGCTACGGGACATCCTCTGAAGCTCCCCGCCCCGGAACCCCGCCGCCCACGCACGGCGACGCGGCCGTACTGAGGCCGCGTCGCCCCCTCACTCCCCGCCCTCCGCCTCCACCC
>DATCLG010000215.1:0-1514 GCA_036564015.1 Longimicrobiales bacterium
GAGCTCCGGCGGCCGCTCCGCCGGGCCAGGGAGCTCTGGTGGCGAGTCGTCGCCGAGACGGAGGCTGGCATCCGGCGCGCCAGCCCCGCGGCGGGGCCGCTCGAGATGCCCGCATGGGTCCGCCTGGATTCCCTGAACCGGCCCTCGGGGATGTTCATCCAGACGACGCGTCCGCGCCTCGCCTGGTCGCCGATCGACGCGCCGCCCCCGCTCGGCCCCCTCGAGTTCGATGTCCAGATCCTCTCGGCGTTGACGGGCGAGGTCGTGCAGACGATGGCCCGGCTGCAGGAGACGGCAGTGACCGTCCCGGAGCCGCTGGCCTACAACCACCCGTACCGCTGGCGCGTCATCGCCCGTGCGGCCGGGCAGGTCGCCGACACCGTCGAGAGCGCGGCTCCCTTCGTCGTCACCAGCACGACGCAGCCGGGGGCGACCGTGCTCTACCAGAACTTTCCCAACCCCTTCCCGCGCCGGGACCTGGGGGAGACGAGCACCACCATCTGGTTCGACCTGGCCAGGCACGGCCCCGTCGAACTCGCCGTCTACGACCTCCGGGGGCGGCTCATCCGCCGCCTCATCCCCGCGGCGGGGTGCGGACGCGTCGAGCTGCCGCCCGGGCTCTACGGGCGGGAGGGGCTGGGCGGCGACGATCCGTGCATCCTGACCCGGTGGGATGGCCGCGACGATACCGGCCGCGAGGTGCCCCCGGGCGTCTACATCCTTCGCCTCCGCGCGAGTGGCGCTCACCAGACCCGACGGGTCCTGTTCCTGCCGAACGGGTCGTGATGGCGGCGAGCGCCGGGGCGTGCGGCCTGCCCCGCGCCCCGCTCCGCCGCGGTGGGCGGTCGCGATCGCCGCCGTGCGCAGGGGCCGCGGACGGGATCCGTCGCGCGGCCGTCGATCCACGAGCTTCGGCCGGGGCGGCCAGGCGCCGCCAGGCCATCGATGAGCTAGCAGGACCTGGCACCATGAAGATCACAGTGGTGGGATCCGGCACCATCGTCCCCGACCCCGAGCGCGTGTGCGCAGGCTACTACGTCGAAACCGGCACGCACCGCCTCCTCCTGGACTGCGGGCCGGGAACGCTGCACCACCTGGCACGTTTCGGGCTGCCCTGGGATCGGCTGACGCACGTCGCGCTCTCCCACTTCCACACGGACCACATCGGCGACCTGCCTTCTCTCCTCTTCGCCCTGAAATACGGGCTCGCCGTCCCGCGTCGGGACGAGCTGACGATCCTCGGCCCCGCCGGGACCGGAGACCTCCTGGAACGCCTGGGAACCGCCTTCGGCGACTACATCACGGACCCGGGCTTCCCGCTGCGGTCGCAGGACCTGCGGTCCGGCGAGGTGGTCGAGCTGGACCAGGGGCGCATCCGGCTCCGCGTCCACGCCACGCCCCACACCGCCGCCTCCATCGCCTACCGCATGGAGACCCCCGCGGGCACGCTCGGCTACACCGGCGACACCGGGTTCAGCCGCGAGCTCGGCGAGTTCCTGCAGGGCGTCGATCTC
>DATCLG010000216.1:0-4641 GCA_036564015.1 Longimicrobiales bacterium
AGTAGCGATAAGCGAAAGGCCACCGTAGATCTTCTGGTTGTCCACTCGTCACAGCGGGTTCAGGCCCGCCAGAGACCAGGAGATCGACGATGACCTTTCGCAAGAACACTAGCATTGGCCAGCTCGGAGGGCAAGCCGCCGGTGACGGTCCGGAGGACCTCTTGCGGGCGATGGTCCAGCGCCTGGTGCAGGAAGCGATTCAGGCCGAGTTCGACCGGTTCATTGGCGCAGGGCGGTTCGAGCGGACGGCGACGCGCCGGGGCTGGCGCAACGGCTTCAAGCCGCGAACGCTCAAGACGCGAGTCGGCAAGCTGGTCCTGAGGGTTCCGCAGGACCGCGAAGGCCGGTTTCAGCCGAGCCTGTTCGAGCGCTACCAGCGAAGCGAGAAGGCGCTCATGGCCGCACTGATCGAGATGTACGTCCACGGAGTCTCCACGAGGAAGGTCTCGAGGATCGTCGAACAGCTCTGTGGGCACATGATTTCGGCCTCGGCGGTGAGCGCCGTCACGAAGAAGCTGGACGAGGAAGTCGAAGCATGGCGCTGCCGGAGCCTTGCCGGCAGGCGTTACCGCTACCTGATCGTTGACGCACACTGCGAGCGGGTGCGCCGCGAAGGGCGGGTGCTTTCGACCCCCGTGCTCTGGGTGGTGGGAATCGACCAGGAGGGCTTTCGCGAGCACCTCGGGGTGTGGACGGGGTCGGCCGAGAGCCTGGAGAGCTGGGGCGCCGTGTTCCGGGACCTGGTCGATCGAGGAGTTGCCGGCGTCGAGATGGTCGTCTCGGACGAGCACCTCGGTCTGGTCGAGGCGCTGCGGCGCTACTTTCCTCATGCGGCTCACCAGCGCTGCACCGTTCACTACCTCCGCAACGCGCTTTCGCACGTGAGCACGGCAGCGTGGAAGCGAGACGTACGCGACGGCCTGCGTGACGTCTGGGCTGCACCCAGCCGGGAGGAGGCCGAGGAGCGAGCTCAACGTCTGATCAGCAAGCTGAGGAAGCCCGCCCCGAAGCTTGCCGACTGGCTCGATGAGACCATCCACGACACGCTCACGTTCCTGGACCGGGTCGCCCCCGAGCACCCGCGGCTGCTCAAGACCACCAACAGCATGGAGCATGATCACGCTGAAGTCCGCCGGCGGAGCCGGGTCGTACGCATCTTCCCGAACGAGGCATCGCTGATCCGCCTCTTGGGAGCGCTGGCGATCGAGAGAAACCAGCAGTGGCTCGAGCGCAGATACATGGTCTTCAAGCCGGAGACAAAGCAAGAAGCCGTCACGCACGCAGCGTGACCCTAGGACGCCAGAAGATCGATTCTACAGAAAATTCGCCACTTGACCGCCGCACCACCGATCAGCCCACCGATGATCCCACCAGCGATTGCGCCGCCGGCATTGCCGAGCCCTGGTACGAGTGTGCCGATACCGCTTCCGAGCACCGCACCGCCCCGTGCACCCGCGAACATTAGCCGGCAAGCTGGGCGCAACCCGACCCGGACCTAGCTAGGACGCTCGATCTGCGCGGCCCGCGACCGCGATCGCCGCCCGCGGACCCTGCGCAGCCCGCGAGCGCGATCGCCGTCGTCGGATGTCGCTGCTGCTGCAGGAGGCGACCCCCCCCGCTGCGGCCTTGCCCGGCGAGGCCCGCCGGGCGTCGAGCGCCTCGGCCGGCGAGATCCCTGGCGGGGCGATGACTCTTACGGAGGGGCGTCTATCTCACCTCGAACACGATCGGCAACGCGACGGACACCGCGACGGGCTTGCCCATGTTGAGGGCAGGCCTGAACTTCATCAGCTCGATCACGTCCTCCGCAATGCGGTCCAGCTCGGTGTTGCCGCTGGAGCGCGCCATCTCGTAGCGCGTGATCTCGCCCTGCTCGTCGATCCAGAACTGGAAGACCACGGTGCCCTCAATCCCAGCGTTGCGCAGGTGCGAGGGATAACGGCGGAGCAGGATCCGCCGGATCTGCTCGCGGTTCACCAGTTCCGGCTTGACGGTGAACGGCACGGCCTCGCCCCGGTCCGCCGCGACCTCCGGCAGCGGCGGCAGCGAGAGCGGGGGCGGCGGCAGGAAGGGCACGGCCCCACCGTTGGCCGCGAACGGGTCGAGCGCCGGCGCGGCCGGCAGGTCCACGGGCACGGGCTCGGCCGGCCTGGCTGGCGGCTCCGGGATCGGCCGCTCAGCCGCCTCGGGAAGCACGACCGCCGGTGCCGGCGCTGGCGGGCGCGCCACGGTCGGCGGCGGCAGGGGCGCTGGCGCCTCCGGCGGCGGCTCGAGCGCCAGCGCCCGGAGCTCCGCCGGCCGGGCGCGGACCGTCAATACGGTCGTGAGCGGAGGGCCGAACGCCAGCACGATGAAGTGGACGAGCGCGGCCGCCGAGAGCCCGCCCCAGAACCACGACCGTGCCTGCGCCTTGAAGCGTGCGTTGGCGTCCTGGCGCGCCGCCCCCGCGGGGGACCCCGTCACGCTGCGTGTCTCCATCCTGCACCTCCCCACGATCAGCCCATCGCATCGTGGTCCCCCCGCGGGGAGCGCAGGCGCACCGTGCGTGCCAACGGCCCGGCCGGCGGTCTCCCGGGACAAACGGAGCCGTCGGGCGAGGTGATCGAGGAGCGGGGCCGAACAGGGGATCGGGGAGCGGGGCCCAATGCCGGCGCGCGAGCGCCGGGGCGCGCCGGTCCAGAGCAGCCGCCTGCTGGTGGTCGCGCGAAGGGGTCGCGGCTCGCGCCCGGGCCGGGCGGGCCGGCATCGGGATTTACAGCAAGCGGCTTTACGCGGCGCAGGCCGGCGAGATGCCGACCATGCCCCGCACCGCCGGCTTAGCGATCTCAGGATCCGGGTTCACATCATCGGCGGGGGCGCTGTCGCCGGCTCATCGACGTGGGCGCTGCCGTCGGGGCCCGACTGCGGCCCGGGCTCGGAGATTTCAGGATCGGGGTCTACGCGCTGCAGGCCGGGAAGACGCTGAACACGCGCCACACCAACGGCTCGGGGATTTCAGGATCTGGGTTACGCGCTGCAGGCCGAGACGACGGTGAAACACCGCAGCACCACCGGCTCGGGGATTTCACGAGGCCGCTACCCGCCGCTGATCGCGACTCGGTGGGGGGTCGGCCGCGGGCCTCCGGACGGTGGGACAGGACTCAGCTCTCTCCGACGATCCAGCCGTCCAGCAGGTTGATGGTGCGGTGGCCGTACGCCGCGTTCGCCTCGGAGTGCGTGACCTGGACGATCGTGGTCCCTTCCTCGTTGAGGCGCTTGAACAGCTCCATGATCTCCTTGCCCTGCGAGGAGTGGAGGTTGCCGGTCGGCTCGTCGGCCAGGATGATCTTCGGCTTCGCGATGATCGCGCGCGCCACCGCCACGAGTTGCTGCTGGCCGCCGGAGAGCTGGTTCGGGTACAGGTCCTTCTTGGCCACGATCTGGAACCGGTCGAGCATGTCCGCCACCAGCGCCTGCCGCTCCTTGCGTGGCACGTTCCGGTAGGACAGCGGGACCTCCAGGTTCTCGGCGACGGTGAGGTCGTCCAGCAAGTGGTACTGCTGGAACACGAAGCCGATGTAACGCCTGTTCAGCTCGACGCGGCGCTTGGGCGGCAGCTCGTGGACCGCGTGGTCCAGCAGCCAGTACTGGCCCTGCCAACCCGCGTCCAGCATCCCCAGGATGCTCAGCAACGTGGACTTTCCCGCGCCGGACGGGCCCATGATGGTGAGGAACTCGCCCTCCCGGATGTCCAGGTTGATCTGCCGCAGGACGTACGTGCGCCCCGCCTTCGACTCGTAGAATCGCTCGACGCCGCGAAGTCGGATCATCGCTCTGCTCGTTCCGGGACGGTGATGCCTGCCGGCACGGCGCGCTCCGGCCGGCGACGCGGGCTCCTGCAGGACTGCCTGGGCCGCAGCAGGGAAAGCGCGTGCCAGGTGCGGGGCACGCAAGTTAAGTGATTGGGACAGAATGGGAAAGGCGGCACGCGCGTACGGCGCGTCGCCGGTCTCGCCGTGTCCAGGGCGGGACGCGGGCGTCCCGCAACCGGACAGCACGGCCCAGAGCGCGACGCGCAGCCGCCGCGCTCGCGGCGGCGCCGGCAAAAAACGCTCCGGGGCCATGCCGGCTTCCCGGCATGACCCCGGCGAAGACGGGGCGGAACGCCACGCAGCGGCCACTACCCGGGCCGACGAGCCCGGCGCGGCGGGTCCGGTGACCCACCCGGGGATGGAGTGGGGCGAAGGGCCGTCTGCGCGCGCCTCTCCCCAGTACGACGCGCATATGTCGAACTGCGCCCGACCCAACGCCCCGTAGCCCGCCCCCGTCCGCCCCGGCCGGGCGGCGGCGCGGTCCGCGTCGGATCGCGTGCGTCGCCCGGCGGCAGCGTGAGACGGTCAGCGGCGCTGGGTCAGGTCGCCGGCCGCGGAGCCGAGCCCGTGTAGTCGATCACGAGCGACACGCGGCGGTTCAGCAGACCGGCCTCGCCTGGGCCCTGCTGCCCCGGCGCAACCTGCCGGTCACGCGCCTCGCCGTAGCTCACGGTCCGCACCTGGTCCGGGGACAGCCCGCCCTGCGTCGTGAGGAACTCCTTCACCGCATCCGCGCGCGCCTTGCCGAGGCGGAGGTTATACGCCTGGCTGCCCGCCGGATCCGTGAAGC
>DATCLG010000217.1:0-58624 GCA_036564015.1 Longimicrobiales bacterium
CGAAGATCCGCTCGAGGAAGGGCACGACCGTCTCCATGGTCGGCACCTCGGGCTCGCCGAAATTGAGGAGAAGAATCCCCGTGAGCATTTTCGTCATCCTCTTTTTTCACGTTCCTGCGGCGGGCGGGTCCGGAGACCTCCCTCCCCACCCTGCCGGGCGCCTTCGGGGCGGCGTGTGGCTCCTGCGCACGGATCCGGGCTCGTTTCCCGACAGCCCGCGCCGCGGCCCCTTGACCCCGGCCCGCGGCGGTCCAGCGCCCCTGACGACGCTGCCGCGCACGGCGCCCGTCGTTCTCGACCCGCGTGGCCTCCAGCGGGTCGCAGCCGAAGGCCGTTGACCCCGGCCACGTTGCACGCTAATCTTGCCCGCCGAACTCCGTCAACTCCATGATGCGGGGGAGCTCCTCCCCCGCCGGGCCGGCCCCTGCGCCGGTCCGCCCGGAAGGCGTCATTCGAAGCCTGACGACACGTTACGGCCGCATACACCGACCGGGAATCGCCCGGGCCGCTTCCTGACAGACACGCGTGAACGGGTCGCGCGCTCGGCGAAGGCGGGGCGTCGCGACCGCAACCGGCCGGATGGCTTCTCGGCCTCTCGACCGCGCGGCCTTCGCCCGGTCGTGGGGAGTCCGGCAGGGCGCTGCGCACGAGACCATCGATACAAGACACCGCATCCGGGTGGCGGGACCGGGCGTCGACGAACAACTCCTGAGCATCCGGGCTGAGCCCGGGGCGCATGCCGTTCCTCCGTGCTGGGCGCGGTCCGGACCGGGGCGCTCCTGCGGCCGCCCACGCCGGCTCTGCGCGCGCCAGAGGCATCGCATGCCGGCGGGCCGTGCGGGCGACGCCCGCACGTGAGCGCCCGGGCAACAGAGGCACCCCGCGGAGCGTCGAGCCGGGCCCCGACCAGCGCCGGGAGCTCCGCGCCTCGGCTCGATCCCGTGCCCGTTTTCCCGGCTCTTCCTGCCCGACCGGGGTCGCGTCGCGGACCCGAGCGGGCGCTGTTCAACCCTCTCACAGGGACCTCGCCATGGACCGATTCGGTGAA
Source organism: Longimicrobiales bacterium (assembly GCA_036564015.1). Taxonomy (GTDB): domain Bacteria; phylum Gemmatimonadota; class Gemmatimonadetes; order Longimicrobiales; family RSA9; genus DATCLG01. The sequence continues at coordinate 1,049 of DATCLG010000217.1, forward strand.
AGCCAGCCTATCGACCGCCGGGCCTTCATGAAGACCGCAGCGGCGGGCGCGATCGGCGCGAGCCTGGCCCTCCGCAACGCCCCCGCTTCGGCCCGGATCCTGGGCGCCAACGACCGCATCGTGATCGCCCTGATCGGCGCGGGGCGGCAGGGCGTCTCGAACCTGCGGAACGCGATGCGCTACCCGGACGTGGAGGTCGCGGCCGTGTGCGACGTCTACGGGCCCAACCTGGCGAAGGGTGCGGAGGTGGCGCCCGGTGCCCGGACGTACACCGATTTCCGGCACGTGCTCGACCGCAAGGACATCGACGCCGTCATCATCGCGACGCCCGACCACTGGCACGCCCTCCAGACGATCCTGGCCTGTCAGGCCGGCAAGGACGTGTACGTGGAGAAGCCGATCTCCGTGACCGTCGAGGAGGGGCGCAGGATGGTCGAGGCGGCCCGGAGATACGGCCGCATCGTGCAGGTGGGCACGCAGCAGCGTTCCGGCCACCACTTCCAGCAGGCCGCCGAGCTGATCCGGAGCGGCCGCATCGGCAAGGTCACCCAGGTCCGGACGTGGAACTTCAGCAACGAGACTCCGGAGGGCATCGGCAACCCACCCGACGGGGATCCACCCGCCGACCTGGACTGGGACATGTGGCTCGGGCCGGCGCCGAAGCGGCCGTTCAACCCCAACCGGTTCGGCGTCCACCCCAGCCGCTGGTCCACGTTCCGTTACTTCTGGGACTACGCGGGCGGGATGATGACCGACTGGGGCGTGCACTGGCTGGACATCGTCCACATGGCGATGGGGGTCGACGCCCCTGAGTCGGTCTCCGCCGTCGGCGGCAAGTTCGTCGTCAACGACAATCGCGAGACGCCCGACACGCTGATCGCCACCTACCAGTATCCTGGCTTCATCTGCACGTACGAGAACCGGGCGGGCAACGCCGCGCCCCTGAACGGCAAGAGCTCCGGGATGCTGTTCCACGGGACCGAAGGCACGCTCTTCCTCGATCGGCAGGGCTTCGAGATCCTTCCGGAGCGGCGTCAGGTGGACGGGCAGGCGGTGGATCGCACCGAGGCGATGCGGGTGGAGAACTCCAACTCGCATCACGAGGACCACATCCGGAACTTCCTGGACTGCGTGAAGTCGCGCCGCCCGCCGATCTGTGACATCGAGACCGGCCACCGCTCGACGACCGCCGCGCTGCTCGGGAACATCGCGTACCGGACGGGTCGGCGGATCGTGTGGGATGCGAAGAACGAGCGGATCGTCGGGGACCGCGAGGCGAGCAGGTATCTGCGGAGGGAATACCGCAAGCCTTGGAATCTCACGACGTGACGGGAGAACGCCCCCGCCCGACGTCGGAGCGGCGGGCGGCTCTGGCCGGATGACGGTGTGCGGAGGCTGCCCGCCCCGCCGGGCGGCTGGCCGGGCGGGGCGGGCGGGGCAGGCTTACCGGGTCCGGGCGGCGCGGAGCCCGTCGAGGGCCACCGCGAGCACGATGATCATGCCGATGATGATCTCCTGCACGTAGTTCGGCCAGCCCATCTGCTGACAGCCGTTGCGCAGGAACGCCATGATCAGGGCCCCGATCATCGAGCCGAGGATGCTCCCCTCCCCGCCGTTCAGGCTTCCCCCGCCGATGACGACGGCCGCGATGACGTCGAGCTCGGTCCCGATCGCGACCGTCGGGTCGCCGAGCCGGAGGCGGGACATCTGCATGACCCCGGCGAGGCCGAAGAGGAGGCCGGCCGAGCTGTAGATCCAGAGCTTGAGCCGGTTCGTGTGGATGCCGCAGGCGCTGGCCGCCGCCTCGTTGGAGCCGAGCGCGAAGACTCGCCGGCCGAACACGGTGTTACGGAGGATGATGGCCACGAGGACGGCGAGGGCGAGGGTGATCCAGACGCCCGGGGCGAGCACGAGCCACTCGGGTCGCGGGAAGGTGACGACCAGCTCGTTGACCCAGGTCGAGGCCACCGGGACCGTCTGCTCGTCGGCCAGCCATTTCGCGATCCCCCGCGCGATCCCGAGCATGCCGAGCGTCGCGATGAACGGCACCACGCGGAGCCCGGTGATCAGGAGCGCATTGGTGAGCCCGACCAGCCCGCCGACCAGCACCGCCGCTACGACGGCCAGCACGGGCGGCCAGCCCGCGTTGATCCCGAGGGCCGTGACGACGCTGGTCAGCGCGATCGTCGCGCCGACGGATAGGTCGATCCCCCCGCTGACGATGATCATCGTCATGCCGATCGCGCCCAGGGCGACGATCACCGTCTGAGACAGGACGATCCGGAGGTTGAAGGGCGAAAGGTAGCGCCCCGGATCATCCGAGAGCACGGTGAAGACCAGGATCACCAGCGCAAGGCCGAGGAAGGGGCCAAGGCGGGAGAGCCAGGTCTGGAGTGCGCTGGCCCGTTCGCGCGCCGGCACCGGCACAGCGGACGCCGGCCGGGCCTCGATCGTCGTCGTTTCCATGCGTCAGTCGACTCCTGTACCCACGGCGGCAGCCATCACCGTCTCGGGGGTCCACTCCTCGATCGGGCGCGCAGGGGAGAGCCGGCCCCGGCTCATCACGGCGAGCCGGTCGCACATGCCGAAGAGCTCGGGCAGGTACGAGCTGATCATGAGTACGGCCTTCCCTTCCTCGGCCGCGCGGGCGATGACCTCGTAGATCTGCGCCTTGCTGCCGACGTCGATCCCCCGGGTGGGCTCGTCCAGCAGCAGGATCTGCGCTTCCTGGTGGAGCAGCCGCCCGATCGCGATCTTCTGCTGGTTGCCACCCGATAGCGTGCCCACGGGCTGCATGGGGTCGCGGGCCTTGACGCCGAGCGCTTCGATCCACCGCTGCGCCGCTGCGCGCTGGCGCCGGAGATCGAGCCAGCCCAGGCCCGGCGAGCAGGCGGAGAGCCGCGTGAGCGTCAGGTTGTCCGCCACCGAGAGCGGGAGCGCGAGCCCCTCGCCCTTGCGGTCCTCGCTCAGGTAGCCCACGCCCTGGCGGAGCCGGTCGGCGGTCGGCCCGCGCAGCGCGACGGCCCGCCCGCGGAGCAGGATCGTGCCCGACTGCGCGGGGTCCAGCCCGAACACGGCACGCACCATCTCGGTCCGTCCGGACCCCACGAGTCCGGCGATCCCTAGCACCTCGCCGCGCCGGAGCTCGAAACTGGCGTGCCGGACCGCCGGCGGCGCGACCAGGTCCCGGACCTCGAGCAGGACTTCCCCGCCGACCGCTCGCCGTCGACTCGGGTAGAGGTCCTCCATCGTCCGGCCGACCATCTGCGCGATCAAGTGCTCGTTGGTCGTGCCGGCGAGCGTGCCGGTGTCGACGCCCCGCCCGTCCCGCAGCACCGTGTACCGGTCCGCGATCTCCCGCACCTCCTCGAGGAAGTGGCTGATGTAGATCACGGCGATCCCTTCGGCCGAGAGCCGCCGGACCAGCGCGAAGAGCCGCTCCACGTCATCGCGCCCCAGGCTGCTCGTCGGCTCGTCCATGAGCACGATGCGCGCGTCGGCGACGAGCGCGCGGCAGATCTCGACCACCTGCTGCGCGGCGATCGGCAGGTCCCCCACCCGACGGTCCGGATGGATCTCCGGATGGCTGAAGTTCTCGAGCACCGCGAGCGCCCGCCGCCGCGCCGCCCGGCGATCCAGCCACCCCCAGCGCGACGGCTCCACTCCCAGCAGGATGTTCTCCGTGACGGTGAGGTGCGGGCAGAGCGAGAGCTCCTGGTGGATCAGCGCCAGACCGCGTCGCCGCGCCTCGAGCGGGCTCGCCGGGGCGTACGGCTCGCCCAGCACCCGCATCTCGCCCCGATCCGGCCGCAGCTTCCCGGCCAGGATGTTCATCAGCGTGCTCTTCCCCGCCCCGTTCTCGCCGATCAGCGCATGCACCTCGCCCGGCTCGAGCACGAGGTCCACGCCGTCCAGCGCCACGGTCGGCCCGAAGCGCTTGGCGATCCCGATGATCTCCAGGGCGGGCTTCGCCACGACGCTCACTCCCCCGCCAGGTACTCCTCGATCGGCGGCTCGAGCAGCTCCCGGACCTCAGGCTGATCCATGTTCTCCCGGGTCACCAGGACCACCCCCGTGTCGATCCGCTTCTCGACCGCCTGACCCTGCAGGTGCGCGACCATCGTCCTCACGCCCAGGTAGCCCATCCGCACCGGGTTCTGGACGACGAGCCCGTGGATCTGGCCCGCACGGAGCGCCTCGACCAGGATCGGACTCGCGTCGAACCCGATGAGCCGGATCTTGCCCGCCCTGCCGATGTCCTGGAGCGCGAGGAGCATCCCCACGGTCGACGACTCGTTGGGCGTGAAGACGCCGTCCAGGACGTTCCCGTAGCGGTTGAGCAAGTTCTCCGCGGCGCGCTTGGCCGTCTCACGCGTCGGGCCGGCATACTGGTCGGACGAGACCACCTCGATGCCCGGGTGCTGGGCCTGGAGCCGCTCGAGGAAGCCGCGCTCACGCGCCGTGGTGCTCGCCGAGCCCTCCGCGTAGCGTAGCAGCAGGACCCTCCCCTTGCCGCCGAGCAGCTCGGCAATGCGATCGGCCGCGAGCTGGCCGCCCAGGTAGTTGTCCGTCGCGACGAAGCTAACGATCTCCTGCGACTCGAGGTCGGAGTCGATGATCACGGTCGGCACGCCCGCGCGCCGGGCCTCCTCCACGGGGCGCACCAGCGCCCGGCTGTCCAGCGGCGCGAGCACGATGCCGTCGATCCCCTGGGCGATGAACCCCTCGACGACCTGGATCTGCTGCTCGCGGTCGTCCTCGCGCAGCGGCCCCTTCCAGATCACTTCGACGGGGATGCCTTCCTCCGACAGCTCTCGTGCGGCCTTGACCGCGCCGGCGTGGATGCTCCTCCAGAACTCGTGCGTGGTTCCTTTCGGGACGACGGCGACCGTGAACCCTGATCCGGAGCCGCGCGACCCCGCGTTGCCGCACCCGGCCAACAGCGCCGCGGTGAGCGCGAAGGAGAGCGAGAGCAAAGAGATCCTCATGACCAACCGTCCTTTCCTGGAGTCTCGTCGTCCGCTCGGGGATTCGCATCCCCCGTGGCCAGGGTGTCGACCGGCCTTCCTGCTGGGACGGGACGGTCCCCGGCGTCGCCCGGGCCAACCGGGCCCTGCGCTCAGAGAAGGACCACGCCCTTGATGTAGTCGGGAGCCTGGTGATCTCCCAGGAACGCGCGCGGCACGGCCTCGAGCGAGGCGTAGCGGTGCGTGATGAACGAGCCGACGTCGATCCGTCCACCCTCGATCAGCCGGAGCGCCCGTGTGTAGGTGGTAGGCCGGCCGTCGGGCTCGAAGCCTCCGGACGCCCCGACGGGCGTGAGCAGCGTGGGCTCCATGAACATCACGCTGTTCAGCACGCTCAGCTCGACGCCTGCGTGGCCGTGGCCGTAGAGGAGGACCGTCGCCTGCTTGCGGATCAGCCCCGGGATGGAGGCGACGACCTGCCCTGAGCCCGACGCCTCGATCAGGAGCTCGACCCGCCGCCCGCCCGTCCGCTCCCTCACGGCCTCGGCCAGGTCCACCGCGTGGGGATCGATCGTCTCCGCGCCGAAGCGCTCGGCGAGGGCCCGCTTGCGTGCGTTCGGCTCGCTCACCAGCAGCGTCCCATCGAAGCCGAGCACGTTCCTCAGGTACTGCACGAAGAGCAGGCCCGCCGGCCCGGCGCCGCAGACCAGGGCGGCGCGGACGCGGCGCTCGGGCTCCCCTCTGAGGGTGTAGCGGGCCGCCGTCCGGACCAGCACCTCCGTCGAGTGGACCACGCAGCCGAGCGGCTCGGCCAGCGCCGCCTGCGCGGGCTCGAGGTCGGACTCGATTCGCACGCAGTTGACGGCCGGCACGACCAGGTACTCGGCGAGCCCGCCCGGCAGCCCCGTGAGCCCGTGCTCCCGGTAGAACTCGCACTGGTGCGAGTCGCCGGTCGCGCAGTACTCACACCGCGGCACGCGCGCCTCGCTGTGGCAGTTCCGCCCCTGGTCCACCACGACGCGGTCCCCGGGCCGGAGATCCCGGACCGCGCTCCCCACCTCCTCCACCACGCCCGTCACCTCGTGTCCCAGGATCTGGGGTTGCTCCGTCAGCGGGATCAGCCGGCCATCCGGTCCCCGGTTGTAGTTGGCGTGCCCCGCGAAGATGTGCAGATCCGTGCCGCACAGCCCGACCGCCTGCACGCGCAGCAGCACATCGCGCGCGCCCACCGTCGGGCGGGGAACGTCGCGCACCTCGAGGCGCCCGACGTCGCACAACACCAGCGCACGCATGGTCTCCGGGCCGGAAGAGCCCGTCGCTGGCCCGTTCACGGGCTCTGCTCGCTCGCTCGCCATCGCCTCCTGCACCCGCAGCGGCGCGAAACGCCCCGCGCCTCGATCACCGGGCCGCCGTCTCGGGCCGCGTCTCCAGCACGACCACCGACGCGATCGTGCTCGGCGGCACCGCCGGCAAAGTCACGACGACCCCCGTCTCCGTCCGCTCCACCGGGAGCGACTCCCGCTTCTCGTCCGCCAGGAGATAGGCGCGCACGACCTCCTCCCGCAGCCCGCCCGGGATCTCCAGCCGCCGGTCCCGCGGCCAGTCGAACACGTGCGCGTAGAGCTTCCCCGGCTTCCTCGTGAACCGGCCCCAGGACGGCTGCTCCGCGAACGGGCTCGCAGAAGTGCCGTAGATCGCCTCCCCGTTCACCTTCATCCACTCGCCGATCTCGCGCAGCCGGTGCACGCTCGGCGCCGGGATCACCCCCTCCGCCGTCGGCCCCACATTCAGCAGGAAGTTCCCGCCCTTCGACGCCGCGTCGATCAGGATGCGGATCAGCGTCCGGGTGTCCTTCCAGTTGTCGTCGAAGGACTTGTAGCCCCAGGTGTCGTTCATCGTCATGCACGACTCCCAATCCACCCCCGGCAGCCCCTGCGGCGGCACCTCCTGCTCCGGCGTCCCGAAATCGCCGATGTGACCTTCCTTCGTCAGCCCCTGCATACCCTGCCGCCCCTTCCCCACCCGGTTGTTGATCAGGATGTTCGGCTGCAGCCGGCGCACGAAGGCGTAGAGGTCCCGACCCTGCTCCTCCGTCCAGTCCGGGATCCACTCCCCATCGAACCAGAGCACGGCCACCTCGCCGTAGTTCGTCAGCAGCTCCCGGAGCTGCGGCTTCATGTACTCCTCGACGTACCGCTTGAAGTTGGGATTCGTCTTCCGGCCGTCGTTGTAGTTCGGGTAGTTGGGAGCCTGCGCGTCGGGATGGTGCCAGTCCATGATCGAGTAGTAGAACCCGAGCTTCAGCCCGTGCCGACGAGCAGCCTCGGCCAGCTCCTTCAGCGGGTCACGCCGGAAGGGCGTGAAGTCCACGATGTCGTAGTCCGAAACCTTGGAGTCGAAGATCGCGAAGCCGTCGTGGTGCTTGGAGGTGATGATGATGTACTTCATGCCCGCCTCTTTGGCGAGCCGCACCCACTCCTCCGCATCGAACTTCGTGGGATTGAACTGCCGCGCGAACTGCTCGTACTCGGGGATCGGGATCGCTGCCCGCTGCATGATCCACTCGCCGATCCCGGCGATGCGCTGGCCGCGATAGGTCCCGGCCGGCACGGCGTACGGGCCCCAGTGGATGAACATCCCGAACCTGGCCTCGCGCCACCATGCCATGCGCGCGTCTCGCTGCGCCGGCGCCTCCCGCGGGAGATCCTGCGCGGCGCCAGCCTGGACGAGGCCGGCCAGAAGGATGGGAAGCAGCAACGCGCAGCGGGTTCTCACGGCGTCCTCCTCGGCTGGATCGTGAACGGTTCAGGCCTCTCACCCGGCCCACGCGGGGCCGTGCGGATACGCGTACGTCTCCAGGCTCTCCGGCTTCATCGTGATGCTGTAGCCGGGGGCCGTCGGCGCCACGTACCGGCCGTTCCGGACCACGCAGGGATCGACGAAGTGCTCGTGCAGGTGGTCGACGTACTCGGTGATGCGGTCCTCGAGCGAGGCGCTCACGTACACGTAGTCAAAGATCGAGAGGTGCTGGACGTACTCGCAGAGCCCGACGCCGCCCGCGTGCGGGCAGACCGGGACGCCGAACCTGGCGGCGAGCAGCAGCACCGCCAGCACCTCGTTGACCCCGCCGAGCCGGCAGCTATCGATCTGGCAGAAGCGGATCGCGCCCGCCTGCAGGAACTGCTTGAACAGGATGCGGTTCTGGCACTGTTCGCCCGTCGCGACGCCGATCGGCGCGATCGCCCGCGCGATCTCCGCGTGGCCGAGCACGTCGTCCGGGCTGGTGGGCTCCTCGATCCACCAGGGGTCGAAGCGGGCGAGCTCCCGCATGTTGGCGATCGCCTCGGGCACGTCCCAGCGCTGGTTGGCGTCCAGCATGAGCTTGCGGTCCGGGCCGATCTCCTCGCGGACGATGGCGGCCCGGCGCAGGTCGTCCTCCAGGCTGGCGCCGACCTTGATCTTGAAGTGGGACCACCCGGCCTGGATGCCCTCGCGGCAGAGGCGCCGGATCTTTTCGTCAGAGTAGCCGAGCCAGCCGGCGGAGGTGGTGTAGGCCGGGTAGCCGTGGGCGAGCATCTCGGCCTCGCGCTCGTGGCGGCTCGGCGCGTTGCGCCGCAGGATCTCGATCGCCTCGCGGGGCGTGAGCGCGTCGGTGATGTAGCGGAAGTCGATGCAGGCCACGATCTCCTCGGGCGTCATGTCGGCGAGGAGCTTCCAGAGCGGCTTGCCTTCGACCTTCGCCCAGAGGTCCCAGACGGCGTTCACGACCGCCGCGGTGGCGAGGTGGATGACGCCCTTCTCGGGGCCGACCCACCGGAGCTGGGAATCGCTGGTGAGGCGGCGCCAGAAACCCGCCATGTCTGCGCGGATCGCCTCCAGCGTGCAACCGGTGACGAGGGGCGCCAGCGCGCGGGCGGCGGCGACGCACAGGTCGTTGCCGCGCCCGATGGTGAAGGTGAGCCCGTGCCCTTCCACCCCTTCCGGGTGGTTGGTCCGGAGGATGACGTAAGCGGCCGAGTAGTCCGGGTCCGGGTGCATCGCGTCGGACCCGTCGAGCTCGCGGGAAGTCGGGAACCGGATATCGAGGACGTCGACGCCTGTGATCGTTACGGACATGATCGTTCGCCTGAATGACGGGCCCGCGCGTGCCGGCGGGAGGAACGCCGCGCTGTCCGGTGCCTCACCGCACGATGACCACCTCGAGCGTGCGCGGCCCGTGTACGCCTTCCACCCGACTCAGCTCGATGTCGGAAGTGGCCGAGGGTCCCGAGATGAACGTGATCGGTCTTCCTTCCGCCACCGCCGGGCGGAGCCGCTCGATCGCCTCGGGGACGATCCCCACCACCTGGTGGGCGAACACCACGCACAGGTGGTAGTCGGGGAGGAGCGAGAGCGCCCGCCGTCCCTGCCGGGCTCCTCCGTCGAGCACGATCGTGCCGGTCTCCGCGATGCCGAGCGCGCAGCCGGTGAGCACGCCATCGGCGGCGTCCAGGTCGGCGTTGGAGAGCCCCGGATCGCGGAGTGGCTGGACGCCCGCCGGGATCCACGTCTCCGGCACGTCCGGCGGCACGACCAGCCTCTTCACGCCGCGGGCGGCGCACGCCTCCGCGATCGTGGCCGGGAGCCCCGCCTCGTCACACCGCCGCACCGACGCGCGGTACTCGGCCACCCGCTCCGCGAACCGTTCGAGCCGCTCCTCCGGCGTGTCTTCCGCCACCTGCCGGTAGGCGCGCGGGATGGGCGCCCCGGCGGGGGAGGCCGACCCGAGCGCGCCGCGGATGCGGGCCAGGATCTCTTCGCGCGCCGTGCTCATGACCGCGACACCCACCACTCGCGGAACGTCTGCGCCGCCACCGGCTTGAGGTCGCGCATCACCGTCCACCCGGCGAGGTCGCCGGGGAGGGATCGGATCATGCCGTCCTGCAGGTAGGGCCGCTGGGCGACCCGCGCCCAGCGCTGCGCCCGCTCGAAGCGGCGCCGGTCCTGGAGGATCCAGCCGAGCACCTTCAGCGCGAGCCGCTCCCGCCCCTCCGCCGTCTGCGGGCCGCGCCGCGCGCCGCTACGCCGCACCACCTTCCCCCGCAGGTGGACCAGCACCTCCGGGATGTTGATCTTGACGGGGCAGACGTCGTAGCAGGCGCCGCAGAGGCTCGAGGCGTAGGGGAGCGAAGACGCGCGCTCCAACCCCACGAGCTGCGGCGTCAGGATCGCTCCGATCGGACCCGGATACACCGACCCGTACGCGTGCCCGCCGGCCCGCGCGTAGACCGGGCAGACGTTGAGGCAGGCGCTGCAGCGGATGCAATGCAGCGCCTGGCGGCCCGTCGGGTCCCGGAGCACCTGCGTGCGGCCGTTGTCCAGGAGCACGAGGTGGAACTCCCGGGGCCCATCGCCTTCCCTCACCCCGGTCCAGAGCGAGGTGTAGGGGTTCATCCGTTCGCCGGTCGAGGAGCGCGGCAGGAGCTGCAGGAAGACGCCGAGGTCCTCCCAGCGCGGGATCACCTTCTCGATCCCCATCACCGTGATCAGCACCTCGGGGAGCGTCGTGCACATGCGGCCGTTCCCCTCGGATTCGACCACGGCCACCGTCCCGGTCTCGGCGACCGCGAAGTTGGCGCCGCTGATCCCGACCCGGGCCTCGAAGAACTTGCGGCGCAGGTGGAGGCGCGCCGCGGCCGCGAGGTCCGCCGGGCGATCCGAGAGCTCCCGGATCCCGAGCCGGCGCATGAACAGCTCCCGGATCTCCGCGCGGTTCTTGTGGACGGCGGGGACCAGGATGTGCGACGAGCTCTCGCCGGCGAGCTGGATGATGAGCTCGGCCAGGTCGGTCTCGATCGCCTGGATGCCCGCCCGCTCGAGCGCGGCGTTCAGCCGGATCTCGTCGGTGGTGATCGATTTCACCTTCACCACCTCGCGGGCGCCGTGGCGGCGGACGATGTCGACCACGATGCGGTTCGCTTCCTCGGCGTCCCGCGCCCAGTGCACGACGCCGCCCGCGCGCTGGACCGCGGCCTCGAGCTGGACCAGGTGCTCGGCCAGCTCGCTCATCGTCCGCTCCTTGATCGCCCGCCCCGCCTCCCGCAGCGCCTCCCAGTCGGGCAGCTCGGCCACGACGCTCGCCCGCTTGCGGCGGATGTTGCCCGTCGCCCGCTCGAGGTTGCGGCGGAGCTGCGTATTCCGGAGCGCGATGCGAACGGCCTCCTCGAAGCGGAGGGGCGGCCGGGCGGGGGTCGGGTGGCTCATTGGGCCGGCGCCTCCTCCGTCGAGGCCAGGATCTCCGCCAGGTGCACCGTGCGCGTCCCCGCGCGCAGCCGGTGGAGGGCCCCGCCGATGTGCATCAGGCAGGAGTTGTCGATCGCCGTGCACACCTGCGCCCGCGTCTCGAGCACGCAGCGGATCTTGTCCGTCAGCATCGCCATCGACATGTCCGCGTTCTTCACCGCGAAGGTCCCCCCGAACCCGCAGCATTCGGTGGCGTCCGGGAGCTCGACCAGGTCGATCCCCCGCACGGCCCGGAGGAGCCGGAGCGGGGCATCGCCCACGCGCAACCCTCGCAGCGAGTGGCACGTCGGGTGGTACGTCACCCGGTGGGGGTAGTACGCCCCCACGTCCTCCAGCCCCAGGCGATAGACCAGGAACTCCGAGAGCTCGAAGACCCGCGGGACCAGCGCGTTCACCTCATCGACCAGCCGCGCATCCCCCGTCTGCTCCGCCAGCTTCGGGTAGTGCTCCCGCACCATCCCGACGCACGACGCCGAAGGCGCCACGACGACCTCGGCGTCCCGGAAGACGTCCACGAAGCGACGCAGCAGAGGCAACGCGTCCTCGTGGTAGCCGGTGTTGTAGTGGATCTGCCCGCAGCAGGTCTGGTCGAGCGGGAACTCCACTTCGTGTCCCAGCCGCTCGAACAGCGAGACCATCGCCTTCCCCGTCTCGGGGAAGAGGGTGTCGTTGAAGCACGTGATGAACAGGGAGATCCGCATCCGAACCCGCCTGCGGGAGATCGCGCCGGTGGTCGGCCTGCCGTGCCCGCGCCGTCACCAGCGCGGGCACGCAGGGCTGAAGCGAAACTCTACAGGGGCGCCGGGCCCCGCCCGGCCTCACGCGTAGACCGCCTCGCGCCGCGCCTCCGCGTACGCCCGCACCGTCTGCCGCGCCACGCCCAGGCCATCGATCCCGTACTCCACCACATCGCCGGGCTTCAGGAAGCGCGGCTCCGGCTTCTGCCCGAGCGCCACCCCCGGCGGCGTGCCGGTCGAGATGACGTCCCCCGGCAAGAGCGTCATGAACTGGCTGATGTAGCTGACCAGCGTCGGCACGTCGAAGATCATGTCCCGTGTCGACGCGTCCTGCTTGGTCTCGCCGTTGACCTTGAGCCACACCCGGAGGTCGCCCACGTCCCCCAGCTCGTCCGGGGTCGCCAGGTACGGGCCCAGCGGCGCGAACGTGTCGCAGCTCTTCCCCTTCACCCACTGCCCGCCCCGCTCGAGCTGGAACGCCCGCTCCGAGTAGTCGTTCATGAGCGTGTAGCCCGCGATGTACTCCAGCGCGCGCTCCTTCTCCACGTAGGACGCCCGCCGCCCGATCACCAGCGCCAGCTCCACCTCCCAGTCCACCTTCGTGCTCCCCTTCGGGAGGATGACATCGTCGTACGGGCCGGAGATCGCCGTCGTCGCCTTGAAGAAGAGGACCGGCTCATCCGGGACCGCCATGTTCGACTCGCTGGCGTGGTCGCGATAGTTGAGCCCTACGCACACGATCTTGCTCGGCCGGGCGATCGGCGGACCCAGCCGCACCCCCTCCGGCACCGTCGGCGCGCGGTCGCCCTGCACCTCCACCCACGCACGCAGACGCTCCAGCCCGCCCGACGCGAAGAACGCCTCATCGTAGTCCGAGCCGAACCCGGATGCGTCGATCTTCCGCCCGTCGGGAAGGATCACCCCAGGCTTCTCGGCGCCTGGTTCTCCAAATCGGATGAGTTTCATCGCTCTCAGGGTTTCAGGGTCACGAATCCGCCATCGATCGCGTAGTTGCTGCCCGTGATGAAGGCGGCATCATCCGAGCAGAGGAACAGGGCTAGAGCCGCGATCTCCTCCGGCCGGCCCATGCGCCCGATCGGCTGGGTCCGCGAGAGCTTCTCGAACATCTCCTGCTCCCGCCCCGGGTAGTGCTTCTTCAGGTACCCATCCACGAACGGCGTGTGGACCCGCGCCGGCGCGATGCTGTTGCACCGGATGTTGTACCTCAGGCAGTCGCAGGCGACCGAGTACGTCATGGTCAGCACCGCGCCCTTGCTCATCGAGTAGGCGAAGCGGTCCGGGATCCCGACCGACGAGACGATCGAGGCGAGGTTGAGGATGGCGCCGCCGCCGCGCTCCTTCATCGCCTGCACGCCGGCCTTCAGGCAGTTGTAGACGCCCTTCACGTTCACGGCATAGACGCGGTCGAAATCCTCCTCCGTGGTGTCCTCGACCGTCCCGATGTGGGAGATCCCCGCGTTGTTCACCAGGATGTCCAGCCCGCCGAACCGGTCGACCACGGCGCGGAACACGTCGAAGACTTCGCGCTGGTTGCTCACATCGCACCGGAACGCGGCAGCCGTGCCTCCCTGCTCCTGGATCGCGCAGACGACTTCCTCGGCGGCCTGCTCCTGGATGTCGAGCACGGCGACGCGGGCGCCCTCACGCGCGAAGAGGAGCGCGATGGCCTTCCCGATCCCCGACGCGCCACCCGTGACGATCGCGGTCTTGTCCTTCAGCTTTGGTTCTGCCATGGGCACCCCCTCTCGCGCTCACCCGTGCTCCCATCCACCGGCGTTCCTCGCCGGTTCCCGCGCGCCGGATGACCGGCACGCGCCGTCCGAGCCGCAGGGAAAAACGATCGCGGCCCACGCGGATCGGCGGCAGCCCCCGGATCCGTTCCGCTCGGCCCCGGAAGGACGGAGATCCGGATTCAGAGACCGTAGAAGTGCACCGCGTTCTCGTAGTAGAAGCGCCGCCGCTCGCTCTCGCTCCAGCCCGCGGTCAGCCGACGGGTGAAGCCGTACCAGTCGGCGTACTGGCCGGCCAGGGTGAGGACCGGCCAGTCACTCCCGTACAGCACCCGATCGATGCCGAACTGCTCGACCACGTGCTCGGCGTACGGGACCAGGTCCTCCTCCCGCCACCGCTCCACGTCCGCCTCGGTCAGAAGCCCTGAGAGCTTGCACCACACGTGGCCCCGCGCCGCCAGCCGCGCGATCTCTCCCTTCCACGGCTCGAGGAGCCCCTGCCGGATCGCCGGCTTGCCGCAGTGGTCCAGGACGAAGCGCGTGTCCGGGCACAGCTCGACCAGGCGCACCACCTCGGGTAGCTGGTCATGCGTCACGCAGAGGTCGAACGTGAAGCCGCGGCGGCCGACTTTCCGTACCCCCTCGACGAACGCAGGCTGGAGGCAGAACCCGGCGGGCTCCCCCTGGATGTTGTGTCGGATCCCTTTGACCAGCGGGTAGTCCGAGAGCGCGTCCAGCGTGCGGTCCAGCCCTGCCGCGTCCGTGAGGTCGACGTAGGCGACGAGCCCGGCGATCCTCGGCTCCGCCTCGGCCAGTCGCGCCACGTGCTCGACCTCCCGGAGGTTGTCCCCCGGCGCGCAGTTGCATTCCACGAAGACGATCTTCTCGACCGGCGCATCGCCCGTGCTGCTCGCGAAATCGGCCGGCAGAAACGGCCGCCTGAGCTTCGGGATCCCGTCGAGCCAGGGATAGGCGAGGAGGCCGGGGTTCCAGAAATGCACGTGCGCGTCGACGATCGAGAGCGGCTCCATGCGCCAGGTGGTGGATTTCGGGACGATGGCTGCCGGGCCGCGCCGGTCCGGGTCTGGTGACGGCCCGCGCGCGAGAGGAGCGTCGGATCTCCTGTGCCTGCGAAATGCGAGCGCAGTCGAACCCTCAGGCTGGATTATAACATCCGGCCGGACAGGGCGTAAATAGCGCATCGCGTGCGGCGGCCCGCACGGGAGACGGCGTTTTGCCTTGCGATGTTAATGTTATCAGGCGCGCCGGACCGGCCGCAAGACCCCGGACAGGCCAGGTCGGCCGCGGCCGCGAGGGAGCGTCGCCCGCGTTGGCCGGGGGGCGAAAGGCCGGGGGTGGAATCGAACCACCATCTCGGAAATGAGATTCCGGCTCTGCCATTGAGCTACCCGGCCGCGTCTTGCCTGCAGACCGACAATGCAAAAACGCGGCCGGCGGCTCGGCCTGCCGGGGCCAGCCGCCGCCCGCCATCGGCCCGGAAACCGAAGGGGGCGCCAGACACGCCCCCTTCGTCCCTTCCGATCCCTCAGACCTTCTTCAGCTCGGCGACCAGCTTCGTCAGCGTTTCCCGGGCGTCCCCGAACAGCATCCGCGTGTTCGGGCGGTAGAAGAGCTCGTTCTCGATCCCCGCGAAGCCCGGGTTCATGCTCCGCTTGAGCACGATCACGTTCTTCGCCAGATCCACGTCCAGGATCGGCATGCCGTAGATCGGGCTCGAGGGATCGTTGCGGGCCGCCGGGTTCACCACGTCGTTCGCCCCGATGACCAGCGCCACGTCGGTCCGCTCGAACTCCCCGTTGATGCGCTCCATCTCGTAGAGCTTGTCGTAGGGGACGTTCGCCTCCGCCAGGAGCACGTTCATGTGCCCCGGCATGCGGCCGGCGACGGGGTGGATCGCGTACTTCACCTCTACGCCGCGCGCCTCGAGCAGGCTCGTCAGCTCGCGCACGTTGTGCTGCGCCTGGGCGACCGCCATCCCGTACCCAGGCACCACGATCACCGACCGGGCGTAGCCCAGCAGGATCGCGGCGTCTTCGGCCGTCACCTCCTGCACGGTCAGGCCCGTGGCGGACCGCCCCGCACCGGCCGTGACCTGCGAACCGAACGCCCCGAACATGACGTTCGTGAGCGACCGGTTCATCGCCTTGCACATGATCTGGGTGAGGATGATCCCGGAGGCGCCGACCAGCGCGCCGGTGATGATCAGCCCGTTGTTGTGCAGGACGAACCCGGTGGCCGCGCCCGCAAGACCCGAGTACGAGTTCATGAGCGAGATCACCACCGGCATGTCCGCCCCGCCGATCGGGATCACCAGGAGCACGCCCAGCAGCAGCGAGAGCACCGTGAACACGGTGAAGAGCTGCGGGTTCTGCGGCGCGGCGATCAGGTAGATCCCCAGGAGCAAGATCACGGCGAAGACGAGCGCATTCCCGGTCTTCTGGAGCGGGTAGGTCACCGCCCGCCCCGTGATGACCTCCTGGAGCTTCCCCGCCGCCACCATGCTCCCCGAGAACGTGACGGCGCCGATCAACACGCTGAGCATGATCGTGACCGCCACATCCGCCGCCGGGTTGGGATCGCGGACATACTCCGCCGCCGCGACGAGCAGGGAGGCGCCGCCGCCGAACCCGTTCAGGATCCCCACGAGCTGCGGCATGGCCGTCATCTTGACCTTGACGGCCAGGAGGACACCGATCGCGCTACCGATGAGGATCCCGATCAGGATCCCGCCGAAACCCAGGATCTGCTGATCGAAGAGCGTCGCGACGACGGCGATCAGCATGCCCACCGCGCCGAGGATGTTCCCCCGCCGAGCGGTCGCGGGCGAGGAGAGCAGCTTCAGCCCGAAGATGAAGAACGTCGCCGCGAGCAAGTACGAGAAATCGATGAAAAGCGGGATGATCCCGCCGGCCGTGGCCGTCATCGGGTCCCGTCCTCTTTCTTCCTGAACATTTGCAACATACGGTCGGTGACGAGGAAACCGCCCACGATGTTGATCGTGGCCAGCGCCACCGCCACGACACCCAGGATCGTGTCGAACGGCGAGCTCAGCCGTCCCGCAATGACGAGCGCGCCGACGACCGTGATCCCCGAGATCGCGTTCGAGCCGGACATGAGCGGCGTGTGGAGGATCTGGGGCACCTTCGTGATCACCTCGAATCCGACGAACATGGCGAGCACGAAGACGGTGATCGAGACCATCAATCCTTCAGCCATGGACTGACTCCTTCGTGAACGGGCGCGGCGGGTCAACTCCCCGCCGCGACCAGCGCCTGCGCCGCCGGGTGGACGACGCTGCCCCCGTGCGTCACACAGCACGCCCCGGTGATTTCGTCCTCCAGGTCCACGTGGATCGCGCCATCGCGGACGACGTGGAGGAGCAGGGCGGCCACGTTGCGCGAGTACATCTGGCTCGCGTGGGTGGGCAGCCCGCTCGGTGCGTTGGTGAGCCCGATGATCGTCACGCCGTTGTGCTCGACCTGGCGGCCCGGCTCCGTGAGCGCGCAGTTCCCGCCGGAATCGGCCGCGACGTCGACGATGACGGACCCGGGCCGCATCGCGTTGACCATCTCCGCGGTGATGAGGACCGGCGCCTTCTTGCCGGGCACCTGAGCGGTCGTGATGACCACGTCGGCCTCGGCGACCAGCCGGTGCAGGAGCTCCTGCTCGCGGCGGTGCACGTCCTCCGAGACCTCCTTCGCGTACCCGCCCTTATCCTCGGCCTCCTCGACCGTGAGCCCCACGAAGGTCGCACCCAGGCTCTCCACCTGCTCCTTCACGGCGGGGCGGATGTCGAACGCCTGCACCACGGCACCGAGCCGCCGCGCCGTGGCGATGGCCTGGAGCCCCGCCACCCCCGCCCCCACGACCAGCACCCGGGCGGGCGGGATCGTGCCGGCCGCGGTCATGAGCATCGGGAAGAACTTCCCGAGGTGGTCAGCGGCCAGCAGCGCGGCCTTGTACCCCGCCACGGTCGCCTGGGAGGAGAGGGCGTCCATCTTCTGCGCCCGGGTGATGCGGGGAACCAGGTCCAGGCTCAGGCTGGTGACGCGCCGCTCGGTGAGGACGCGGATGACGTCCACGGACGAGCTCGGCTGCAAGAAGGAGATCAGGAGCGCGCCCGTGGGGATTTGCCCCGCCTCCTCGGCCGTCGGACGCTGGACCTTGAGGACCACATCGCTCCCCGCGAACACCGCTGCGGCATCCGGCAGCACCCGGGCGCCCGCAGCTTCGTACTCCTTATCCGGGAAACCGGCGCGCTCGCCGGCGCCCGACTCGATCCCCACCTCGATCCCCATCTCGACCAGGCGGGCAACGGTCTCCGGCACCAGCGCCACGCGCCGCTCCCCCGAGGCTTTTTCCTTCGGTACGGCGATTCTCATGAATTCTCCCGCGTCATGGACGTCGCCGTAATCTAATCGACGGTCGAACGGTTGCCTAGGCGTGCCCCGGGCGGATGGCGAAGTCGGCGCGATGGCCAGGCCCCGGCGGCGCCCGGAGCCTTTCTGTCCATTCGTACTGCTTTCACATTTCGAGGACCGCGCGCCGGAGTCCGGGCGACGAACGACATCGCCGCGAGCTCCAGAATGACCTGCCGCTCACACGACAAGGGCCCCGGGGCGACGATCGCCCCGGGGCCCTCTCGCGCCCGCGTGAAAGCGTCACGGCCGGAAGCCGCCCGGTCCCCCGGCAGGCCAGACCGAGTCGCTCCGGGCGGCCGACGGCAGCCGGTGCCCCCGCCGCCCGCGGCGCTCCTCGCTCAGCGCGCGGAGCCGCTCCCGCTGCTCCGGCGTCAGCACGGAGTCGATCCTGCGCCGGGTCCCCTGTACCACGGCCTCGAAGCGCGGCCGGAACTCCCGGAAGAGCTCGCGCACCTTCGCCTGCTCGTCCCGCATGATGCTGTCGATCTGGGCTCGCTGGCGGGCCGAGAGCTCGAGCTCGTCCGCGAGCCGATCCAGGCGCGGCCGGACCGCCAGCCGATCGCCCAGCGGGAGCCCCCCCTCCCGCCGCGGGCCAGGCCCGTAGACGGCCGGCGGGACCTGCCCCCGCCCCGCCCCGGCGCCCAGCCGCGGGCCAAAGGCCAGCCCGCCCACCAGAACGCCGACCAGCATGCCCAGCGTGCCGACCAGCGCCAGCAGCAGCGCCGCCTGCGCGCGCGGACCGAGTTGGAGCTTCACCTGCTCACCATCCTTCTTCGTGCTCGTAAAAAACCACGTCCAGCAACGCGTCCTCTCCTGCTTCCGAGGCCAGCAGCCGGTAGACCCCCTCCGGCAGAGCGGTGGCCAGCTCCTCCTCGACCACCGCCCCCGCCGGGGGCACCACTACCTCCCCACCCTGGTCCCCCACGGCGGAGACCAGCCCGAACCCCACCACCACCGCCGCGGCCGCCGCCGCACTCGCCGCCACCGGGACCCCGCGCCCCGCCCACCCCGCCAGGAACTCCCACCATTGCCGCCGCGGCGCACGAGCGAACCACGGCCGGACATTCGCCATGATCCGCCCGTGCAACCCCTCCCAGTCCACCTCCTCCAGCGGCGGCTCCGGCAGCGCCGCACGCAGCGCCTCCCTCAGCGCTTCGTCTCCAAACCGTTCCAGCTCCCGGTCCTCGTTCATTCCTCCTCCCGCCCGAGCGGCGCGAGGGCCGCCCGCAACCGGCGCCGGGCCTGGTGCAGCCGATAGCGCACCGTCCCCGCCGGCTCGCCCAGGATCTCCGCGATCTCCGCGCTCGTCAGACCATCGAGCTCGGATAGCTGGACCACGATCCGTTCCGACTCCGGCAATGCGTCCAGCGCTTCGGCCAGTCGCCGGCGCAGCTCCGACCGCTCCGCGTCCCCCTCCGGCGTGGAGTCCCCCACCGCCTCCTCCGGCACCGCCTCCGCCGCCCGCACGGCCCGCGACCGCCAGCAACTGAGCGCCCGGTTCACCACGATCCGGTAGAACCACGGGTGGAACGGCCGCCCGCGCTTCAGCGTATCGAGCCGCTCCAGCGCCCGCACGAACGCGTCCTGCACCACGTCCTCCGCATCTTCCCGGTGCCGCACGATCCGGTAGGCGATCGAGAACGCACGACGCATGTGGCGCCGCACCAGCTCGCCGTACGCCTCCACCTCACCCCGCCGGACGCGCTCCACCAGGAGCGCGTCGGTCACGGCTTCGTGGGCCGCATCGGCCGACCGGGCAACCTCACGGCCCTCCACAGGACGCGCCGCCGCCCGCAACCCGCGACTCTCCCTCCCTACTGGCCAGACTGCTCCGAGCCCCGCTCCGGCCGGCGCATCCCGGGCCCCGACCGCGGCCGCGCCGCCCCACCCCGCTCCCGCAGCTCAGCCCGCCACTCCTCGCGCAGCTCCTTCAGCCGGGACTTCTGCTCGTTCGTCAGAACCTCCTGCGCAGCCTCCAGCGCCTGCCGCTGGTTCTCCCGCAGCTGCTGGAGCGTCGGCCGCAGCTCCTCCATCCGCTTCCGCGCCTCCTCCAGCCGCTGCCGCCGCTGCGCCCGCAGCTCCTCCCGCGACTCCGCCCGCAACTCCCGCCGCCGCTCCGCCCACTCCGTTCGCGCCGCCTCCACCCGCTCCAACAGCGGACGGTTCCGCTCCCGGAGATCCGCCCGGATCTCCTCCAGCCGCTTCACCTGATCTGCCGTCAGCCCGAGCTCCTCCCGATGGGCCAGCAGACGGCCGATCGGGTCCAGGCGCTCCCTCCGGGCCTCCGCCTGCGACCGCGCCGTGTCCGGCGTCTGCGCGGCCAGGGCACCGGGCAACGCCACCAGCGACAACGCCAGGATGATACCGTGTATCCGTCGCATCGTACATGACCTCCTGACCTGCTCTACCCCGGCCGCCCCCGCCGGTGCGGCCGGCCTTCACACAGTGATACGCGCCACCCCCCGGAAGTGTTGGGCGGAAACCCCGGCGCCGCCCGGCGCGGACCTGTTGGATTCCGCCCGCGCATTCTGTAACATTCCGGGATCCAGGCGCGTTCTGCTGGTCCGGAGGCTGCTCCGCTCCTCTTCGCCGGCGCCATGCCCGCCCGGCCCGTCCGGCCGCCGGCGGGCATGGCGCCAGACTTGCCCGGAACGCCCCTCGCTCGAAGACGTATGGAAAGAGGGCTGCTTCGGGAACGAACCGGCCACGAACCCGTATCGCGGGAGGATCCGTGCACGCGAGGAGATCGATTGCCTGGCTGGCGACCTGGGCGCTCATCGCACCCACCGCCGGTTGCATCCTGATGCGCGGCAGCGAACCGCCGGCGGGCGTGGTCCTCACCGGCTCATGGGTGCTCGACAGGGACAGGAGCCGGGATCCAGAGCTCCTGCTGGCACCAGGCAGGGACGGGTCGCTCCAGCCCCAGGGTGAAACCGACGGAGATCGCGGCCCGGCGGACTCGCGGGGCGGCCGGGCGGAAAGCCCGGCACGGCCGGCCACCGAAGAGGCGGCGCCCCGCAGCGAAAAACGGCAACGGTCCCTGGAGGCGCTCCGCGCACTCCTGCGCGCCAGCGAGCGCCTGGTCCTCGCCCAGGACGGGGCCCAGGTGACCCTCACCTACGCTGACGGCCCCACCGTCACCCTACCCACCAACGGCAAGGCCATCAAACACGAGTGGGCCGGGATCGGCGTCGTCGAGTTCAAGGCGGAATGGAGCGGCCAGGAGCTCCGGATCGAACGAAAGACCGAGACCGGCCTGAAGATCAAGGAGTTCATCGGACGGGGCCTGGGGGGCACCCGGCTGATCGTGGACCTGACGATCGAAGGCGCCGGGCCCCGGGCCGTGATGGCGCGCAGGATCTACGATCTCGCGGGTGGCCTGTGACGGCCGGCAGCCCGACGCCGGCCGCCTCGCCGGGCCAGTCCCGGACTCCGGGCAGTCCTGCGCCCGCGCAGCTCCGCCAACCCTGAAGCCTGGCGGTAGCGCCCCCGGCCTCCCTCGGCGATCCGGCCAGCGGGCCGCCGGGACGTCGCCCGCCCGCGGCCGTCCCGCCCGGCGGTCGGGCGGCTGACCCGAGCAGCCTACGCCGCGCGGCCGGAGAGCCCGTCATTCCAGCGCATCCGTTGTCTGGGCGCCGTGGCCGCAGTAAACTCTCTCGTTTCGCGCGAACGTTTCGGTGATCATCGCATCGAATGGCGGGGCGGGAATGCTGCTCCTTTGCATCGCGTTGGGCGGCGCGATCGGTGCGCTCGCCCGTTACGGCCTCGGCGGCTGGATCCATTCCTGGGCGGGCACCGGCTTCCCCTGGGGCACGCTGGTCATCAACATCTCGGGGTCGCTCGTCCTCGGCTTCTCGGCGCGCTTCCTCGAAGCGCTCGCCGCGACCGCCGAGCTACGGGCGCTCATCACCATCGGATTTCTCGGCGCCTTCACCACCTTCAGCACCTTCAGCTACGAGACGGCGGCCATGCTCCAGGATGGGCAGTGGACCCGCGCCGCCACCTACGTCTTCGCCAGCGTCTTCCTGAGCCTGGCGGGCACGTTCGCTGGCTTTGCGGTGGCGACGGTCGCACTGCAACCGCGAGGATAACCCCATGCCGCACCGGTTCGAGGGCGAGCGCACGCTCATGCGCATCTTCATCGGCGAGAGCGACAAGTTCGAGGGGAAACCGCTCTACGAGCAGTTGCTGCGTTTCTTCCGGGAGCGCGGTTTCGCCGGTGCCACCGTGACCCGGGCGATCGCCGGGTTCGGCGCCCACTCCCGCGTCCACACCGACAAGATCCTTCGGCTGTCGCTCGATCTCCCGGTCATCGTCGAGGTCGTGGAGAGCGAGGAGGCGATTCGCGAGGTGCTGCCCGAGCTGGACCGGATGATCGACGGCGGGCTGATCACGCTCGAACCGGTACAGGTGATCCTGTATCGCCCGCACGACGTGCCCGATGACGAGGAGTGGCGCCGCCGCACCGAGGGACTCGAACCGGAAGGGTGAGCCCATGTACGGGCGGACCGATTTCGACTTGCCTAGGCGACGCCGGGAGCGGGTCTCGGGTCGAAGGGCGCGGCCGGCGCCCGGGGCCGCAACGCCGGCCGGCCCGGGCTGCGCCCGGGTCGCGCGCTCAGCACCGGAGGAGCAGCTTCCCCATCGTCTGCCGCCCCTCGAGCGCGCGATGCGCTTCCGCGGCCTCCGCGAGCGGCAGGATCCGGTCGATCCGCATCCGGAGTTCGCCCGTGCCCAGCCAGCGGAACAGGTCGCCCGCACGACGGAGTAGCTCCTCCCGCTCCGCGACGTAGTGGGAAAGGACCGGGCGCGTCAGGAAGAGCGAGCCCCGCCGGCCCAGCACGGCCGGATCGAACGGAGGCACGGGGCCGCTGGACTGCCCGTAGAGGACGAGGTACCCTCGTGGCCGTAGCGAGCCGAGGCTCCCCTCGAACGTGGACTGTCCCACCGAGTCGTACACGACGTCCACCCCCCGCCCATCCGTCAGGCGCCGCACGGCCTCGCGGAAGTCCTCCCGGGTGTAGAGGATCACGTCGTCCGCCCCGAGCTCGGACGCCAGCCTGGCCTTCTCCTCCGTCGACACGGTGGCGATCACCCGCGCGCCACGCTTCTTCGCCATCTGGACCAGCAGGTGCCCGACGCCGCCCACCGCCGCGTGGACCAGCGCTGTGTGGCCTTCCTGCAGGGGGAAGGTGCTGTGGGTCAGCGCGTGCGCGGTCATCCCCTGCAGCAGCACGGCCGCGGCCGTGGACAGCTCCACGTCGTCCGGCACCGGCACCAGCTTGCTGGCCGGCACGACCGCGTACTCCGCGTAGGAGCCGAGCTCCATCGCGTACGCCACGCGATCGCCCGGCTTCACCTCCTCGACCCCCGGCCCCACGGCGTCCACCGTCCCCGCGGCTTCGTTGCCGGGGATGAACGGCGTCGGGACCGGGTAGAGCCCGGTACGGTGGTAGACGTCGATGTAATTGACTCCGGCGAACTCGATCCGGACCCGGACCTCCCCGGGCCCGGGCTCCGGCACGTCGACGGCCTCGAGCCGAAGGACCTCGGGGCCGCCGTTATGGTGCACGCGAATCGCTTTCATCTCCAATCAACTCAATCAATTCCCCTCGTCGTGCCCGGCTCGCCTGGACGCCTCTCGACCCGATCACTTCGGCGGAGTTCGGCCGGTCGCTCTAAAGAGACCGCGCCGATCCACGCGAGCCCGGTTTCGTATCGCGCGCCCCCCAGCGCCCCGGCCCAAAACCCCGGCGCATGGGGAACCGCCGCGACCTCGATTCTACAACGTGCCCGGCCCGCTACGCACCCCGGTCACGCCAGGCCCAGCGCCCGGGCGATCAGCGAGGGCGGGATCGTGCCCCAGGAGAGCACGCGATCGTGGAAGTCGCGGAGCTCGAACGCCTCGCCCTGCCGGGCCCGGAACCGTTCCCGGAGGCGCAGGAGCTCGCGCTTCCCCACGGCGTAGCTGAGCGGCTGTGTCGGCTCGGCGCAATACCGCCGCACCTCGATCTCGGCGTGGAACCGCTCCAGCCCCGCCTCCTCGACAAGGTAGGCCACCGCCCGGTCCGTGCTCCACCCGCGAGCATGGAGGCCGACATCGACCACCACCCGGCACGCCCGCCAGAGGAGGTTCTGGAGCTGCAGCAGCCGCTCGCGAGGATCCGCGTAGAAGCCCTGCTCCCACATCATCTCCTCGCAGTAGAGCGCCCACCCCTCCGCGAACACGGGAGTCCAGAAGACCCGACGCGGCTCCGTGTCCGCCCGGCACGCCCACGTAAACTGCAGATGGTGCCCCGGATACGCTTCGTGCAGCGCCGTGATCGGAATCCCGTAGCGCGAATGCTCCCGCAGCAGCTCTCCGTTGTCTGGCGGTGTCACGAAGAAGAACCCCTGCTGCTCCACCTCGTGGGGCGCGGGCGGCACGTACGCGGCACTGGGGATGAGCGGCCTCAGGTACTCCGGCGTCGGCACCACCGCGAGCGCCTCAGTCGGCGGAATCCCGACCAGGTCCCGCTCGAGGATGAAGTCCCGCGCGCGCTGCACCTCCCTCGCGTAGGTTTCGATCAGCTCGTCCGCAGGCGGATGCTCCTCCCTCAGCACCTCGACCCACTCCTTCCACCCCCGCCCCTGCCCGAGCTCGGCGGCGAGGGCCTCGAGCTCCTTCTGTGTCTCTCGCCTCAGCGCCTCGCCGTACGCCGCCAGCTCATCGACCGTGTACGCCAGTCCGTGCACGTGCCGCAGCTTCGCCTCGAACGCCACCTTCCCCAGCGCGAACCCGGACGTCGCTCGCGGCGCGAGCTCATCCTCGAGCCAGCGCGCGTAGTCGAGGAGCGCGGCCCCCGCCCCGCGCAGCGCGTTCTCCCACCGGGCGAACTGGCGCGGGTCGTCCGCGAGCGCCTCGCCCAGGTACAGCGGCAGCACACGATCGAGCAGCTCCACCCCGCTCCGCGCCACGGCCGCCGCCGCCTCCACCAGCACCGGCGCCGCCTCGGTCAGGTTCTCCCGTGCCTCCCCCAGCAGCCGGGGCAGCGCGCTGAGCCGCTCCGTCGCCTGCAGCGCACGCTCCCCCGCCGGCGCATGCTCCCGCACCGCCATGAGGTAGAGCGACTCGAGCGGCTGTTCCAGGTAGAGGAGGGGGTTTCGGGCGTGGGTCCGGACCTCCTCGAGGTCCATCAGGTACCAGCGGAGCTGTCCCAGCACGAGCTCGCGGTCCAGCGCCTCGCCCGCATCACGAGGCACGGCCTGCTCGAACGCGCGCAGGTACTCCCGGACATGGCGCCGGCGCTCGGCCAGCGCGGCAGGGTCCGCTCGCTCCAGCTCGCCGTCGTACGTGTGGATCCCGACAGCCGTCGCCTGCGACGGATGCGTGCGCCACCAGTACGCGAAGAACTCCTCGACCAGGCGATTGAACGTGCTCATCGGCCATCCGCCCGGTCAGCGGCCGCCCCCGCCCGCCGCGACGCCAGAGCTCGTCCCGCTCTTCTCCAGCACGCGGTCCCACTGCTCCGCCGTCACCGGCTGCACGGCCACCCGCGGCATCCGGACGAAGCCCATCGTGGAGAGCAGAGGATCCGCTTTCAGCTCGCCCAGCGGGAGCGGCCGCTCCAGCGGCGCCACGGGCTCGACGTCCACCACCACGCGCTCGGGGTCTGCCGGGTCCGGGCGCGGCTCGCTCGCGACCCGGGCAGTGCCGACGAGCGCCTTCTCGGGAGCCGTGTGATAGATCAGCACCGCATCGCCCGGGCGGCACCTCCGCAGGTTCTTCTGCGCTGGCGCGCCGGTCACTCCATCCCAGACCGTCCGTCCGTCGCGGACCAGATCGGCCCAGCCGTAATCCTCCGGATCGGCCAGAAAGACCCAGAGCTGCCGATTCTCACTCAAGGTTCGACCTCCATGGCTCGGGGCGGGATCTCCTGTTGAACCGCGTGGGCCGACGACCGGCCGCGCGGCGCTCCTTCTCTCCCCCCGCTCCGCCCGGCGCGACGCGCGCCGGGAACGGCCGGGGCAAGCAACGACCACGGCACGACAGGGAAATCGGAATACGATCGCGGGCCCGTCCGCGGGCCCGCCGTCGGGTGTCCGACGGCCGGTACAGGAACGCCGCGGGTTGGGCCGGAACCCCGGCTCCAGACCGGATCGCCGTCGTCGGCGCAGCGCTCGCTGGAAAGGCGGCTGACCGGATACACGCGGGGGCCGACGCGGAGCGCACCCCCCTCCGCGTCGGTGGGGTGAGGCCCGGCCGGGTCACGCGCAGCAGGCGCCTTCGGTTGATCCTGGACCAGGTGCCAATCCAGCATCGCCCCTTCCACAACGCCTCGAGACGTCCCGGCTGAGGCTTTGGTCAAGATGGCCGGGGCATGCTAGTATTGTCAACGGAGCCCGGAGGCCATGCGCCCGGCACGGAGAAAGTC
The DNA here is from genome assembly GCA_036564015.1 of Longimicrobiales bacterium. Taxonomy (GTDB): domain Bacteria; phylum Gemmatimonadota; class Gemmatimonadetes; order Longimicrobiales; family RSA9; genus DATCLG01. The sequence continues at coordinate 27,642 of DATCLG010000217.1, forward strand.
CGGCAGGAAGCCCCGGGCAGTCGCGCTCCCGGGCCAGCCCGGGGAATCGACATGGAAACGAGGACGGCCATCGACATCGCGAGCCTGGCTGAGCACCCGGCCGTGCGCCGGGCCCGCCAGATCCTGTACGACACCGACGCCGAGACCCTGGCCGACCAGCTCGAGCTGGTCCAGATCCCCGCCCCCCCCTTCCACGAAGCCGCGCGCGCGCAACGGATGAGGGAGCGGTTCTCCGCGCTCGGACTCGTCGACGTCGCCGTGGACGAGGTCGGCAACGTCCTGGCGCGACTGCCCACAAACGGGGCGTCGTCCCACCCGCCGCTCCTCGTCGCGGCCCACCTCGACACCATCTTCCCCGAGGGGACCGACATCACCGTGCGCCGGGAGGGAGAACGGCTCTTCGCGCCGGGGATCTCGGACAACGCCCGTGGGCTCGCCGCCACCCTCGCCCTCGCCCGCGCCCTCCTCCGCGCCGGGATCTCCACCACTCACCCCGTGGTCTTCGTCGCCACCGTGGGCGAAGAGGGCATCGGCGACCTCCGGGGGGTCAAACACCTCTTCCGCGACGACTCGCCCTGGCGCGCCGCAGCAGGGTTCCTCTCCCTCGACGGCGCAGGCCGCCGCCGCATCGTCCACCGCGCCGTCGGCTCACGACGCTTCCGCATCACCTTCGACGGCCCGGGAGGACACTCCTGGGCCGATTGGGGCATCGCCAACCCCATTCACGCGCTCGGCCTGGCGATCTCCGAGTTCGTGCGCATCACGCCGCCGTTCCAGCCCCGCAGCGCCCTCACCGTGGGACGCGTCGCCGGCGGCACAAGCGTCAACGCCATCCCCGAGCGGGCCTGGCTCGAGCTCGACCTCCGGAGCGAAGATCCGCGCACCCTCGCCGAACTCGAAGCGCGCGTCCGCCGCGCACTCAACGCCGTGATCCAGGACGTGAACGCCCGGCGCCGGATCGGCACTCCTGCACTGACCGCGAGCATCGACGTGATCGGCGACCGGCCCGCCGGCGAAACGCCCATCGACTCCCCGCTCGTGCAGGCCGCCCGCGCCGCCACCCACGCCCTCGGCGATGTGCCCGAGCTCGTCGCCTCCTCCACCGACGCCAACATCCCGATCGCTCTGGGCATCCCCGCCATCACGCTCGGCGCCGGCGGCGAGTCCGGCGGGACGCACACCACCGAGGAGTGGTACTCCAACCACGGCGGGCCCGAGGGCATCGAACGCGCCCTGCTCACCCTCCTCGCCGTGGCAGGAGTCGCGGACCGATGAGCCCGCCGAAAAAGCGGCGCCCCCGCCGGGCCAGCAACGCCCGCGGGGGCACCGCCGCACTCCAGGCGGCCGGCGGCTACGCGCTCGCCCCCGACCACTCCCCGAGCACCTCCGAGTGATCCGCCACGCTCACCTGCCCGTTCACCCCGCGGATGCGGACCTTGTCACCGACCAGCGAATCGTGGAGCGTCGCCCCTTCGATCACCACACCCTCCCCGATCAGCGAATCGCGGATCCGGGAATGCCGGATGACGCTCCCCGCCCCGATCGTGACGTTCGGGCCGATCTCCACCTCCTCCAGCGTGACCCCCTCGGGGATCAGGACCGGGTCGTGGATCCGCACCCCCACGCCCCCCGCCGGCCGGCGCGCCCGCCCCTTCTCCAGCAGATGGCGGTTCGTCTCGATCAGCGTCTTCGGCTCACCGCAGTCGTACCACCCCTCCACCTCCACCGTCTTCAGCTTCGCGCCTCGGTCGATCATGTACTGGAAGGCGTCCGTCAGGTAGTACTCCTCGCCCGGCGCCTTCGGGCGACCCAGCGTGTGGTCGATCCCCTCGAAGAGCAGCTTCCAGTCCCGGACATAGTACAGCCCGATGTTCGCCAGCCTGGAGATCGGGTCCTTCGGCTTCTCCACGATCCGCTTCATGTAGCCCTGCGCGTCCGTGACGATCACGCCGAAGCGCTGGTAGTCCTCCACCTCCTTCGCCCAGATCACCCCCGCCACCTCTTCCGGCAGATCCCGCACGATCGAGAGGTCCGCGTCGAACAGCGTGTCCACGAACACGATCAGGACATCCTCATCGATGTACGGCTGCGCCAGCTTGACCGCGCCCGCCGTCCCGTTCTGTACCGGCTGCTCGACGAAGTGCGAGCGAAAGTCCGCGTACTCCCGCCGGACGTAGTCCTCGATCTTCTCCTTCAGGTACCCGGTGATGAACACGATCTCCTCGACCCCGAGCTCCCTCAGGTCGTCCAGGATGTAGCTCATCACCGGCTTCCCCCCCACCCGCAGCAGCGGCTTGGGGTTCACGTAGGTGTGCGGGCGGAGCCGCGTTCCCTTCCCCGCCAGCGGAATGATGACTTTCATTCGCCCACCTCCTCCTTCGTCGTGCCCCTCGGGTTGCCGCGAAGATAGGTGGCCCATCGTCCGGACGTCAACCAACGTCGCGGCAGCACCGACCCGGGGCCCCTGGCCGCTGGCCGGGAACGCGCGGGACGCGGGCCGTGCCCCCCACGCAGAGCCACGCTCCACCGAGGCCCGATCGCTCCACCAGGCTATCCGACCGACCCCTGGTCTGTATCCTGCACAAAACCAGCGCAGGGGGAGCCACCGACCCCCCACCCGCGCCCCGCGCCGTGGGCCGCTTCCCCCGCGCTATCGCGGCGCGGCAGGCGCGCCCGCCGGGCAGGAGGGCCGATCCGTGTATCCATCCGATTCGCCCTCGCTGTCCACTTTACTGGTCACTGCCGCCCGCGGAAGGGAGAAGCGCGAAGCTCAGGGTTGCCGGGCCCGCCGCAGGTCGGCCCGCCCCGGCCGCCCCTACGAGGTGGGCTACGGCCGTGAACCCGGCTGCCTTACCTCCACGGCAACGGCTTGCCTCCGCCGGGGGGCCGCCCCATCTTGGCTCGCCGCGTGGGCTTCACTCGTGCCGGCACACGGTCCGGCAGCCGCCCTTCCCGGCACGCCCCGCCGGAGCAGGGGCGCCGCGGGCTGCGGCAGGCGAGCCAGGGACACAGGAACGCCGGAAAAAGGAGGAAATCCATGCGACGACTCGCGGTTCTCTTGCCCCTGTTACTGCCGGCCACAGCCCAGGCCCAGGAACAGCCCCGCTGGGAACCCACGGCCCGCACGGTCACCGTGACCGCCACCGGCACCGCCGAACGGCCGCCGGATCAGGCCGTCCTCTCCCTCGCCGTCGAGAGCACCGCCAGGACCGCCCAGGCCGCTTCCCAGGCCAACGCAAAGAAGATGGAGGCGCTCGTCAGCGTCCTCCGCCGGGCCGGCATCCCCGGGGATCGCATCCGGACCACCTCCTACCAGCTCCACCCGGAGTACGCCACCCCCCGCCCGGGCTCCGACCGTGAGCCGGAGATCACCGGCTACCGGGCCATGAACATGGTGCAGGTCGAGATCGACCAGGTGGACCGCGTGGGCGCCGTGATCGACGCCGCGATCGGCACCGGCGCGAACCGCATCGCCGGCCTCCAGTTCCGCCTCCGTGACCCGGAGCCCGCACGACGTGAGGCGCTCCGGAACGCCACCCTCGCGGCCCGGGCGCAGGCCGAGGCCCTGGCCTCCGCCGCAGGACAACGCCTCGGTCCGCTGCTCGCCCTCAGCACGGGCGCCATCACCCCGCCCCCGCGCCCGTTCATGGCCGCCGAGGCCAGACTCATGGCCGGCGATGTCGCCTCGACTCCGATCGAACCGGGTACCCTCACCGTGACCGCCACGGTCACCGCTGTCTACCAGCTCGAAGCGCCATGAGCCTGCTGCTCCGCCGTCTCTGGCGCGGCCTGACCCGCCGCGCCGCAGCCACCGCGCCTGACGCCGACGACCCGCGGCTCCGCGGACGCACCTACGCCATCCCCTTCGACCGGGTCTGGTGCGCCGCCCTCGAGCTCGCCAGCGGCCGCCTCAGGCGCTGGCGCATCCTCGAGGCCGATGACCGCGAGGGCATCCTCCAGGCCGAGGCGCGTTCCCTGCTCTTCGGCACCCGGCACGAGGTCACGATCTCCATCACCCTCGACGAAAACGCCCAGACCCGCGTCGACGCCCGCGCCGCTACCGACGCCCGGCGCCCGGACTTCGGCAGCAGCGCCCGGAAGATCGGCGCCTTCTTCCGGGCGCTGGACCGTACCCTCGGCCTCCGCGCCACCCCCGCACCCCACCCCGCCCCGGCTCCGCCCCTCACCCCCGGCTCCATCGGCTCGCAGTAGGAGGCGGACGAACCACGATGCCCCCGGCTCGAACCCGACCACCCCAACCGGTCATGCTGCTCGAGGGCGCGCTCGTCCTCACCGTAGACGACGCCTCGACGACCGGATGGCTCTCCGTCGCCGTCCAGGATGGCCGCATCGCCGCCATCGGCGACCCCGCCGAGCTACGCCGCCGCTTCCCCAACGCCGAGCCCGTCGACTGCTCCCGGCGAATCCTGCTGCCCGGACTCGTCAACGCACACCTCCACCCCGAGCTGCACGTGCTCAAGGGCGCCGTCGAGGAGCTCCACCTACACGACTGGGCCAGCGCGAAGACCTTCGACGACGCCCTCGCCGTCCTCTCCTCCCCCCACGGCCTCTGGATCCAGCGCGCCGCCATCCGCGCCGCCCTCGCCGATTGCCTCCTCACCGGCACCACCTGCGTCGCCACCTACGGCGTCACCCGCGACTCCGACCAGACCGCCGCCGAAGAGATCTCACGACTCGGCCTCCGCGGCTACGTCACCATCCGCGACATCGAGTTCGCCCCACGCCCCCCGGGCGATATCCCTCGCATGTACCGACTCCACGCCGAGGAAGCCCTCACCACCGCCGAGCTCGAAGCAGCCGCCCGCGCCCACGCCCGCGGCGAGCAGATCATCATGCACGCCGCCGAGACCACCCAGCGCATCCGCCTCGTCGTCGAGCAGTTCGGCACCACCACCATCCGCCTCCTCGACCGCTACGGCCTCCTCTCCCCCCGCGTCCTCCTCTCCCACGCGCTCTACGTCGACGAAGAAGAGCAGCAGCTCCTCGCCCGCTACGGCGTCCCGGTCATCAGCTCGCCCACCGCCGAGATGAAACTCTCCGACGGCGTCGCGCCCATCACCGACTACCTCGCCCTCGGCATCCCCGTCGCACTCGGCACCGACTGCGCCGTATGCAACAACAGCAACGACATGTTCCGCGAGATGCGCCAGCTCGGCCTCGTCCAGAAGCTCCGCCGCGGCGCCGACGCCATGCCCGCGGAGCAGATCTTGCGCGCCGCCACCTCCGGCGGCGCACGCGCGCTCGGGGCCACCGGCAGGTTCGGCACCCTCGCCGAGGGGGCGGCGGCCGACCTGATCCTCGTCGACACCGCCAACCCCCGCCTCCAGCCGCTCGTGCACCGCGACGGCTACTCGAACGTCGTGGCCAACCTCGTCTACGCCGCCACCGGCCAGGACGTCACCGACGTCATGATCCGCGGACGATGGGTGGTGCGGGAACGCAGGCTTCTCACCGCCGATGCCGACGCACTCTGGGAAGACCTGGCACGCGCCGCCACCGCCCTCTACGACCAGATCCTGTGAGCCCATGAGTTCCAGCGCACCCAAGACCTCCGGTCGCACAGCACGGCGTACCACCAGACGGGCCCGCAGAGAGCGACTGCCCGTCATGCCGATCCGCACCACCATCGTCTTCCCGACGGGCGTCATCGGGATGCAGATCGGCATGCCCGTCACCCTCGACATGCTCGCCGCCAACCCCGCCGAGAGCCTGGTCGTCGCGCTCGTCGTCGCGCCCGGCGGGCCCGACGCCCCGATCGATCCCAACTCCCTCAAGAAGATCGGCGTCGCGGCCCGCGTCTCCGACCGGCTCAACCTCCCCGGCGGCACCGTCCAGGCGACCGTCCAGGGCCTCCACCGCATTCGCCTGGTCGAGGTCGAGCGCGTCGACGGCTACTTCGTCGCCGAGGTCGAGCCGGTCCAGGAAACGCCCGCCCCCGAGGACGTCGCGCAGACCCTGATCGCACGCATCCTGACCGCCCTCGAGGCGCTGGCCGGCCAGGTCGAGCGCATCTCCGCCGAAACCCCCGCCATCCTGCGCATGAACGTGACCGACCCGGGCCGCTTCGCCGACCTGGTCGCCACCCTCGCCAACTTCAGCGTGGCGAGCAAGGACGCCGTGCTCCAGCAGTTGGACATCGGCCAGCGCCTGGCTTACGTGCTCGAAGAGCTCGAGGCGCAGCTCCGTCGCGTGCGGGAGGTGCAGGAGGCCCACGGCGCCGCCGAGGAAAAACAGGCCCGCGCCCCCACCTCCGCCGCCGATCGCGCCGCCGAGCTCCGGCAGAAGATCAAGGTGCTCCAGGCCGAGCTGGGCGAGGTCGACCCCGTCGAACGCGAAGCGATCGAGCTGCTCCGCAGGCTCGAAGCCGCCAACCTGCCGCCCCGCGTGGCCGCCCAGGCCCGCTCCGAGATCGAACGCCTCCGCACCGTCGGCCCCACCTCCGCCGAGGCAGCCGACATCCGCAGCTACCTCGACTGGGTCCTCCGCCTGCCCTGGAACCAGCGGGCCTCCAGCGGACCGAAAGCCATCGACCTGGCCGCCGTCCAGAAGGAGCTCGACGCCGCGATCCTCAAGCTCGAGGAGACCAAGGATCGCCTCCTCGATTACCTCGCCGTCGCCAAGCTCCGCGGCGACCTCCGCGGCCCGATCCCCTGCATCGTGGGGCCGCCCGACTCCGGCAAGACCTCCCTCGTCGAAGCGCTCGCCCGCGGCCTCCGCCGACCCCTCGTCCGCCTCGACCTCGGAGGCCGCGGCGAGGCCCAGCTCGTCGGCACCCGCCGAACCCGCGCCGGCGCCGCGCCCGGAAAGATCATCGCCGCGCTCCGTGACGCAGGAGTCAAGGATCCCGTCTTTCTCCTCGAAGAGATCGACGAGATCGGGCTCGGCAAGGTCGAAGGCGACCCCATCGAGGCGCTCGAGGAAACCCTCCGTTGGGAGGGACGCCAGGCCTTCATCGACCGCTACCTCGATCTCCCCTTCGACCTCTCAGAGGTGCTGTTCATCGCCACGGCGCTCGACTTCTACCGCGTGCCGCGCGAGCTGCGCGAGCTCCTGGTCGAGATCCGCATCGCCGGCTACACCCCCGAGGAAAAGGTGGAGATCGCGCTCGAACGCCTGCTCCCGCGCCTCATCCGCGAGCACGGCCTCGAGGAGGACGACGTCGCCTTCGACGCCGACTCCCTCTTCTACATCGCTCGGGGATACGCCCGCGACGCGGGCCTCGGCCTCTTCGCCCGCGCGCTCTCCACGCTCCTGCGCACGCGGGCACGCGCCAAGGCCCAGAAGGACGAAGGGACCTGGAGGTTCACCCCCGAGAAGATCGAGGAGATCCTCGGGCTCCCCCGCTACATCGAAACACCGGCGGAGAGCGCGCCCGAGGTCGGCGTCGTGACCGGGCTCGCGTGGACCGCGGCCGGAGGTGAGCTCATGTTCATCGAAGCCCTCAAGATGCCGGGCACCGGCCGCCTCATCATCACGGGGATGCTGGGCGACGTCATGCGCGAATCGGTTAACGCCGCGTACTCCTACGTCCGCAGCCGGGCGGAGACCCTCGACATCCCGGACGAGGTCTTCCGCGACTCGGACGTACACGTCCACTTCCCCGTCGGCGCGATCCCCAAGGATGGACCTTCCGCCGGGATCGCCGTGACACTCGCGATCGCCTCGGCCCTCTCCAACCGCCCCGTACGCCACGACATCGCCATGACGGGCGAAGTCACGCTCCGGGGGAAGGTGCTGGAAGTCGGGGGCGTGAAGGAGAAGGTCCTGGCGGCCTACCGGGCCGGGATCCGCGAGGTCATCCTCCCCCGGGGCAACGAACGCGACCTCCGCGACGTGCCGGAGGACGTGCGCGAAAAGATCACTTTTCACTACGTCGAACGTCTGGACGACGTGATCCGGCTCGCGCTCCTCGAGCGCCCCGTACGGCCGGCCGCCGTCGGGAAGACGAAGGCGAAAACAAAAGCGAAGGCGAAAACGGATAGAAGAAGGAAGGCGAAGGAGACCACAGCCTCGACCGGGGCGAGGCCGCGGGCCCGGGGCAGGCGACCAGCACAGGACTAGGGGCGCGTCCGCCGCCCCTCGCCTGACGAGAGGTCTTGCCGCAGAGGCGTCCGATCCGCGAAAATGATTGGCGCTACATCCCGATGCCTCGCCTCTCCCCGGTTCGGGGATCCCCCTGGGGCCCCCGGTCTTGACTGTGGTTCCCTCCAGCCTTCGACCGGGTTGGACGAATGTTACGATTGCTGCTTGTGCTCCTGGTGGGCTGCCTCCTCCCCGCGTGCGATCGCCTGAAGTCGTACGTGGAACGCTACTCTGCTACGACGCTCGAAGACGGCGAGCCCGTTTCGAGCCCCGGCCATTACGAGAGGCGCTTCCTCTTCCTGGACGGACAGGAGAACCCCAACGCCGCCGTCTTCGACTTCACCGCCACGGTGGATTCCGCAGGCCGCATCCGTCGCACGGCCCGCGTGTGGCTCAGCCGCGCCGGACAGTGGGAGCCGCTGGTCGACACCATCTGGGAAGCCCCGCCGATGCGCGAGCCCTGGCGCCTCGTGCCCTACGGCCCGCTCCGCCTGATCGTGGGCCTGGCCGACACGCTCGAGGCCCTGGTCTACCGCGATGCGAGGCGGGAGCTCCGGCTCGTGCCCGGCGAGCAGCTCGCCCAGTGGCAGGGGACGGCCGGCACCGAGATCGGGCTCCACCGTGCAGAGCTGCACATCGAGAAAAACCGGATCTCTGGGATCCTCTTCGATCTCCAGTTCGGGAGCGACGGGCTCCCCGCCCCACACACCATCCCCACCCACGGCGCGGCGGATTCCCTCGCCCCGTCCGCCGGCCCCTATGAGGCCCTGGCCTTCCTGAGCGACGGCAAGGAGATCGACGTGATGCTGGTATCCGACACCTCCGGGCTCCTCGCCTGGGTGCGCCAGGGCAAGACGGCAGAGAAGTGGGACGGCGCCGGCCTCGAACCGCTGGGCCAGCCCAGGGGCGAGTCCAGCACCTCCTGGCGTCTCACATCCCCCCAGGGCGCCCTCCGCGGCGAGCTCCGCGCCTCGGGCCAGCCGCAACCCCTCCCCTGGCCCCGCTTCACCGAGACCAAGGCCCCCAATTATTATCCCGTCCGCGGCTGGATCACCGTTCGCGGGAAGCGAACCTCGGTCTCGGGTCTCGTACGCCAGAGTTGATCATGCTTCAGGAATTGACACAGGCCGCGTTGGCCATCCTCTTCGCTTCGCTCGCCGGGGGGGTGACCAACGCGGTCGCCGTGTGGATGCTCTTCCACCCCTACGAGCCGCCACGCCTCTTCGGCCGCCAGCTCCGCTTCCTCCAGGGCGCCATACCGAAGAACAAGGCGCGGCTCGCCGCCGCCATCGGCCGGACCGTCGGCACTCGCCTCCTCACCCCCGAGGACCTCGCGAGAACCGTCTCCGAGCCCGTTTTCCGCGACGCCTTCGACGAACGACTCCGCAGGTTCCTCGCCGCCGCCCTCGAGCGCGAGCGCGGCCCCCTGGCCGAAACGCTCCCGCCCGCCCTCGCGCGCGAGCTCCGCGCCCTCCTCGCCGACGCCGCCAGCGCCAGCCTCGCACGCCTCGAGGCCTACCTGGAGACGGAGGAGTTCCGCGCAGCCGTCAGACGCTGGACCGAACGCCTGGCGCGTGAGCTCCAGGACCAGCCCCTCCGCGAGCACCTCACGGCCGAGCGAGAGGCCGCGCTCACCCGCGCCGCCGAACGCTGGATCACCGAAGCCACCGAAAGCAAAGCCTTCGAGCAGGCGGTTCACGACTACCTGGATCGCGCCGCCGCCCGCATCCTCCTGCCCGACCGCACCTTCCAGGACCTCCTCCCCACAGGCCTCGTCGCCGCCGTCGAACGCGCCATCGCCAGCTACCTCCCCCTCGCCATCGAGCGGCTCGGGACCCTCCTCGAAGACCCCGCCGCCCGCTCCGCCATCGAGCGCGTCCTCCACGAGATCCTCCAGCGCTTCATGCAGGACCTCAAGTTCCACCAGCGCCTCGTGGCCGCGCTCCTCATCACCCCGGAAACGATCGATCGCGTCCTCCGGACCATCGAGGCCGACGGCGCCACCAGCATCGCTCAGCTCCTCCACGACCCCGCCGTCCGCGATGCAATGTGGCGCCACGTCAACGCCGCCATCGTCGACTTCCTCCGCCGCCCCGTCGTCTCCGTGCTCGGACGACCCGGCGAGCCGAGCTTCGATGCGGCCAGGGCCACCATCGCCGGCTGGATCCTCTCCCTCGCCCGCGCGCCCCAGACACGCGCCTTCCTCGTCGACAAGCTCAACACCGCCCTCGCGGCCGAGCACCGCACCTGGGCAGACCTCTTCCGCGTCCTCCCTCCCGACCGCCTGGCCGACGCCATCGTCGCCGCCGCCCGCAGCCAGCAGGCCCGCGCCATCTACCGCGACGCGCTCAACCGGATCGCCACCCTCGCCCTCGAGCGCCCGCTCGGCCGCCCCGCCGACTACCTCCCCGCCGACACCGCCACCCGGCTCGAACACGCGCTCGCCGGCCCCCTCTGGGGCTGGATCCAGGAACAGGTCCCCGCGCTCGCCCAGCGCGTCGACGTCTCCCGCCGCGTCGAAGAGAAGATTCTCGAATTCCCCATGGAAAGGGTCGAGGAGCTGATCCGCGGCGTCAGCGAACGCGAGCTCCGCCTCATCATCCGCCTCGGCTACGTCCTCGGCGCGCTTATCGGCGTCATCTCCGCCACGCTCAACCTCCTCGTCTGAAACGGGGCCGCGCCACGCACGGACGTCGGCTTCCCGGATCCGCCGACCCCGCCTCCCCCGCAGCTCCCGAGACGAAACCCGGCCCGTGTCGACTCCTCTCCCCCCCGCCTCGTCGCGCTTCCGCACCGATTGCAACCACCGCCACCCACCGCCTCGTCCCACCCCGCCGGAACACCCCTCGATCAAGGCGCCTCGGAAGAAATGACCCGCTCACGTCGCCGATGCACGGCCGGCTCGTCCCGATCTGCTATCGGTCATAGCACGATGGGTCAGAAATGAAAATCGGTGCCAGGTCCGCACGGGCGAGCCTGGCAACTCGTTGAGGGACCGTATTTTGAAAAGTGGAAAGTGGTGCCTGGTCCGCTACGGACTACCCTTCCTCCCCATCCACCGCCCTCGCCCTTACGCGAGCTCGAACACGCAGCGCGGCCGCTCGCCCCGGTCGCAGCACTCACGCACCGGAACCCCGACCAGCTCGCTCACCAGCGCCTCCGCCAGCGCACACACCTCGGGATGCTCCGCCACCACCGCCGAGAACGGACAGGCGTACCCGCGGATCCGTACCCCGCCCCCCTCCGTCGCCTCCACCGCCGCATCCCCCCCGAACTCCCCCAGGACCGCCACCGCCGCCTCGAACCGCGCCCGCAGGTCCTCCCCGGCAGGCGCCCCGCGCCCCGCTCCCGCACGCCGCCCCACCTCTCGCAGCGCCTCCTCCACCGCCTCCCTCCCCAGCCGCTCCGTCAGCACCTCCAGCAACCCGCCCAGCACCAGGCCGTACGCCTTCGGAAACAGCTGGTCCGCCTCCGGCGACAGGCGGTAGACGTAGGCCGGTTTTCCCACCCCACGACGCACCCCCCGCTGCTCCACCAGGCCGTCCCGCTCCAGCGCGGCCAGGTGCGCCCGTACCGCGTTGTCCGTCAGCCCCAGCGCCTCCGCGAGCTCGTTCACCGTACGCTCCGAGCGCCGCAGCAGCAGGAGGATCTGCCCCCGCGTCGTCGCCAGGAAACGCTCGCTCCAGCCTCGTCCCGACATGGATCCCTCCTTGGCCCCGGTCCGGCGCACCCCGCCTGCGTGCCCTCCTACCCCTGCGCGCCCTCGCAGGCGCGGGCCTCCGGGGCCGCGCCTGGCCACTGCGCCGACCGGGGCAGTGTGTCACCACCGCCCGGCCGCGCGGCGCCTCTCGGCCTCAGCCCCGGCCAGCCGCCCCGCCGCCGACGCCGCGCCCGTTCACCCGGTCCCTGTATGATAACGCATCTCCCGCGCTGTGTCCACTTTACTAATGAATCGCTTGACAAAGTATCCTTATTGCGGCATCCTGCTAACCGCCCGGCCGGACGCCGACCGACGAAGCCGCGTCCCGGCCAGCGCGCAGTCTCCACGGATTCTTCCAAAGGAGGGAGCCATGCTACGCCCATCCATCCGCAGCACCGTCCCCCTCGCCGCTCTCGTGCTCTGCCCCCTCGGCGCCGCCTCGGCTCAGTCGGCCGCCTCTCCCCAGCTCACCGACGCCAACATCGCCGCGATCGTCGTCGCCGCCAACACGATCGACATCGAGTACGCCAGGATCGCCCAGCAGAAGACGAGGAATCCGGAGGTCCGGAAGTTCGCCGACACGATGGCTCGCGACCACGCCGCGGTGAATGAGCAGGCGACCGAGCTGGCGACCAGGCTCAGGCTCACGCCGGTCGAGAACGAGCTGAGCCGGAAGCTGGCCGCGGATGCCGAGAAAACCCGGGCCGAGCTCCGCGCGAAGTCAGGCGCCGAGTTCGACCGCGCCTACATCGCCAACGAAGTCGCGTACCACCAGGCGGTCCTGGACGCGATCGACCAGGCGCTGATCCCCAGCGCGCGCAACGCCGAGCTCAAGGCCCTGCTCCAGGCCGTCCGCCCGGCCGTAGCCGGCCACCTCCAGCACGCCAAGCAGCTCCAGGCGGCGCTGGAGCGCCGTTGACGCCGATCGTGGCCGCAGGGTGCGCGCCTGGCCGGTGCGCGCCCTGCCAGCCCGGTCGCCGCAGCATGGCCGCGGCGACCGGGCGAGGTCCGCGGGGGAACGCGGAGGATCAGACCACCCGCACTGCAGGGCCGGCGACGGAGCCGGCGCCGCTCCTCGCCCGGCCCGGGTTCGGTCGAGCCGCGGTGGCGCGCAGGAACGCGCACACAGCCCCCTGCCATGGACGCTGGAGAAAGCTGGGGAAAGATTCCGGGAGGTTGGGCGAGCTCTCGTAGGGTTGCTGACGCGGGGCGGGCGGCGGCGTCGGCCGGGAGCGGTCGGCCGGCCAGCCTGGCGATGTCGGGGCCGGGCCCGGAGATCCCCGTGTCTGGATCGACGCCCGCGGGAAAGCGCTCGTGATGCGGGGCGCTGCCTACTCCAGGCTCGGGTGCAACGGGTCCACGTACCCTTCGAGGAGACGCGGCGTGGGCGGGAGCGTCCTGACCACCTCCAGGACGTGGTTGTGCAGCCGTCCATTCGAGGCGAGGATGCCGTGGAGGTACGGAGCAGGACGATTGTACTCCGGTGCCCGGCCCGTCAGGTCGGTCGCCCGGCCCCCCGCCTCCTCCACCAGGAGCGCGCCCGCACACACGTCCCACTCACCCTTCGGGCCCCGGCTCAGGAACACGTCGCCCTCTCCCGCCGCCACCTTCGCCAGCTTGTAGGCCGTGCTCCCGGTCGGCGAGATGCGCCAGCCGCCGTGGAACGGGTCGAACTCGCCCGCCCGGAGCTCGCTCCGGGACGCCAGCAGGATCGCCTGATCGGCCGTCGAGCGGTCGGTCACGCGCAACCGCCTCCGCCCCCCACCCCCGTCCAGCGTCCCCGCGTACGCGCCTTCGCCCCGCACCGCCCAGTACAGCTCCGCCGTCGCCGGGTTGTACACCACGCCCACCACCGCTTTACCCCGCTCGACCAGCCCGACCGAGATGGCGAACTCCGGCCGCCCCGCAATGAACGACCGCGTGCCGTCGATCGGGTCCACGATCCACACCCGCTCCCGCTCCAGCCGGTCGGGGCCGTCCGCCGTCTCCTCCGAGAGCCAGCCGTAGCCCGGCCGCGCCGAGCCCAGCAACTCCCGCAGGATCCGGTCGGCCTCCAGGTCGGCCGCCGTCAACGGCTGGCCCGGCGCCTTCTCCACCACCTCCTGGTCACCGCCGAAGCGCCTCATCACCGCCGCACCCGCGTCGCGCACGGCGCCCAATACCAGCTCCAGCTCCTCTCCCCACGCGTCCCCACTCATGCGTGAGCCTCCCATAGTTCCGCAGTCGAAACAAAAAAAGCGAAGCGCCTGCCCCAGGGTCCGGCGCCCCGCCTGCCACCCGCGCGCAGCCCCGCCCTCAGCTCGACTCGAACCGACGCACCACCCGCTCGAACACCTCCCGCTCGTACTCGTTCTCGACCACCACCTCGACCCGCGACGGGTACCGCGAGGTGCGCAGGTGCTCCGCCAGGATCGGAATCATCACCTCCGCCGCTTCCTCCGCATCCAGGTTGCCGGCTCCGGTTCCGAGCGGCGGCATCGCCACGCTCTCGACCGCCCACTCGTCCAGCCGCCTCAGCCCGTTCACCAGACCCCGCCGCACCACCGCCGCCGTCACCGGCTCCTCCCGCGACCGGGTCACGACGTGCACGATGTACTCCACGCCCAGCGCACCCCCGCCCGTGATCACCGCCGAACCCACGGGCAGCTCGCCCATCCGACGGCACTGCCCCTCCACCTCCCGCCCTACCGCCTGCTCGAAGCGCCGCATCGCCGGCGTCACCGCCGACCAGTCCGCGGCGACCGGCCGAAGCACCGCCATCGCCTTCGTCGCCGCAAGGTCCCCGACCCGCACTTCGATCACGCGGGGCTCACCTCCCGTGCCTTGCGGTACATCGCCTGCGCCTGATGCGGCAGCCGCTTCTTGTCGTACAGGATCCCCATCGTGAAGTACGCCCGCGGATTGTTCGGCTGCAGCTGCACCGCCCGCTCCAGCATGTCCAGCGCTTCCTCCACCCGACCCAGGTGGTTCAGCGCCTCACCCCGATAGAGATGCGCCGTCGCATTCCCCGCATCCAGCTCGATCGCCCGCTTGAACTCCAGCTCCGCCTGATTGTACAGACCGCGGCGGAAATACAACATCCCCACCATCTCATGCACATCCGCCCGGTTCGGCTCCAGCCTCTGGGCCCGGCGCAGCTCCCGCTCCGCTTGCTCGAACCGCCCCATCGCACTCAGCACCGACCCCAGACACACCAGCGCATCCACGTTCTCCGGATCCTGCGCTCGCGCCGCCTCGAACTGCTCGAGTGCCAGCGCGTACTCCCCCTTCCGCTCGTACACCATTCCCAGGCTGAGCCGCGCCCGGATGTTCGTCGGATTGTCCAGCAGCAGCTCCCGGTGCACCTCGATCGAGCGATCCAGCTCCCCCCGCCGCTCCAGCTCCTGCGCCCACGCCAGCCTCACCTCGTCGCTCGCTGGAGTCCCGCCGCCCGGAATCCCGAAATCCACCTCCGCCTCCGGCACCGGGCCGCCGGCGCTGGCAGCAAACCCCACCGCCTCGCCTCCAGGCTCCGCCTCCTGCGCCTCCGCCGACGACGCGCTCTCAGGCTCAGACACCACCGGCGCGACCTTCACCCCGCTCCGATGCTCGCTCTTCTTCGACATTCGCCTTCAATCCTTGTCACGAACCGAGATCGTGCTCTCCGCCAGCCAGTCAAGATAAGGACCATGACCGGCAATCACCGGAAGGACAAGAACCTCCGGCACCTCATACGGATGCAGCTCCGGCGCACGCACCAGGAGCCGCGGCACGGCCTCCTCCACCAGCTTCAGGACGACCAGCGCCTCCGCATCCCGCTCCACCGCGCCCTTCCAGCGATAGATCGACGTCAGCCCCGGCACGATGTTCCCGCACGCGACCACCCCCTCCTCCACCAGCGTCCGGACCAGCCGCTCTCCCACCTCCACGTCGGGCACGGTCATCAACGCCACACAGGCGCCTTTCGCCGTTGACATGCGCAACCCCCTCCCGCTCACCTGTCCGCGCCGTGCAGATCGCCGCCCCCAGCAGGCCGCGCCGGCGCTCACCACGCGACCTACTCCACGACCAGCAACCGCTCCGATTCCGCGTACAGCGCCTCGATGACCTCCCGACACTCCGCCTCCACCACCCGCCGCCTCACCTTCAGCGTCGGCGTCATCTGACCCGCCTCGATCGTGAAACCCTGCTCGAGGAAAGCCACCTTCTTCGGCACCTCGAATCGCGCGAACCCATCCAGCATCCCGAACACCTCCGCCTCCATCTTCCTACGCACGCGCTCGTCCCTCAGCAGCGCCCCCCGATCCTCCGCCGCCACCCCGTTCTGCGCCGCCCACTCGCCCAGCGCCTCGAAGTTCGGCACCACCAGCATCACCGGGTACGGCCGACGATCCCCGATCACCACCGCCTCCGCCACGAACCGGTTCAGCTTCACCCGGTTCTCGATCGGCTGCGGCGCGATGTTCTTCCCCCCCGCCGTCACGATGAGGTCCTTCTTCCGGTCCGTGATCCGCAGGAACCCGTCCTCGTCGATCTCCCCCACATCCCCCGTGTGGAACCAGCCGTCCTCGTCGATCACCTCCCGCGTCGCCTCCGGCTGGTTGAAGTACCCCTTCATGACCTGCGGACCCCGGACCAGGATCTCCCCGTCCTCCGCGATCATGATCTCCGTCCCCGGCACCGGCTTCCCCACCGTCCCGAACCGGAACTCCGCCGGCGTGTTCACGTTCGTCACGGGCGACGTTTCCGTGAGGCCGTAACCCTCGTAGACGGGCAACCCCGCTCCATAGAAGAACTTCCCGACCTCCGGACTCAACGGCGCCCCGCCCGACACGAAGAACCGGATCCGCCCACCCGTCCGCTCCCTCAGCTTCCGGTAAACCAGCCCGTCCGCCAGCAACCGCTCCAGCCTCAACGCCAGCCCCGGGGACCGCCCCTCGCTCCGCGCCTCCGCCCACCGCACCGCCACTCCCTTCGCCCACTCCACCACCCGCCGCTTCAGCCCCCCCGCCTCCATCACCCGAGCGTACACCTTCTCGTAGAGACGCGGCGTCCCAACCATCAGGGTCGGGCGCACCTCCACCATGTTCTGGGCGATCGCCTCGATCGATTCCGCGTACGCGATCGTGCAGCCCTTCCAGAAGAGATAGTAGTCCGCCATCCGCTCGAACACGTGGGACAGCGGGAGAAAACTCAGCACCACGTCGCTCGGGCTCACCTCGATCACCCGCTCCACCGCCCGCACGTTCGAGTACACGTTGGCGTGCGTCAGCATCACGCCCTTCGGCTCGCCCGTCGTCCCCGAGGTGTAGATGATCGTCGCCAGGTCCTCGGGATCCGCCGCCAGGGCCCGCTCCCGGAACCCCTCACCCCGCCCCTCCGCCTCCTCCCGCCGCCCCAGCTCCAGCGCCTGCCCCAGCGTCAGCTCCCCCTCGCCCCCCACCTCCACCTCCTCGAACACCACGATCCGCTCCAGCGCCGGCAGCTCCGCCCGCGCCCGCCGCACCTTCTCGAGTTGCTCGGCCGTCGACACGAAGATCAGCCGCGCACCCGCATCCCTCAGGATCGGAGCGATCTGGTTGCTCGGCAGGGTCGCATAAATGGGCGTGACCACCCCGCCCACGCACAGCGTCGCATAGTCCGCCAACGCCCACTCCGGCCGGTTCTCCGACAGGATCGCAACCCGGTCACCCCGGCGCACACCCAGCCACTCCAGCGCCAGCCCCAGCCGCCGGACATCCGCCTGGAACGCCGCGTGCGAAATGCTCCGCCATCCGCCTCTCACCTTGTGGCGAAAGGCGTCCTGCTTGTCGTGTCGATCGATCGCGTCGAAAAATAGCTGGACTAGCGTGCCGCGCGGGAGATCGGCCGGGTTCGCGACGTACTTCCGGGTCCCCGGACGCGTGGACATGAAATAACCTCCAGATCGGTAGGGCCGGCTGCAACGCGGCTCAGGCCACCACCAGCTCGCTCCTCACCTCCACATCCGGCCGCAACGTGTGCAACACGCTGCAGTACTTCTCGTGCGACAACGCAATCGCACGCCGCACCTTCTCCTCGTCCCCCACGCCCAGCCCCTGAACCTCGTACACCAGCCGGATTCGCGTGTATCGCCGGGGAGCCTCACACGCTCGATCCCCCTCCACCCGCACTTCCAGCCCGCCCAGCGAAACACGCATCTTGCGGAGGATGTCGACAACATCCACCGCCGTACAGCCCGCGAGCGAGAGCAGCAGCAACTGCATCGGCGTTGGCCCGCCACCCCCGCTCCCATCCAGCCTCACCACCCCGCCGCTCGGCCCTCCACCCTCGAACTCCAGCCCCTCGCCCCGCCACCTCAGGCTCACCGTGACATCCGCCATTAACCGCCGCCTCCCGTCAAGGCCCGCGACTCGAGCCAGGCCAGCGTCTCCCGCGCGTGCTGCACATGCCGCGCCGCCTCCGGGTCGGTCGGCGGCGAAGCCAGGAACGCGCGCAGATGCGTCTCCGCCTCCGCCTCCTTCCCCTCCCGCAGCAGCAGGAACGCCAGCCCGTAATGCGCGCCCACCGCCGTCGGGTCCCGCTCCAACACCCCACGGTACGTCTTCATCGCCTCGTCCGTCATCCCGATCCGGGTATAGGCGATCGCGATCTGCTGCAGCACCGCTGGGTCGTTGGGGCTCTCCCGCAGCGCCAGACGAAACGACGTCAGGGCCTCGTGGTACTGCCCCGCCTTCAGTAGCTCCAGGCCTTCCCGATAATAGTCGACCTTCTCCTCGTCACCGTCGCCAAACAGCTTCTTCCACCAGGCCATCGGTAAGTCACAGAGGCGGGAGGGTCCGGCCCAGGGCGGCATCGCCCTGACCCTTTCCGAAAAAATAGAAACCACCAGGGACCTACGCCAGCCCCGAGCACCTCAACGTCGAACCGCCACGACCGTCTCCCCCTCCGCCGCCAGCGGCTCCAGCCCCGCCCGCGCCAGCCGCTCCACCACCCCCCTACCAGCCCCCTGCACCACCAGCCGCCCGAGACGGGACACCACCCGCGCTCCCTCCTCCAGCAGCCTCTCCGCCCTCTCGCCCGTCAGCGCCACCGCGCGCATCGTGCCCGAGAAGAAGGGGAGCTGCGCCCCCGTCGCCAGCCGGCTCACCCCCGGCACCTCCGGCCACCCGGCGAGCGACGGGTCCACCGCGACCACCTCGATCCCTTCCACCACCCCCGCGATCCCGGGCGCGAGCCGCGCCGCCTCCCCCACCACCAGCACGAAACCCGGTCCCTCCGTCACCCCCAGCAGCGCCGCCAGCCGGAACGCCTCCTCCCGGTCCCCTTCCTCGGGGGAACTCCCCCCTTCCCCCGCCGGCGCTTCCACCCGACCCGCTCTCAGGTCCGCAAACCCGCCCGCGATCGGGTACTTCTCCCGACAGTTCGCGCACCCCAGCCATCCCTCGAACACACGCCGGTTCTCCATCCGCTCCGCCAGCAGGATCAACCCGAACTCCGGACCACACCGCGGGCAGGTCAGATGGTCCGTCAGTAGAATGTGCATCCGTCTAGAAGAACAGGGCTCGCTCCGAATACTGAGCCCACTGGGTTGGCGTCTCCCAAACGCGCACGTACAGCAGCCCCCTGGCCATCTCCTCCGGCAACCGCTTCTTCAGCTCCTCGTAGAAATAACGCGCCTGGTTCTCCGCCGACGGCTCGATGTCCGTGAACGGCGGGATCTCGTTCAGGTTCGTGTGGTCCAGCCGGTCCGCCAGCGCACGCAGATGCCGCTTCACCTCCACGAAGTCGAACGCCAGCCCCGCTTCGTCCAGCTCCTCCGTCGCCAGTGCCACCTCCACCACGTACCGGTGCCCGTGGAGCCGCTCGCACTTCCCTCTATACTTGCGCAGCCGATGCGCACTGTCGTAATGAGCCTGCACGCTGACTACGTACATGTCCTCTCTCCCTGATCGCCCTGCCTCTGCACCACCAGCATCGCACCCCTCACGACCGCTCCACGACGATGCTCCGCACCCCCACCTCCGGCGGCCGCGTCGCCGCGTACACGATCGCGTCCGCCACCGCCTCCGGCCTCAGCATCGCCTCCCGCGGCGGCAGCCCCGGATGCCGCGCCCGATCGATCCCCTCCCACAGCGGCGTGTCCGTCGCCGCCGGCTCCACCAGAGTCGCACGCACGCCCGTACCCCGGAGCTCTTCATCCAGCACCGCGTGCAGGCCCCGTACCCCGAACTTCGAGGCCGAGTACGCCCCGTTGTGCGGAAACCCGCGCCGGCCGGCAATCGAGCCCACGGTGATCAGATGCCCCGAGCCCCGCGCCAGCATCCCCGGCAAGAATGCCCGGATCACCAGGAACGGACCCCGCAGGTTGATCGCGATCTGCCGGTCGAAGCTCTCCGGATCCGTCTCCGCCACCGGAGAAAGCTCGAACACGCCCGCCGCGTTCACCACGATGTCCGGCGACTCTCCTCCCAGCAGCTCCCTCACCTGCGCCGCGAGCCGCTCGACTGAGCCCACGTCCGCCACGTCCGCAACGATCGCATGTCCACCAACCTCCTCCGCCGCCGCCCGCAACGCCGGCTCCCCCCGCGCCACCATCGCCACCCATGCCCCCGCCTCCGCGAACCGGCGCGAGGCCGCCAGCCCGATCCCCCGCGACGCTCCCGTCACCACCACCGTGCGTCCCGCAAGCACCTTCTCACCCGATCGCGCCATGACCCAGGCACAGCCGCAAGAATTCGTCGCGCGTCCGTAGATCCTTCAGGAACACACCCCGCACCGCGCTCGTCAGCGTCTTCGAGTTCTGCTTCTCCACCCCCCGCATCATCATGCACAGATGATACGCCTCCACGATCACCCCCACCCCCTGCGGCCGCAGCACGTCCCACAACGCCTGCGCGATCTGCTCCGTCATCCGCTCCTGCACCTGCAGCCGCCGGGCGAACACCTCCACGATCCGCGGCAGCTTCGACAGACCCACGATCCGCCCGCTCGGAATGTACGCCACGTGCACCTTGCCGAAGAACGGCAGCAGATGATGCTCGCACAGGCTGTACATCTCGATGTCCTTGACCACCACCATGTTGTGGTGGTCCTCCTCGAAGATCGCGTCCCCGATCACCTGCTCCACGGAGAGGCGATACCCCCGCGTCAGCCACGCCAGGCTCCGCTCCACCCGCTCCGGCGTCTTCCGCAGGCCCTCCCGCCCCACATCCTCTCCCAGACGCCGCAGCACCTCGCGGATCAGCTCCTGGAACGGCACCTCACTCAGCGATACCCCCGGGGCCGACACCTGTCCCTCGCGCAACGCTTCCATGCTCGCTCTCCTCATCCGGCGATCCTGCCGCCCCGCCCCGCGCCGACAACCCACCACCACCCGTCGCGCGCAGCCCCACACCCCTAATCCCCCGTGTACTCCACATAATTCCGTGGAGTCTCCCACAGTACGAGCCGCACCAGCCTCACCCCATCCGGCAACGCCCCCTCCAGCCGCCTCCAGATCGCCACCACCAAGTTCTCCGCCGTAGGGTTGACCCCCTTCAGCCACGCCACATCCAAGTTCAGGTTCCGGTGATCCACGTCCCGCACCACCCTCCCCTCCACCAGCTCCTTCAGCTCCTTCAGGTCCAGGACGAACCCCGTCTCGGGATCGATCTCCCCCTCGACCGTCACGTCCAGCTCGTAGTTGTGCCCGTGCCAGTTCGGGTTCGCGCAGGCCCCGAACACCCGCTGGTTCCGCTCCGCGCTCCAGTCCTCCCGCGACAACCTGTGCGCCGCGTTGAAATGCACCCGCCGGGTCACCCGCACGCGCGGCATGGATCCTCCTTGCCTCTTACGGCCTGGCTCGCACCTGCAAGCTGGGCGCTCTCCCCCGACCCCGCAAGAAGACCCGCCCCCTCAGCAAGAGAGCCGGCCCGCGCACACCGCGCGAGCCGGCTCCAGTGGCGTACCGGAGGGGATGCTTGAAGCCCTAACTCGTCACGATTGGTGACCTCCCCGCGCCTTGCCGCCGTCCCCTCGCGGGGCATGACGTCCGGCCCGGGAGCGAGTCCCGGCTTCACAGGTGTCGGCTCAAGATCGGGGCCTCCGATACGCCCGTCTCAAGCTCAATCTATCGCCCAACCGCACCCCGGTCAACCCGTTCCGCCTCGCCAGGCGCCCTCACGGCACCACGTCCGGCCGCGTATGGTAAAGGATCTGCACCGTCCCCCGGTCCCGATCCGTCGGCTTCGCCGTCACCGGCAGGCCGCCGGACATCAGGTCCTCTGGATCCGGCGAGTGACGGCCGATCCCCAGCACGTGCCCCAGCTCGTGCGCCACCAGCCGCCGCACCCGCTCCGCGTTCCCCGCCTCATCCGCCGACACCGTCACCAGCATCCGCACCCTCCCCTCCCCCCCGGCCGGCGCCGACTTCAGCGGAAACGGCTCGAACCCGGTCCCGTCCTCCGTCAGACAGAACGTCGTGACCGCCCGCCCCCCGGCCGGCGGGCAACCCCAGACTTCCACCGGCAACGGCGCATCCGACCACGCCAGGATCACGTCGGCTTCCTCCGCCCGTGCGACCGCGGCCAGACGGAACTCGCCGTACAGCACCGCCTCCTCCCACCCCGCCGCCCCCTCCTCGAACGCCGCACGCAGGAGCTCCGCCCGGGCGGCGTCGCTCCCGCCTTCCACCAGGACCCGGATCGTCTTGCCCGTCGGCCAGCGGTAGACCACGGGCGGAGTGGTCTCCAGCGCGAACTCGTACGCCTCCGCCCGCCCGGGCACCGTCGGCGAATCGCAGGCCGCCAGCAGCGCGACCAGCGCCGCTCCACCCCACCAGACCACGCCGCCCCGCATCAGCGCACCCCCCGCCCGAACGCCAACCCCAGCTGCACCCCCACCCGCCACACCACCCCCTCCCGCCCACCCACCTCCTCGACCACCCCACTCCCAAACCGATGCGCCTGCGCCAGCACCCCCACCGAGACCCGCGGCTCCCCCACCTGCCACTCCGCACCGCCCCCCACCTCCAGCACCGGCTTCATCACGGGCCCCGCGCGTAGCAGCCCGGCGCGCCCGCCAGAGTACCGGATCACCCCCAATCCCCCACGCACGTGGTACCGGCCCAGCACGCCCCGGCGCAGCCTGAACACCGCGTGCCCCACGTCCACCTCCCCGGCGCGCCACCGCCTGCCCGCCTCGCTCCCCCCGAGCTCCGCAGGCGCCCACCCCGCCGCGACCTCGAACGCCAGATCACGCCCGAAACCCGTCCGGGCAGCCACCTCCACCAGCGGCGCCACGCCCGGCCCCACCCTCACCCCCTCCACCCGCCCTCCCAGCCCCAGCTCGCCCTCGAGCTCCGGCGCCACGACCGCATCCTCGACCAGCGCGCTCGAGGCGATCATCCCCCCGCGCACCTCCACCGCCAGCCCCTGCGCCTCCAGGCGGCCGGCCCACAACGCCAGCACGCCCACCGCCAGTAAGCCCACCCTCCACCTCCCCGCCAGCGCAGTTCGCGCCGCCTTCTCCAACATCACGACGCCTTCGATCACCGCAGCGCCTCCGGGACCCGCCACGCCGCTCGCCAGCCCGCCATCGCCTCCAGAAACCGACAAAAATAGGGAGCGGCCGCCGAAACTCGACGACCGCTCGCCTATACTGCGGCGCTCTCCCCGGAGTTCCCGCTCGCCGCAGTGCCCATGTTGCGCCCCGCTTCTTTAGCAGGATCGATTCCACTCCGGGCATGTGACGGCATCTTCCTATAAATCAATCGATTACACGATCGGCCCGCCGCCGCAGACCACGAAAAATCGAGAAATCCTTGCAGAGCACCGCTACTCTTTTCCCAATCTACACCCTCCGATCCGCCACCCACCCGGAACCGCGAGTACGTACAACCGCCCCCGTCAGCGGAGCCCCCTCAGCCGCGACAGGTTCTCCCGGTCCGCCGCCACCGGATCCTTGCCCTTCGGCGTCTCGATCAGCTTCGGGATCCCCAGCAGCCGCGGATCACGCACGATCCGCCGGAACGGCTCCAGCCCCAGCTCCCCGTCCCCGATCCAGGCGTGCCGGTCCCGGTGGCTCCCCAGCGCCCCCTTCACATCGTTCAGGTGGAGGACCTTCAGCCGGTCGAACCCGATGATCTCCCCGAAACGGTCCATGACGCCGTCGTAGTCGTTCACCAGGTCGTAGCCGGCCGCGTAGAGGTGCGCCGTGTCCAGGCACACGCCCACCCGCTCCTGCACCTCCGCCGGGATGAGCTCGATCATCCGCGCCAGCTCCTCGAACGTCGACCCCAGCACGTTGCCGGCGCCCGCCGTGATCTCGATCGCGAAAACGGTGTCGCCGCCGGCCTCGAGCAGCGCCCGGCCGATCGCCCGTGCATTCTGGATCAGCCCGCGCTCCCTGTCGCCGTCCGTGGCGTTCCCCGGGTGGTCCACCAGGTAGTCGATTCCCAGCGCCCCGCATCGCTGCAGCTCGGCGACTTCCGCCCGGTAGGACCGCTCGAAGAGCTCCGGGTCGGGCGTGGCCAGGTTCGGCAGATAGGAGCCGTGAGCGACCACGACGCGGATGCCATGCCGCTCACGCTCCGCCCGGAACGCCGCGACCTGCTCCTCGGTGAGCCGGGGCTCGGCCCAGCGCTGCGGCGGCTTCGTGAACATCTGCAGCACCACGCTCTCGAGCTCGGCGGCTCGCGCGTGCACCGTCGCCGGCCCTCCCGCGGCGGCGACGTGCGCCCCGAATTCGTCCATCTCCCCCTCCGACCGGGTCCAGCACCTCCGCCGGCACCGGCCATGCGCCGCCGCCGGCGGTTGCCTCCTTTCCGGCCCACGCGGACCGGCTGTGCCCCAGAATAGCTCCGCTGACCCGCTGGCGCCATCCCGGACGTGCGGCCCAAAACCTGCGACGGCGACCGGCGCCATCGGCCCAGAGAAAGGTTGCCCGATGTCCGAGATCGCCGATACCGGACCTGGCGATGCCACGGTGGATCGAGAGGAGCCGCACCGTCTGCTCCTCGACGGCATCCGCGATTACGCGATCATCGCCCTCGACCAGAACGGCCGCATCACTGACTGGAACACGGGCGCCACCCTGCTCTTCGGCTGCCCGCGGGAAGAGGCCCTGGGCCAGCCGTTCGCCCGGTTCTTCCCCCCGGAGGCCCGCGAGCGCGGCGACCCCGAGCGCCAGCTCCGCATCGCCCGGTCACGCGGGCAGGCCAGCGATGAAGTGTGGCTCATCCGTAAGGATGGAACCGCGTTCCGCGCCAGCGGCGTCACCACCGCCCTCCGCGACTCCAGGGGCCGGCTCCTCGGGTTCGCCAAGGTCCTCCACAGGGCCGACGAGGCTGCTGCCCGCCGGGCCCGCGAGGAGACCGCCCGGCGCGCACAGGCCGAAGAGGCCGAGCGGCGCCTCACCGCGATCCTCGAGGGCACGCCCGACTTCGTCGCCACCTTCGACCCTGAAGGGCGCATCTTCTACCTCAACCAGGCGGGCCGGAGGATGCTCGGCATCGCGCCCGACGAAGACGTCTCCAAGATCCGCATGACCGACATCCATTCCGAGGCCGTCGTGGCGAAGATCCTCCAGCAGGCCATTCCCACCGTGCTCCGCGAGGGGAGCTGGCGGGGCGAAACCTCGCTCCGGAGCCGCGACGGCCGCGAGATCCCCGTCTCCCAGGTGATCCTCGCGCATCGCAACCCTCAAGGCGAGGTGGAGTTCCTCTCGACGATCGCGCACGACATCGGGGAACGGAAGCGCAACGAGGAGAACCTGCGCTTCCTGGCCGAGGCGAGCCAGGCGCTCGTCGCCCCGCTCGATTTCGAGGCCACCAGCGAGCGCCTCGCTCGCCTCATCGTCCCCCGCCTCGCCGACTTCTGCACCATCGACGTCCGGCAGAACTCCGAGGTGCGTCGCGTGGCCGCCGTCCACAGCGACCCCGAAAAGGAGGAGATCCTGGGCAAGATCTCCAGCTACCCGCCCGACCCCACCCGGCCCGTCGGCGTCGACGCCGTGATTCGGAAGGGAGAACCCGAGCTCGTCCCCCACGTCTCGGTCGCGTGGCTCCGCGCCGCCAGCCGGGACGATGAGCACTTCGAAGCGCTGCGGGAACTGGATCCGAAGTCGCTCATCATCGTGCCCCTGCAGGCGCGCGGCCAGACCTTCGGTGCCATGGTCCTCGGCTCGGCCCAGCCCGGCAGATTCACGCCCGCCGACCTCGAACTGGCCGGCGAGCTCGCGCGCCGCGCCGCACTCGCGATGAACAACGCCCGGCTCTACCAGGATGCCCGCCACGCCACCCACATCCGCGACCAGGTCCTCCGCATCGTCGCCCACGACCTCCGCAACCCCCTCAACACCATCTCGCTCAGTGCCGGGCTCCTCCTCGAGTCGCTCCCCGAACAGCTGGCCAAGGAACGCGACCAGCTCGCTCTCATCCAGCGGTCCGTCGACCGGGCCAACCGGCTCATCCGGGACCTGCTCGACGTCGCCCGCATCGAGGCGCGCGGCATCGCCGTCGATCGTGCGCCCCACGACGCCGCCGCGCTGGTCCGCGAAGCCGCCGAGCTCCACCGCCCGCTCGCCGAAGAGAAGGGCCTCCAGCTCGAGGTCCACCTGCCAGAGGACCTGCCCGCCGTCTACGTCGACCGGGACCGGGTCCTCCAGGTCCTCGGCAACCTGCTCGGCAACGCCATCGAGTTCACCCCCCGGGGCGGGCGCATCACGGTCCGGGCCGAGCGCCTCGATGGCCAGGTCCGGTGCTCCGTCTCCGACACCGGCCCGGGGATCCCTGAGGATCAGCTCCCGCACATCTTCGAACCGTTCTGGCAGGCCACCAAGCGGACGGGGGAAGGCGCGGGCCTCGGCCTCACCATCGCCCGCGCCATCATTCAGGCCCACGGAGGGCAGATCTGGGCCGAGTCCAAGCCCGGCGCCGGCACGACCTTTTACTTCACGCTCCCGACGACGGACGCCACGGGCCGGCCCTCCTCGAGCCCACCCGCCACGTGAAGCTCCGGCCATGCGCGTCGAATCTCGCCTCCGCGTAGCCCGGGCTGGCTCCGCTCGATCAGGCCTACACCGCTGGCCTGCCTCCCGGTCTATCGCAGCCGCGCCTGTTTTGGTAAAATTAATGCTCCGCCCGAACAGGGCGGGTGAGGAAGAAGAGGAAGACGAATGAACCGAGCTTCGCCGGCTCCCGACACGAGCTCGAGGGCCGGCGAGCCATTGTGGAGGAACGAATGGCGCCTCACCCCTGGCACGATCTGCCGCCCGGCCCCAACCCGCCGGACGAGCTCAACGTGATCATCGAGATTCCCCGGGGGACCCGCAACAAGTACGAGCTGGACAAGGAGACCGGCCTCTTCCGCCTCGACCGCCTCCTCTACAGCGCGGTCTACTACCCCGGCGACTACGGGCTCGTCCCCCGGACCCTCGCCGACGACGGCGACCCGCTCGACGTCCTCGTCATGGTCACCGAGCCCACCTTCCCCGGATGCCTCATCGTCGTTCGGCCGATCGGCGCCTTCCTGATGCAGGATGAGCGAGGCTCCGACGAGAAGATCCTGGCGGTGCCGGTGCAGGACCCCCTCTACTCCGAGTACCACGACCTCGACGACGTGGCGCCGCACTTCCTCCGCGAGGTCGAGCACTTCTTCGAGATCTACAAAGAGCTCGAAGGCGTGACCACGACCGTGATCGGGTGGCGCGATCGCGCGGAGGCCCGGCGCATCATCCTCGCGGCCATCGAAGGCTACGAGCGTCAACGAGACCGCGCCGCGGCCGATTGAAACAAACACGGCCCGGCGCGGCAGTCCCCGCGTCGGGCCTCCCTTCGTCTCTCTCGATTACGCCGGTACGGCGCCCGTCACATCCTCGGCGTCGTGTCCGTCGGCGCGCCCGGGACGGTTTCCGTGGGCATCGTCGGCGCTGGTGCTGGAGCCGGCGCGGGCGCGGGCGGCGGAGCCTCTTCGACCGGGGGCGCCTCCTCCATCGGCTCCTGCCTCCTCTCGCACGCCACCACGGGCAGGATCGACCAGGCTACGAGAACCGCGAGCCATGACCGCCTCATACGCACCTCTCCACCAAGGGTCGAAGTGTGTACTTCGCGACGCTCTGCCGCGAAGCCCCATCGATCGGCGCACGGCGCCGATCGGACCTACCGACCACGAGTGCCCACCGCGCTGCAACTTGTGTGCAGCGCAAAGACGTGTCAAGGCTCTAGCAAGTCCTTTGCCGCGCCGGCAGCCCGCCTCCGGGCAGGCTCGAGGCCGGGCGCGACCCGGCCTCGAGTCTCGCTCCGCCCTCACCTCCGGATCCGGTAGTTCACGATCGTCCGGCTGCCATCCTCGGGGCGGCGGACCACCAGCGACACGGCCTGCCCAGGCCGGAGCTCACGCGCGGCCCGCTCCAGGTCGCGCACCGTCTGCACCTCCCGCCCGTTCACACTCTCGATGACCATTCCCGGCCGCAGACCCGCCCGGCCGGCCGGACCCAGTTCCTCCACATCGACGATGACCACCCCACGCTCGGCCCCCTTCAAGTCGAGCCGCCGCGCCAGCTCCGGCGTCAGGTCACGGACCTGGAACCCCAGACGGGCGAGGCCGCCGCCTCTCTCCGACCTGGTGTCGTCGCTCGCCTTGACCGCGGGCTCGAAGGTCCCCAGCTCGGCGGAGATCCTGAGGCGCTTCCCGTACCGCACCACGTCCAGCGTCACCTTCTCACCCGGCTGGCGACGCGCCAGCAGCTCCGTGAGCTCGCCGCTGTCTTCGATCGGCTTGCCGTCCACCCCCACGATCACGTCACCTAGCTGGATGCCCGCCCGGTCCGCCGCACTCCCGGCCTCGATCCCGACCACCTCCGCACCCATCGGCCGCTCCAGCCGGTAGACCTCCGCATCGGCCGACGTCACGTCGCTCACCTGAACACCCAGCTTCGGCCGCCGCACCGCCCCGTAGCGGATCAGGTCGTCCGCCACCCGCTTCGCCAGATTGATCGGGATCGCGAAGCCGTAGCCGCTGTAGTATCCCGTATTGCTCCGGATCGCGCTGTTGATCCCGATCGCGCGGCCGTTCAGGTCCACCAGCGGACCGCCCGAGTTCCCCGGGTTGATCGCCGCGTCCGTCTGGATGAAGTGCTCCAGGCGCTCCTGGCGCCCGATGATCCCCAGCTGCCGGCCCTTGGCGCTCACGATCCCCGCCGTCACCGTCGCCCCCAGCTCGAGCGGGTACCCCAGCGCCACCACCCAGTCGCCCACCGCGACCGCGTCCGAGTCGCCGAGCGGCACCACGGGCAAGCCCTGCGCGTCGATCTTCAACACCGCCACATCCGTGTTCGGGTCACGCCCCACGACCCGCGCCTCGAACTCGCGCTTGTCCTGCAACACCACCGTCACCCGCCGGGCGTCCTCCACGACGTGGTTGTTCGTCAGGATGTAGCCGTCGGGCCGGAAGATGAACCCGGAGCCGTGACCCGTCCGCGGCGGCACGGACCTCGGCGGCCCGCCCCGGAAAAAGTCCTCGAAAGGCGTCCCCTGGAACGGGCTCCGCCCCTCGACCTCCACCTCCACCCGCACCACGCCCGGCATGGCCCGCTCCGCGGCCCGCCGGAACGCCCGGCTCAGCTCGTTCGGCGTCGTGTCCGCCCGTACGGGCTCCGCGGGCGCACTGGCCGCGACGCCCCCCGCCAGCTGCGCGTCGGCGTCATCCGCCAGGACCGCGCCGAGTTGCGTCGCTCCCAGGATCGTCGTCGCCAGCAGCGCCACGCCGGCAACGACCTGCTTCCGCGACAGATTCACTTCGTCCTACCTCCACCTGGACAGGATCGCATATCCGTTCCCTGCCTGTCGCTCGGAGGACACGCAGAGAGTCGAGCTCGGTGCCTTGCCGGGTTCAACATACACCCGCGCCCGCGAAAACGTTCGCCCGCCCCCGGCCGCGCCCGCCCCGGGTATGCTTCTTGCCCCTACCCTCCAATGAGAGGCCGAACCTCAACCGCGTGCGGGCCGTGTCGTTGCTCATCGCCCTCTACCTGCTGCTCGTCATCGCCCTGCCTCTGGCGCTCAGCGTCGCGGTAAGCTACCGGACGCTCCCCGAAGAACGATCCTGCCCCATCTGCGGCAACGAAACCCTCCACGTCCTCAGCCGGTGGCTCCGCTTCGTCTCCGCATTCACCCGCAAATCCACCCTCGAGCGCCGCTGGTGCACCGCTTGCGGCTGGGAGGGCGTCATCCGCATCCGCACCCGCCGCCCGGCCCGCAACCCCCTCGGTTCCGAGCCGCTCCCGACCGGCGTCCTCAACGCCGTCGACCTCCGCTTCCTCGAAGTCGACGGCCGCGCCTGGCGCGTGCTCCTGCAGTGCTGGTGCGACGCCGAGCGCTGGTACGGCCGCCTCCTCTTCGTCGACCCGACCGGGCGCTTCCTCGTCGACTCCGGCGAACCCCTCCACGGCCTCTCCCAGCACGATGTGATCCGGCAGGCGCTCGCCCTCTCGGACCGCATCCTCACCTGCCGGCTCCGCGAAGTCACTTCCGATTGAAATTCGCGACGCCTCCCGCAGCTTAGGCCCCGCCCGCTCTCGCCCCCGACCGGCAAATGGCACCGCCTCCGGCAGCGCCACGGCCAGGCCGCCGACCGCGCCAGCCGACGAGCCGCCGCCCCACGCTCCCGGGCCACCACGCCAGCAAACGATGAGGCTTTCGTCGCGGAGTTCCGGGGCCGCTCGGCCCACCCGGGCGACACGACAGAGGATACAAAGAGGAACACCGGCCGAGGGCGGGCGCTCGGCCGGCGGGGTGGAATCAGGGGGGATACGGACTGCCCGCCGACCCGCTCGCAGCGCAAAGCGTGTGCCGGTCGGCGGCTACAGCATGGATCAGACGTGCACCGGAACGGCCGGCTCGACCACCACCCGCTCCCACGGGAACTCCCCCGCGCCGTTCGGACGGCGCCCGAAGTGCCCGTAGGCCGACGTCACGGCGTAGATCGGTCGCAGGAGATCCAGGCCCTCCACGATCCCGCGCGGCGTCAGATCGAACCGCTCCCGCACCCACCGCTCGATCGCGGCCTCGTCCTCCTGACCGGTGCCGAACGTCTCCACCCCGATCGCCACCGGCTCCGCCACGCCGATCGCATAGGCGAGCTGGATCTCGCACCGCCGCGCCAGCCCCGCCGCCACCACGTTCTTCGCCGCCCAACGCGCCGCATACGCCCCCGAACGATCCACCTTCGACGGGTCCTTCCCG
>DATCLG010000218.1:0-13694 GCA_036564015.1 Longimicrobiales bacterium
CCTGATCGACCAGCGCATCCGAGCCGCCCTTCAGGTCCTCGGCCCGACGCAGCAGGGTGTTCAAATCGTATGCCGTGATCCGCGCCGAGTCCGCCTCCGCCAGCTCCTCCGGCGCGTGCCTGGGCCACGACCCGGCCACCAGCGAGAACCCGAGGAAAACCGCAAACAGCGCTCCCCCGAGCCCCGCCCGGATCAACTCGCGCGCGAAAGGCGACCGCTCCTTCGCTGGACGGTTGTCCGACATTGGAGGTTGCCTCGTCGATCTCGATCCGAATTTCCTTCCGCCTGTCCACGACCGCTCCGGTCGGCCCGCAGGACCGCGCCCGGCCGGCCTCCGCCCCGTGGTGGGGCAGGCGAAAAAGGGCGGGGCCACGATAAATCCGCGGGCGCCCGGCTGTCAAGACAAAAGCCGGGCGCCCGCGGGCATGAAATCACGCAACGGGTTTCGGGAAAAGGATTTCGCCTCGGGTAACGCTCCGCCCCGCCAGATCGAGCGTCGGGAGCTCGCTCAGCAGCGGCGGGCGATCCAGGCCGAGTCGCGCGGCAAGGCTCGCCGCCTTCCCCGGAATGAACGGCTCGAGCAGCGTCGCCAGCGCCGCGATCGCCCGGGCCAGCGAGGCCAGCGTCTCATCCAGCGCCGCCGCCTGCTCCGGCTCCCGCGCCTGCTTCCAGGGCTCGCGCTCCACCACGAACGCGTTCGCCGCCGCCGCCAGCTCCATCGCCACCGCCGCCCCGTGGTGCAGGAGATTGGCGTCCATCGCCGCACGGTACCGCTCCAGCACATCCGCGATCCGCTCGTCCAGCGAGGTCGGCCCGCCGGCCGGCACCGTGCCGCCCCGGTACCGCTCGATCATCGACAGGACCCGGCTCACCAGGTTCCCCAGGTTGTCCGCCAGGTCCGCCGTGTAGCGCTCGTCGAACCGCGCCCAAGAGAAGTCCCCGTCCCCGTTCCACGGCACCTCGCGCAGCAGGTAGTACCGCAGCGCGTCCGGCCCGTGTCGCTCGATCGCTTCATCGAGCTCGATCCACACCCCCTCCGACTTCGAGATCTTGCGGCCCTCGAACGTCAGGAAGCCGTGCGCCCACACCATCCGCGGCAGCTCGATCCCCGCGCTCATCAGCATCGCCGGCCAGTAAATGCAGTGGAACCGGGTGATGTCCTTCCCGATCACGTGCACGTCGGCCGGCCAGTAGCGCCGGTACTCCGGATCCGGGAACCCCACCGCCGACAGATAGTTCGTCAGCGCGTCGATCCACACGTAAACGCTCTGCTCGGGCATCCCCGGCCACGGGATGCCCCACGGCAGCCGGGCGCGCGACACCGAGATGTCCTCGAGCCCGCCCTCGATCACGCGCCGGATCTCGTTGCGCCGGATCTCCGGCTGCACGAAGTCCGGCCGCTCATCCAGCAGCCGCAGCAGCCGATCCTGGTAGCGCGAGAGGCGGAAGAACCAGTTCTCCTCCTCCATCCACACCAGCGGCCGCCCGGGATGGATCGGGCAACGCCAGCCCACCACCACCTCCCCGTTCACCCGCGGCCCTTCCTCCGCCCCGCCCGCGCCCTCGCCCCCTTCCACCCGCTCCAGCTCCTCCTCGCGCTTGTACGCCTCGCACCCGACGCAGTAGTAGCCCGCGTACGTGCTCCGGTAGAGGTCGCCCGCCGCATCCATGCGCTGGATCAGCGCCTCGACCGCCCGGTAGTGCCGCGGCTCCGTCGTCCGGATGAAGTCGTCCTGGCTGATCAGCAGCCGCTCCCACGCCGAGCGGAACTGCGCCGCGATCCCGTCCACCCACTCCTTGGGCGTTACCCCCGCCGCCTCCGCGCTCTGCAACACCTTCAGCCCGTGCTCGTCCGTCCCGATCACGAAATGCACGAGCTCGCCCTTCAGCCGCCAGTACCGCACCATCGCGTCCGCGCCGATCTTCTCCAGCGCGTGCCCGATGTGCGGCGGACCGTTCGCGTAGTCGATCGCCGTCGTCACGTAACGGCGATCCCGCTCCACCCGCGTCACGGCCTCACGCCGTCCCGCTCGGGCCGGCTCCGTTCCCCGCCGGCCGGTCCCCAACATTCCCGGACCCCGCCCGCGCCACCTCCGCCTTCAGATCCTCGAGCGCGACCGTGCGCCGGTTCCCATCTTCGTCCTTCAACAGCACACGATCGCGCCAGATGTCTATCCCCAGCACCTTCTCCCTCCCTCGACTCGTCACCAGAACCTTCCCCTCCCGCGGGAACCGCTTCCGCGCCTGCACGTACGCCTCGTGCTCGTACGTCAGACAGCACATCAGGCGGCCACAGCAACCCGAGATCTGCGCCGGGTTCAGCGACAGCCGCTGATCCTTGGCCAGCTGCAGACTCACCGGCTTGAGCTGCCTCAGCCACGTCGAACAGCACAGCTCCCGCCCGCATCGCCCGATCCCGCCCAGCAGCGCCGCCTCGTCCCGGATCCCGATCTGCTTCAGCTCGATCCGCGTCCGGAACGTCTTCGCCAGATCCCGCACCAGCTCCCGGAAATCTACCCGCCGCTCAGCCGTGAAGTAAACGGTCAGCTTGTTGCGGTCGAACTGCCACTCCGCATCGCTGACCTTCATCTTCAGGCCGTAGCTCTCCACCTTCTCGCGCGCGATCCGCCGCGCCCGCGCCTCGTCCGCACGGAGCGCATGCGCCCGCTCGATCTCGTCCGGCCGCGCCTTCCGCAGCACGCGCTGCAGCGGCACCGGCGCAGCGCAGCCCGCCGAGCACCCGGCGCACTTCCGCTCCGCGATCGCGCCCGTCGCCGTCACCCGCCCCAGATCCTCCCCCCGATCCGCCTCCACGATCACGTAGTCGTTCACCTCGATCTCGTCGAGATCCGAGGTGTAGTAATCTCGCCGGTTGCCTTTGAAACGGACCTCTACGATCTGGGCCATGGACGGCCCTCCTGTGTGCAGGTCAGGCGATGCACCGTCAGCCGCGGGCGGCCCGGCGCGCGCCAGCGTTCACCCGGCCGCCCCGGGGAACGGCTCACCCGCCGCCCGCGTGTTCCGTGGCAGGCTCCACCCGCCACGCGCCGATCCGCTCGTACTTCTCCCACCGACGACGCCGTAGCTCCTCCGGCGGAATCGACCGCAGCTCGTTCAGGTGCTCGATGAGCGCCACACGCAGCCGCGCCGCCATCTCGTCCCAGTCCGTGTGCGCGCCGCCAGGCGGCTCCGGGATCACCCCGTCGATCACGCCCAGCTCCAGCAGGTCCGGCGCGGTCAGCTTCAGCGCCTCCGCCGCCTTGTCCCGCGCCTCGCTCGTCTTCCACAGGATCGCCGCACACCCCTCGGGCGAGATCACGCTGTAGATCGCGTTCTCCAGCATGAGGATCCGGTCCGCCACGCCCAGCGCCAGCGCACCCCCGCTCCCCCCCTCCCCGATCACCACCGCCACCACCGGCACCCGCAGCCGCGCCATCTCCCGCAGGTTCCTCGCGATCGCCTCCGCCTGGCCCCGCTCCTCCGCCCCGATCCCCGGGTACGCTCCCGGCGTGTCGATCAGCGTGACGATCGGGTGGCCGAACTTCTCCGCCAGCTGCATGAGCCGGAGCGCCTTGCGGTACCCCTCAGGATGCGGCATCCCGAAGTTCCGGCGCAGGTTCTCTTTCATGTCCCGGCCCTTCTGGTGCCCGATCACCATCACCGTCCGCCCATCCAGCCGCGCCCAGCCACCCACGATCGCCTCGTCGTCCCGGAACGCCCGGTCCCCGTGCAGCTCGATGAACCCCGTGAAGCTCCGCGCCAGGTAATCCAGCGTGTACGGCCGCTTCGGATGCCGCGCCAGCTGCACCCGCTCCACCGCCGTCGGCACCGGCGGACGTTTCAGCTTCTCCAGCTTGCTCTCCAGAGCGCGGAGCTCCTCCGTCACGTCCAGACCCCGCTGCCGCGCAAGGACCTGCAACCGCTCGATCTGACGCTCCAGCTCCTCGATGTCCTTGTCGTATTCCGCGGATCGCTCGCTCATCTCAGGCCTTCACCAAACGTACCCGGTCCGCACCGAAAAGCGCCCGCAACTCGCCGAGCACCGACTCCGTCGGCTCGATCCGGTACGACCGGGAACGCAGAACCACCTCTTCACCTTCCGCCCCACCCTCCCCGTCCGCCGGGCGCCGGCGCCACCGCACATACAGACGCGCCGGACCCCGGTTCTCCTGCAACAGCCGCGTCGCCGCGGCGATCGCCTCCGGACCCGCCCCATTCCCGCTCGCCAGCCGGAGCTCCAGCGCCAGCGCACCGCTCGCCCTCAGCTCCGTCAGCGGCACCACCCCGTTCAGGAAGATCGGCGGCGAGTCCTCATCCCGGTCCCGCGCCGAGACCTCCCCCTGGATCAACACCGCCGTGTCCTGCACCAGCAGGTGCTTCCACCGCTCCCACGCCTCGCCGAACGCCAGCACCGTCGCGGTCCCGTGGAAATCCTCCACCGTCACCCGCCCCCACTCCGAACCGTCCCGCTTCGAGATCTGCCGGCTCACCGCCGTGATCACGCACGCCAGCTCCACCCGCTGCCCCCGGTGCGCCTTCAGGTTCCCGGTGTTCACGTGCTCGAACACCCGGACCTCCTCCCGGAACTTCTCCAGCGGATGCCCGCTGATGAAGAAGCCCAGGATCTCCTTCTCTTTCGCCAGCCGCTCCGCCTCGCTCCACGGCTCCACCTCCGGGAGCTGCGGCTCCGGGCGCTTCACGCTCGCCTCCACACCCCCGCCGTCCAGCCCATCGAACAGCGAAGCCTGCCCCGCCGCCCGCTCCTCGTGCCGGAGCTGCGCCTCCCGCGCCGCCACCTCCAGCCCCGCCAGCAGCCGCGCACGGTGCGCGACCCCGGACGGCAACCGCTCCACCAGCGAGTCGCACGCCCCCGCCATGATCAGCGCCTCCAGCGCCCGCTTCCCCACCGCCCGCGGATCCGTGCGGTCCAGCAGGTCGAACAACGAACGGAACGGCCCGCCCGTGCGCCGCGCCTCCAGGATCGAACGCACCGCCGCTTCACCCACCCCCCGCACCGCGCCCAGGCCGAACCGGATCCGGTCGTCCGACACCGGCGTGAACTTCCACTCCGACTCGTTCACATCCGGCGGCAACACCTCGATCCCCCGCGTCCGCCCCGGGATGTAGCGCCAGATCTCCCGGCACTCCCCGATATAGTTCACCACATCCTCGGTCTTGTCCACCACCGACGACAGCAGCGCCGCCATGAACTCCGCCGGATAGTGCCGCTTCAGCCACGCCGTCTGGTAGCTCAGCAGCGCATACGCCACGCTGTGCGACCGGTTGAACCCGTAACGACCGAACGTCTCGATCTGCTCCGCCAGATCCTCGATCACCCGCCGGTCGAACCCACGCTCCACCGCCCGCTCGACGAACTTCCCCAGCTCCTTCTGGATCAGCTCCGCATCCTTCTTCCCCACCGCCTTCCGCAGCACGTCCGCTTCCGCCAGCGTGAAGCCCGCCAGGATCTGCGCAATGCGCATCACCTGCTCCTGGTAGGTGATGACGCCGTACGTCGACTCCAGCACGGGCTCCAGCTCCGGCAGCGGATACACCACCGGCTCCTTCCCCAGCTTCCGGCGGATGAAGACGTCCGTCATCCCGCTGTCCAGCGGCCCCGGACGGATCAGCGCGTTCGTCGCGACCAGGTCCTCGAACCGGTCGCAACGCATCGCCCGCAACTTGTCCGTCGCCAGCGACGATTCGAACTGGAACACGCCCGCCGTACCACCCCGCGCCAGCATGTCGTACACCGCAGGATCGTCCAGCGGCACGTCCTCGATCCGCTCGTACTCCTCCCCCGTCTCCGGGTGCCGCAGCGCCCCGTGACGCCGACGGATCCACTCCACCGCCTCGTGGATCACCGTCAGCGTCTTCAGGCCGAGGAAGTCCATCTTCAGCATCCCCGCCTGCTCCAGTGCGACCATGTCCCACTGGGTGACGAGGATCTCCTCCTCCCCGCTCGCACCCGCCCCCCGCGTCGACTGCGTGCACACCGGCACGTACTCGTGCAGCGGACCCGGCGCGATCACCACCCCCGCCGCATGCACGCTCGCGTGCCGCGCCAGACCCTCCAGCACCTTCGCGTAATCGAGGAGCTGCCGGACCCGCGGGTCCGTCGCGTACAGCTCCCGCAACTCCGGGATCCGCTCCACCGCCTCCGCCACCGTCATCGACTGGCTCGGCGAGTTCGGCACCAGCTTCGCCAGCCGGTCCGTCTCCGCCGGCTCGAACCCCAGCACCCGCCCCACGTCGCGGATCACCGCCCGCGACTTCATCGTCCCGAACGTGATGATCTGCCCGACCGAGTCCTTCCCGTACTTCTGCCGGACGTACTCGATCACCTCCCCCCGCCGCTCGTAGCAGAAGTCGATGTCGATGTCCGGCATCGACACCCGGTCCGGGTTCAGGAAACGCTCGAACAGCAGATCGAACCGCAGCGGGTCGACATCCGTGATCCCCAGCACGTACGCCACCAGCGAGCCCGCCGCCGACCCGCGCCCGGGACCCACCGGGATCCCACGGCTCTTCGCCCAGTTGATGAAATCCTGCGTGATCAGGAAGTACCCCGAATAATCCGCCTTCGGGTTGCTGATCACGCTCAGCTCGTACTCGAGCCGCTCCAGCACCTCCGCCGGGACCGGCTCTCCATACCGCGCCCGCGCCCGCTCCATCACGAGCTGCCGCAGCAGCTCCGCCTCGCTCTCCACCCCCTCCGGCAGCGGAAACTTCGGCACGTGGTACTGCTTCCGGAACTGGAGGTCGACCTCGTCCGCGATCTTCAGCGTGTTCTCGATCACATCCGGACGACCGGGGAACGCCGCCGCGATCTCGTCCCGGCTCTTGAAGTACAGCCCCCGGTCATACCGCATCCGGTTGGCGTCGCTCCGGTCCTTCCCCAGGCCGATGCAGAGCAGGACGTCGTGCGGATCGTGGTCCTCCGCCCGCAGGAAGTGCGCATCGTTGGTCGCGACCACCGGCAACCCCAGCTCCTCCGCCAGCCGGAACACCTGCTCGTTCAGCTCCCGCTGCCCCGGCGTGTCGTGCGCCTGCACCTCCAGGTAGTAGCGACCGTCGAAGACGTTCGCGTACCACTCCGCCACCTCCTTCGCCGCCTCCCACCGCCCCGCCCGCAGGTGCGTCGCGACCTCCCCCGCCATGCACGCCGAGCACACGATCAGCCCGCCCGAGTAACGGGCCAGCACCTCCCGGTCGATCCGCGGACGATGGTAGAAACCCTCCAGGAACCCGATCGAGGTCAGCCGGACCAGGTTGCGGTAACCCTCCTGGTCCCGCGCCAGCAGCACCAGATGGTAGTACGGACGCTCCCCGCGCCCGGTCGGCGAACGGTCCCGCCGGTCCCCCGGCGCCACGTACGCCTCCATCCCCAGGATCGGCTTGACCCCCAGCTTCGTCGCCTGCTGGTGGAACTCCCACGCGCCGTACATCACGCCGTGGTCCGTCAGCGCCAGCGCCGGCATCTCCAGCTCCAGCGCCCGCTGCAGCAGGTCGCCGATCCGGTTCGCGCCGTCCAGGAGCGAGTATTCGCTGTGCGTATGCAGATGGACGAAGGACATGTCAGTCCCGCGTCGGATGGGATATCTTGTTCCGCACGGTCAAACCAACCGCGCCGGTGTCCCCCGCGCCGCGCGGCTGTCGCGGCCCGAGGACCCACCGGCTCCCGTGGGATCGGAAGAGTCTACGACACCACAAGGACTTATGCGAGGTACGCCCGGAAGTCCTTCGCGCGCACGGCGCCGCTCAGGGATCGGGTCCGATCGCTCCCCGCCGCAGCCGCGCCGGTCCACGCGAATCGCATTTCGCGAATCAGGGGCGTTTCGCCCCTCCAACTTAACCGGGCGGCCGGCGACAGGCAATCGACGGATAGGTCGCCGGCCGGCCCGGCCTGGCGATCTTCTTGCGACGGATCCGCACCGCAGGCCCACGCTTCCGGAGAGGCCATGATCCCTCACGCGCTCGACAGGCTCGAGGAATGGCGAGTCGCGCGCCGGCACGCCGGACGCCTCCTGCTCGCCCTCGACTTCGATGGCACGCTCGCCCCGATCGTCGAATGGCCCGAGCAGGCCACCCTCCTCCCCGCCGCCCGCGAGGCGCTCCTCCGCCTCGCCCGCCGGCCCGACACCGACCTCGCCATCCTGAGCGGCCGGACCCTCGAGGACGTCCGGGCCCGCGTCGCCCTGCCCGGGCTCTACTACGCCGGCAACCACGGGCTGGAGATCGAAGGCCCGGGCGTCCAGCAGCGCTTTGTCGAGGCCGCCGCCATCCGCCCCAGCCTCGCCGCCTGCGCCGAGGCGCTCCGCCACGCCCTCGCCAGCGTCGAAGGCGCCTTCGTCGAAGACAAAGGCCTGACCCTCTCCGTCCACTACCGCCGCGTCGCCGAGCCCGCCCTCCGCGAGACGGTCCGCCGGATCGCCCGCGAGGCCTGCGGCCGCGAGCCCGGCCTCCGCCTCACCGAAGGCAAGATGGTCTCCGAGATCCGCCCCGACATCGACTGGGACAAGGGACGCGCCCTCCGCTTCCTCCTCGACGCGCTCGAGGCCGGCGACAACAACCTCGTCCCGGCCCTCTTCATCGGCGACGACCGCACCGACGAGGACGGGTTCCGCGCCCTGGCCGGCCGCGGCGACGGCATCGTCGTCGCCGACCCGCCCCCACCCACCACCGCCGCCACCGCCTACCTCCGCTCCCCCGACGAGGTCGCCCAGTTCCTCGCCGCCCTCGCCGAGCCCGATTGAGGCGCACGCAAACCACGCCGCCACCACGATTTGCGGCCGGTCCACTGGCACAACCGGTGCACCCATTTGTATTAACGAGAAAACGGCGGCGGCCGGGGTGGACGGCCACCACCACGCACCTTACTCTGTATGCGATGATTCGACGAGACGTACGCCGTTCCATGACGTTGCTTCTCGCCGTGGCGCTCGCGGCCTGCGCCACCGCCCGCTCCGCCCCCACACCCGGGGCGCCGGGCAGCCCCAACGCCAGGCGCGCCGCGCTCGCACGCCTCACGGTCGAGAACCAGACCGGCCGCCAGCTCACGATCGCGTTCCGGCCCACCTCCCCGCCCGACAACGAGATCGTGGTCGGCGACGTGGCCCCGGGCGCAACCGCGACGATGGCCCCCATCCCCGCGGGCGAGCCGATCATCCTCTCCGCACGCAGCCCCGAGGGCGAAACGCTCCAGCTCGCCCCGCGCTCCTTCGCCGTCGACGAAGAGTGGGTGTGGGTCATCCCCCGCGACGCCCGCTTCACCTCCGGAGGCAACCAGCGATGAGCACACCGCCCATCGGCTGCACCGAGTGCGGGCCCCGCCGCCGCGCCGACGATCTGCCCGCGGGCTCCGGTAGCGGCCTCCCCGCCGGCGCGTCCGGCCGCCGCCTCGCGGACGGCCATGGCCACGATCGCCACGACCACCACCACGGCCACCACGACCACCGGCACCACCGCCTCCTCGGCAGGAAAGGGCTGAAGATCGTCCTCGCCCTCACCGCGACCTTCATGGTCGCCGAGTTCATCGGCGGCTGGCTCTCCAACTCGCTGGCCCTCATGGCCGACGCCGCCCACATGCTCACCGACGTGGCGGCGATCGCCCTGTCGCTCTTCGCGCTCTGGTTCGCCCAGCGGCCCGCACCCCCGGAGAAGACCTTCGGCTTCCTCCGGGCCGAGATCCTCGCCGCCCTCCTCAACGGCGTGACCCTCATCCTGCTGTCGCTCTTCATCTTCTACGAGGCGTGGCAGCGCTTCCGCGACCCGCAGCCCGTCGAGAGCGGCCTCATGCTCGGCGTCGCCATCGCCGGCCTCGCCGCCAACCTCATCGCGGCCTTCATCCTCCACCGCTCCGCGGGCCACAGCCTCAACGTCCGCGGCGCCTACCTCCACGTCGTGGGCGACGTGCTCGGCTCCCTCGGCGCGATCCTCGCCGCCGCCGCCATCATGGCCACCGGCTGGACGTTCGCCGACCCCCTCATCTCCGTCTTCGTCGGCCTGCTGATCCTCGTCAGCAGCTGGAAGCTCGTCCGTGAGTCCGTCGACGTCCTCCTCGAGGCCGTCCCGCCTCACATCGACCTCGCCGAGGTCCGCCGCGCCATCGGCGAAATCCCCGGCGTCGACGAGGTCCACGACCTCCACGTCTGGACCGTCACCAGCGGCTTCCTCGCCATGAGCGGCCACGCCGTCGTTCAGGACCCCGCCGACCACCAGCGCATCCTCGAAGAGATCCACCACCGGATGCGCGAGCGCTTCGACATCCGCCACGTCACCATCCAGCTCGAGCGCGAGGCCATGTACGTCCAGGAACACCACCTCTGACCCGAGGAGACGACACCGCACCATGCCGTCGCGTATCCACGTCCGCACCCGCGAACGCGAGCAGCTCGTCGACATCACCCCCGACGTGCGTTCCCTCGTCCGCTCCAGCGGCGTCCGCAACGGCGTCGTGCATCTCTGGTCCCTCCACACCACCTGCGCCCTCACCGTGAACGAGGGCGCCGACCCGGACGTCGCCCGCGACATCGTCGCCGCGCTGCGCCGCCTCGTGCCCCGACACGGCGACTACCAGCACGTCGAAGGCAACTCCGACTCGCACGTGAAGACCTCGCTCTTCGGCCCCGGCCTCACGCTCCTCATCGAGGACGGCGACCTGCTCCTTGGCACCTGGCAGCGCGTCTTCCTCGCCGAGTGGGACGGCCCGCGGGAGCGCACCATCGCCGCCACGATCCTCCCCGCGCCTTGAGAGAACCGCCCCGTTTCGTTACGTTCCTTGGCTGCCCCGGGCCCGGGGGTGGTCCGGTTTCCTGCAGTCTCGCGACCGATCCGAAGGGAAGTGGCCTCCGGGAATGATCCGTAACGTTGCCATCGTCGCCCACGTCGACCACGGCA
Organism: Longimicrobiales bacterium; assembly: GCA_036564015.1. Lineage (GTDB taxonomy): Bacteria > Gemmatimonadota > Gemmatimonadetes > Longimicrobiales > RSA9 > DATCLG01. The sequence continues at coordinate 10,900 of DATCLG010000218.1, forward strand.
AGACCACGCTCGTCGACCAGATGCTCCGCCAGGCCGGCGCGTTCCGCGAGAACCAGGTCGTGGCCGAGCGCGTCATGGACTCCAATCCGCTCGAGCGCGAGCGAGGCATCACCATCCTCGCCAAGAACACCGCGGTGCGCTGGCGCGGGCACAAGATCAACATCGTCGACACCCCGGGGCACGCCGACTTCGGCGGCGAGGTGGAGCGGATCCTGCGCATGGTGGATGGCGTCCTGCTCCTGGTGGACGCCGCCGAAGGGCCGATGCCGCAGACCCGGTTCGTGACCCGTAAGGCCCTCGAGCTCGGGCTGTCGCCGATCGTCGTGATCAACAAGATCGACCGCTCGGACGCCGAGCCGCTGCGCGTGCACGACGAGGTGCTGGAGCTCTTCCTGGAGCTCGAGGCGAGCGACGCGCAGCTCGATGCCCCGTTCCTCTACGCCTCCTCGCGGGAGGGCTACGCGGTCCGTTCCCTGGACGACGAGCGCCGGGACCTCTCGCCGCTCTTCGAGGCGATCCTGGAATCGGTGCCCCCGCCGCCCGGCAACCGGGATGCGCCGTTCCAGATGCTCGTCTCGACGATCGACCACTCGCCCTACCTCGGCCGGCTGGCGATCGGCCGGATCGAGCGCGGCGTGGTGCGGGTCGGCGACCCGGTCGTGCTGCTGGCGCCGCAGGGCGCGGACTCCGGGGCCGCGGAGGCCCCGACCACGGACCGGCAGGGCCGCGTCGCGAAGCTCTACACCTTCGAGGGGCTCCAGCGCCTCGAGATCGAGGAGGCGGCCGCGGGCGAGATCATCGCGCTCGCCGGGCTCGAGGGCGTCGAGATCGGCTCCACCGTGGCGGACCCCGCCTGCCCCGAGCCGCTGGCCGGCATCGCTATCGAGGAGCCGACGATCTCGGTCGACTTCATGGTGAATACCTCGCCCTTCGCCGGCCGCGACGGGAAGTTCGTCACCAGCCGCCATCTCCGGGAGCGGCTCTACCGCGAGCTGGAGCGGAACGTCGCGCTCCGGGTCGAGGACACCGACTCTCCCGACACCTTCACCGTCTCGGGCCGCGGCGAGCTGCACCTCGGGATCCTCATGGAGACGATGCGGCGCGAAGGCTACGAGTTCGCGGTCTCGCGCCCCCGCATCATCACCCGGAAGGGGCCGCACGGCGAGACGCTCGAGCCGTATGAGGAGGTGACGATCGACGTCCCCGAGAGCTACGTGGGGGTGGTGATCGAGAAGCTCGGCCAGCGCCGCGGCGAGATGCTCGAGATGCGGAACTCCGGCGCCGGGACCGTGCGACTGATCTACAAGGTCCCCGCGCGCGGCCTCTTCGGGTACCGGAGCGAGTTCCTCACGGACACCCGCGGCGAGGGCACGATCCACCACCGGTTCCTGGAGTACGGCCCCTGGGCGGGACCGATCCGGGGCCGGGAGCGCGGCGTCATGGTGAGCATGGTGGACGGCGTCTCCGTCGCTTACGCCCTCTACAACCTGCAGGAGCGGGGCACCCTCTTCATCGGCCCGGGCATCGAGGTTTACGAGGGGATGATCGTGGGGGAGAACTCCCGCCCGGGCGACATGGAGGTGAACGTCACGAAGGGGAAGAAGCTGACCAACATCCGGGCCGCGGGCTCCGACGAGGCGATCCTGCTGGAGCCGCCGCGCCAGCTCACGCTGGAGTCGGCGCTGGAGTTCATCGCGGAGGACGAGCTCGTGGAGGTGACCCCGACGGCGATCCGGTTGCGGAAGCGTCATTTGAAGGCCCACGAGCGCAAGAAGGCGGCCCGGATGGCCGGGTGAAGGGGGTGATCCCCCTTGACAGACCGCGTTCGGCGTTTACCTTGGGCCAATCCATACAGTTGGGACCCGCTGCAGCGGGGGAATTCGCTGTAAATCTTCATTCGGAACCGCCTCGCAAGGAGGGGCTGCAATGGCGGACGTGCTAGCTGGGCGCTGGCGCGCGGGCTGGGAGGAGGACATCGTCCTGCTGGCCTTCGGCGAAGAGGATTTCGACGAGGATGAGTGGGGCGACGAGGATTGGGAGGAAGAGGACTGGGAGGAGGACGAGTGGGACGAGGACGAGTGGGAGGACGAGGAGGACGAATGGGAGGACGAGGAGGACTGGGATGAGGAGTTCGACTACGAGGAAGAGGAGGAGTTGAGCAGGCGCCCGCGGCGAGAGATCTGGGACTGAGTTCCGCCGCCGCCCCGAGGGGTTGACGCGCGGCGTCTAATCCCTTAAATTTCAAAACCTTCGGCGCCCAGGTCAGGGTCACCGTTCCGGGGACCGCTTGACAGACCGGGCGCCGTTGATTATGATATCAGGCTGGTTGCGGTCGGGAGACCGCGGAGGTGTCTCGGGGGGTGGGGGGTTGACGAAGCACGCGAGTCGTGCTAGAATTTGGCCCCTGTTCTTCGAGACAACAGACGAGCTGTTTGACAACCGAGGTCGAGGACGTCCGTGTGGGCCCTGCCCGCGAGCATACCTTCTCGTGGGCTGGCGCTTCGAGCGCAAAGGGTGCGAAAGGTAATTCCGGACACGTTACGTGTTCGTTGAGTTGGGTTGAGCTTTCCTGTTGGAGAGTTTGATCCTGGCTCAGGACGAACGCTGGCGGCGTGCCTAACACATGCAAGTCGAGCGAGGACAGGCCTTCGGGCCTGAGCCGAGCGGCGGACGGGTGAGTAACACGTGAGCAATCTATCCCTGTGCGGGGGATAACCCGGGGAAACTCGGGCTAATACCGCATGGACCCTGGGGGCCGCATGGTCTCTGGGGGAAAGGTGGCCTCTCCTGAGGAA
>DATCLG010000219.1:0-3196 GCA_036564015.1 Longimicrobiales bacterium
CTACACGCTCAAGCTCCTGGAGGCGCTGCCTGGGCTGGACGTCACGCTGGTGGATCTGAGCCGCCCCATGCTCGATCGGGCCACGGAGCGCCTCGGCCCGGTGGCGCGTTCGATCACGGCGATCCAGGCGGACATCCGGGACCTCGACCTGGGCGAGGCGCGGTTCGACATCATCCTGGCGGCGACGGTCCTGCACCACCTCCGCGCCGACGAGGAGTGGGAGGCCGTCTTCGAGGCCTTCCACCGCGCGCTCCGGCCGGGCGGCTCCCTCTGGATCGTCGACTTGATCGAGCACTCCATCCCCTCGGTGCAGAGCCTGATGTGGCAGCGGTACGGCGCCTACCTCGAGGGACAGGGCGGCGCGGAGCTGCGGGACCGTGTGTTCGCCTACATCGAGTGGGAAGACTCCCCTCGCCCTCTCTCCTACCAGCTCGCGCTCCTCGAGCGGGTGGGGTTCGCGAGCGTGGACGTGCTCCACAAAAATAGCTGTTTTGCGGCGTTCGGGGCGGTGAAGCGCTGATCCCGACCCGATGCGCGGGCGGCCGGGATCCGAGATGAGACCGGAGGAACGGACGACATGGATCGGAGTCGAGACGTTCGGCCGGGGCGGCCGCTAGAGGGCCGCGTCGCGGTCGTGACCGGCGCGAGCCGCGGGGCCGGACGCGGGATCGCGCTCGAGCTGGGCGCCGCGGGCGCGACGGTGTACGTCACCGGCCGCAGCGTGCGCGGGCGCCCCGCGCCCGGCTACGACCGGTTCCTCGCCCACATCGGGCAGACGGCGCTCCCGGGCACGATCGAGGACACGGCGGACGACGTTACCCGCCTGGGCGGCGTCGGCATCCCGGTGCCCTGCGACCACACCCGCGAGCAGGAGGTCCGGGAGCTGTTCGCGCGGGTCGAGCGCGAGCAGGGCCAGCTCGACGTCCTCGTCAACAACGCCTGGGGCGGCCACCAGGACCACATCGGCGCCGAGCCGTTCTGGGAGCAGCCGCTGAGCCACTGGGAGGGGATGTTCGAGCGGGGCGTCCGCAACCACATCCTGGCGAGCCGGGCTGCGGCGCCGCTCTTCCTGCGCCAGAAGCGCGGCCTGATCGTCACCACGACCTTCTGGGACCGAGACAAGTACCTGGGCACCTTCTTCTACGACCTGGCCAAGGCGACGATGACCCGGCTCGCCTTCGCCCTGGCGGAGGAGCTCCGGCCGCACGGCATCGCCTCGGTCGCGGTCTCCCCCGGCTGGATGCGGACCGAGCTGGTCCTGGCCAACCACCGGACCGACGCGGAGCACTGGCAGGAGGTCCCCGCGCTGGCGCGCACCGAGAGTCCGCGCTACGTGGGGCGCGCCGTCGTCGCCCTGGCCAGCGACCCGAACGTCATGGCCAGGTCCGGCGGCGTCTACCGCGTCGGCGACCTCGCCCGCGAGTACGGGTTCACCGACGTCGACGGCCGCCAGGTGCCCCCCTTCGAGATCGGCGGCTGAGGAAGAGGCTCGTGCCGCCCCCGTGCGGCTCCATCCGCACGAGCGCCAGGGCGCGCCGCACCGACCTGCGGCGGGCCGTTGGCGGCGCGCGACCGGACCCGTGTCGAAATACCCTCCTCTCGTTCGACGCATCGATAGAGGGGAGCTCCGCGCCCGGGCCGAGACGCACGGGCGCCCCGCCGGCCGGGGTCGCCCGGTCGAGTGCGGTCGGGGCCCGGCTCTGGCGCCCGAAGGAAGCCTCTGTTCCAACCGGCAAACGGAAGGAGATGCGACGATGCGAGTCATGGTCCTGGTGAAGGCCGACCAGAACACCGAGGCGGGCGTGCTCCCCACCGAGGAGGAGCTTGCCGCAATGGGCAAGTACAACGAGGAGCTGGTCAACGCGGGGGTGATGCTCGCGGGCGAGGGGCTCCAGCCGAGTTCCAGGGGCGTGCGCGTCCGGTTCTCGGGAGAGAAGCGGACCGTGATCGACGGGCCCTTCACCGAGGCGAAGGAGCTGATCGCCGGCTTCTGGCTCTGGCAGGTGAAGTCCATGGAAGAGGCGATCGAGTGGGCCAAGCGCTGCCCCAATCCCACGGGTGCGGAGGGCGAGCTCGAGATCCGCCCGGTCTTCGAGGCGGAGGACTTCGGCGAGGCGTTCACCCCGGAGCTGCGGGAGCAGGAAGAACGCCTCCGCGCCCAGCTCGCCGCGCAGAACGGGAAGGCGTGACAGACCGGCGTCGCCGCGTGTCGATTTCGCGCCCCGTCGTTCGACGCACGAGGGGAGCCGGGATGCGGACCCCCGGTCGGGGGCGCCCGGCGAGCCCGGCGCCGGAAGGCCCGGGTCGTCGCCAGGCTGCGCCGCTCGGCAAGCGGCAACCCGGCCGGCGGCGCCCGCGGCATGGGACCACGTTGCAGGAGTGGCTGAACGACGCGGATCCGGCGCGGTCGAAGCGGGTCGGCGACGCGCTCCTGCGGATGGTGAAGCCGGAGATCGCCGTGCTCGAGGCGGCGTATCGTTCGTGAGAGAGGAGCGTACGAGCATGGAACTGATTCCCTACCTGAACTTCGATGGCCGGTGCGCGGAGGCGTTCCGGTTCTACCACAGCGTGCTCGGCGGCACGCTCGAGATCGTGACGTTCCGGGACTCGCCGATGGCCGGCGAGCTGTCCCCGGAGTGGCAGGATCGGGTGATGCACGCGCGGCTCGTCGCGGGCCAGGCGGTGCTCATGGCGTCCGATACGCCGCCGGGGCAGTACGCGGCGCCGCAGGGGTTCGCCGTGACGATCACCGTCGAGGAGGCGGGGGAGGCGGAGCGCATCTTCCAGGCGCTGGCCGAGGGCGGGACGATCACGATGCCGCTCGAGAAGACCTTCTGGGCCGAGCGGTTCGGGATGCTGGTCGACCGGTTCGGCGTGCCGTGGATCGTCAACGGCGGTCGGGCCGCGTAGCGGCTGTCGCGAACGGCGCGGGTCAGGCCGCCGGCTCGGCCGGCCCGCGCATCGTCGTCCAGCCGAGGGAGCGGGCGAGGGAGCAGGCCTGGGCGATGGGGCGGACCTCGACGATCATGCCGTAGGGCAGGTTTGGGCAGGTCTGCGCGACCGCGGTCGCCTCGTCGAGGTCGGCGGCCCGGAGCAGGAGGTAGCCGCCGATCAGCTCCTTCGTCTCGGTGAAGGGGCCGTCCAGGGCGCGACCAGGGCGGGCGACGAGGCGGCGCTCCGCCCCCAGGGTGTTGCC